>JAFUCC010000032.1 GCA_017459925.1 Eggerthellaceae bacterium
CCCAGGGAAGATGTTCAATTTGCAGAAGCGCTCCTACAACAAATTGAACATCTTCCCTGGGGTGACGTTCAACTGCCAGCTGCCCCAGGGATAACGTTCAACCTTCCGCCAACTCGACGCTTCGCTCGCTGCGGAACTGCGCGCGTTGCCCCTCCTGCCAACAAGGCTTCGCTCTTCCGCTTGGGCGCGGGTTCGGTAAGATATACAATCAAGAACTTGAAACACCATTTGGCCTGAATCAGAAAAGAGCTGGAATATGGCTGAGGCTTTATATCGTAAATACCGTCCGCAGGTGTTCGAGGACGTGGTGGGGCAGGAGCCCATCGAGCGCACGCTGAAAAACGCCATCGCGCAGGACAAGGTTTCGCACGCATACCTGTTCTGCGGGCCGCGCGGCACGGGCAAGACCACCACGGCGCGCCTGTTGGCGAAGGCGCTGCTCTGCCAAAGCGGGCCCACGCCCGATCCGGATGGCACGTGCGAGGATTGTGAGCTCATCGCCGAGGGTGCGCATCCCGACGTGTACGAACTCGACGCGGCAAGCCGCACGGGTGTGGAAAACGTCCGCGAGGAGATCATCAGCCGCGTGCAGTTCGCGCCGACGCGCGGGCGGTACAAGGTTTACATCATCGACGAGGTTCACATGCTGTCGACGGCTGCGTTCAACGCACTGCTGAAGACGCTGGAAGAGCCGCCTTCGCACGTGGTGTTCATCCTCTGCACGACCGATCCGCAGAAGGTTCCCGAGACCATCCATTCGCGTTGCCAGCGCTTCGACTTCCGCCGCATTGCCCCCGAGACTATGGTGTCGCGGCTGGGCGCCATCTGCATGGCCGAGGATGTCGAGTTCGAAGGGGAGGCGCTCGACCTCATTGCCCAGCGGGCCGAAGGCGGCCTGCGTAACGCCTTGACCTCCCTCGAGCAGATCATCGCCTACGAGGGCGGGAAGGTGACGCTGAAGGGCGCCGAGTACCTGCTCGGTTCCATCGATTCCAGCGACTTGGCCGAGATCATGGCGCATGTGGGCAGCCGCGACATCGCGAGCTGCTTCCGTTGGGTCGCTGCTTACGTGGAAACCGGCGCCGATTTGGCCCAGTTCGTGCGCGATATGTCCGAGCACGTGCGCAACCTGTACGTCATGGCGCTCGTGGGCGACGATGCCGAGATCGAAGTGTCTGAAACGACGCGTCGCCAGCTCGCGAGCGAGTTGCAGTGGTTCGGCGCCGACCGCGCGAGCCGTCTGCTCGGCGTGTTGGGCGACCTGACTGCCGAATTGAAAACATCCTCGAATCCGCGTTTGGCGTTCGAGATCGCGCTCACGCGCATGGTGCGCCCCGATTCCGACCTGACGCTGGAAGCGCTGGCCGAGCGCATCGAGGCGCTCGAGTCGGGCTATTCCGCCGTGGCGCATGTCGTGAGCGAGCAGCCGGCCGCGCAGCAGGCTGCATACGTAGGGGCGCGATTCATCGCGCCCGACCCCGTTTCCACGGCAGCTCGGCCTGCCGAGCCTGAGCCCGTGCCAGAAATCGAGCCTATTCCCGGATCTGCGGAAACTTCCGAGCCGGCTTCGGCTCCCGCTTCGCGTGAAGCGGCGCCTGCAGGAAGCGCGCCGTTAGACGCCCTTTCCAACCCCGCGGCGCTACAGCGCATCTGGCAAGCTGCGCTCAACGCTGTCAAGAAAGAGAAACAGGCGTACGGCGTGCTGTTCATGGGCACGAAGGTGCGCTTCGACGAAGCCGCCGGCATGGTGAAGGTCGTGTTCCCGGCGGAAAGCGCGTTCGCGTTCAACGCGGTGCAGAAGCCCGATGTGCAAGACGCCCTGACCGATGCGCTGCGCAAGGCCGCAGGCGCCGATGTTCCATTCGCATACGAGCAGGCCGGGAGCACGGCTGCCCAGCCGGCGGCAAGACGCGAGTCGAAGGCTGAGCCGAAGCCCGAGCCAGAGTTTCAACCTGAGCCCGAACCGAAGCCGGCGTTCGAGCCGCAGCCCACGCCAGAACCCGAACCCGTTCCGTACGATCAGGTTCCCTACGAAGACATTCCCTACGAGCCCGTTCCTTACGAGGACCTCGGGCCGTCGACGCCAGATACCTCCACGGCACCTTCGCCGTCTGACAATGCAAGCCCGGATGGCGTGAACGACATCGAGGCCATGCTTCAAGCCGGCTTCGGGGGAAACGTGGTGTTCAGCGAAGTCGATGAATAGAAAGCGCGTCAATCTGACCAGGCAATGTTGACACAGACGAAAGGAAGCACCTTATGGACATGAACCAGATGATGCAGCAAGCGCAGAAGATGCAGCTCGAGCTTGCGCGCGCGCAGGAGGAAATCAAGGAAATGACGTACACCGCCACGGTCGGAGGCGGCATGGTCGAGGCCACGGCAGTGGGCGACGGCTCCATCCAGTCGATTGCGATCAAGCCCGAGGTGGTCGACCCTGATGATGTCGACATGCTGCAGGACCTCGTGCTCGCAGCCGTGAACGAGGCGCTGCGCGGCGTGGCCGAACAGGGCGAGGCGCGCCTTGCTTCCGTGACCGGCGGCATGTCCATTCCCGGGTTGTTCTAATGAGCCAGGCTCCTGCACTGCAGAAGCTGCTCGACGAGCTCGAGCGGCTGCCCGGCATCGGGTCGAAGTCGGCCCAGCGCATCGCGTACTGGATGATGAACACCGACAGCGCCACCGTGCTGCGCCTAGCCGAGGCCATCACCGAGGTGAAGAGCACGGTGCATTTCTGCTCGCGCTGCTTCAACTACGCCGAGGACGACCTGTGCGAAATCTGCCAATCGGGCAAGCGCGACGAAGGCGTCATCTGCGTGGTTGCCGAGCCGCGTGACATCGCCGCCATCGAGCGCACGGGCGCGTTCTCGGGTTTGTACCACGTGCTCGGCGGCGAGTTGGCGCCAATGGAGGGCATCGGCCCCGACGAGCTGCACATCGCCGAGCTGCTGCGCCGGCTGGCATCCGAGGATGTGCGGGAAATCATCTTGGCCACGAACCCCAATGTGGAAGGCGAGACAACGGCCGCCTACATTGCGCGTCTCGTGAAGCCGCTTGACATCACGGTGTCGCGCCTGGCCAGCGGCATGCCCGTCGGCGGCGAGCTCGACTTCGTCGACGAGGTCACGTTGTCGCGCGCCATCGAAGCCCGCCGCGAGCTGTAAGTCGGTGCGGATTACGCAGGCCCAATGCCCTACGGCGTGGGACATGTGGCGCAATTAACTGTTTGCGCAGGTGAATGGGCTGAAATTTGTCGTTGTTTCAAAGGCGAACGGTGCTATAATGCCTGTCAGCGGAAATCGCCTTTTCAATGACGTGAAGCTTGTTTCTGGGAGGGGACGAACTTCACCGTCTTCTTGGAGAGGAAGCGCCGGCACACCTACATGGTATGTCGGCGCTTCTTATTTCGGAGCCAACGTGGGCCGCTATCCCTGGCGTTCTTGCTCCCGGCGTTTCAACTCGGCAAGGGTGGGGGATTCGTATTCGAACGGGTTCATGACGTCGATGCCGAGGTAGTCGAAATCCTTCACATTACGCGTGACCAGCACCGCGTCGTGCCGTTTGCAGATGACGGCAATCATGAGGTCCTCGATCGTTGCGCCACGACCGAGCTGCTGGGCTTTAACGCGCAATTCGCCGCAGAGAAAACCGCTGAACGCGTCGAATGCCAGCGTCCGGTTAGCGCAATCACGCACGATGGCGTCGATCGACCTGTGCAGCTTGTCTTGCCGTCTTCCTTCGGCCATGTGCAGTACGCCGTAATAGAGTTCCTGAATGGCGATGCTCGTCGTGAAGACGTCGGCCTCGTGGTCGTACATGAAGGAGAGCACGCTGCTGTCGACGTTGGGCTTTACGAATTCCGAGATGACGTTGGTGTCGAGGACGTACATGCTCACGCCTCCCCGAATGAGAAGTCGCGCGCAGGCTGGCGCGCGGGCAATTCAAGCTCGACGCCGCCGACTTCTTGGGAGACCTCGTACAACCGGCGGATCCAGCTTTTCTGTTCGGGTTGCAGCGATGCCTCCAGGATGGCGACCGCCTCGGCGCTTTGCGAGCGCCCGTTCTCGGCGGCGCGCAGGGCGAGCTGCCGCTTCGTTTCCTCGGGAATGTTGCGTACGAGCAAGTCGGCCATGGCTTCCCCCTGTCATTCGATTTTTGCCTGAGTATACCATGGAATGATATCAAAGATATCAACAACCGATAGGCGCAATGAGAATCCCGGTAATTCCTTTAACACCACGATCGTTGCGTTCGTGCTCGTGCGCTCTAGAAAGTTCGGCCGCCGCTAAGTGAGCTGGCAGAGTAACGTTCAGGGGCTTCTCGTTGTGAGAAGCCCCTTCTTTATGCAAAAGGACGAACGTGCATGCGTGATGCGCCAACCTGGGGCAGTAAAATGTCAGCCAGGAAGATAAGGGGTTGGTGGCATGGCGCATATTAATCGGCCGCAGCATCGGCCGCCGCAGGACATGATGTGCCCGATGCTTCAGGTGTCGGACGGTTGCACGCACGGGAAGTGCCGTTTTTGCGACATATACACGGGCGTGCCGTTCCGGCCGTCGCCCATGGAGGAAATCGTCGAGGATATCGACGAGATTGCGCGCACGGCAACGGCGCTGACGAGGCGCGTATACCTGACGGGCGGCAATCCCTTCGCGTTGCCGAACGAGCGGCTGCTCGAGATCTTCGATGCCGTGGAAGCGCGTATTCCCACGGTGAACAGCTACGGCGGGTTCTGCCGCATCATGGATATCGCACGCAAGACCGATGACGAGCTTGCGGAGCTGGCTTCGCGCGGTGTGAACGACCTGGCCATCGGCGCTGAGAGCGGCTGGGACGAAGTGCTGTCCTTCATGGAAAAGGGCCAGACGGCTGCCGATTTGGTCGAGCAGGGCGAGCGCATGCACAGGGCGGGCATCGATTTCACGTTCTTCTACCTAGCGGGTTTGGCCGGGGCGGGGAGGGGAACCGAAAACGCACTGGCGTCGGCCGAAGCGTTTAGCGCCGCCCGGCCTCGCACCATCCTTATCGTCACGCTGACGCCGACGAAGACGTGGCCGCTTGCCGAAGATATCGCTGCCGGCCGTTGGTCGCCTGCGGGCGAGGTCGAGGCAGCGCAGGAGATTCGCACGTTCATCGAGCATCTCGATTGCCCGGCGAAGATCGTCTGCTCGCACGATTCCGACATCATCCGCTTCGATGGCTTGCTGCCCGGCGATAAAGAGAAGATGCTGCAGCTCATGGACGTGTACATCCCCAAGATCAACGAGCGTTCGGCGCGCCTGCTGCGCGAGATGATTCACAAAGCCACGTTTTAGTTGAACGCTCACCCCAGGGGTGATGTTCAATTTGTTGAGGTCTTGTCTTTGCGTAGGAGCGTTTCTTCAAATTGAACATCACCCCTGGGGTGACGTTCAACTGCTTACATTCAACCAGCCTTCCAAACGAGCTCGTATGCAGAATGTGCTACCCTGAAACGCGCTAATCAACACTACACGGAGGTATTCCATGGCATACGAGATCAAGGACATCAACCTGGCGGACGCCGGCCTGGCACGAATCCTGTGGGCCGAGCGCGACATGCCGGTGCTCACGCGCATCCGCGAGCGCTTCGAGGCGGAAAAGCCCCTGGAAGGCGTGCGCATCGGCGCGTGCATGCACGTGACCACCGAGACCGCCAACCTCATGCGCGCGCTCGTGGCAAGCGGCGCCAAGGTGGCGCTGTGCGCGAGCAACCCGCTTTCCACCCAGGACGACACGGCCGCGGCCCTCGTGCGCGACTTCGGCATCGACGTGTACGCCATCGCAGGCGAGGACGCCGACACCTACAACGCCCACATCGACGCGGTGGTCGCCACCGACCCGCAGATCATCATGGACGACGGCGCCGACCTCGACACCGCGCTGCACACGCGTTTCCGCGAGAAGCTCGCCGGCGTCATCGGCGGCACCGAGGAGACCACGACCGGCGTCGTGCGCCTGGCGGCCATGGCCGCGGAGGGCGCGCTCGGCTACCCCGTCTTCAACATCAACGACGCCAACACCAAGCACTTCTTCGACAACCACTACGGCACGGGCCAGTCGACGCTCGACGGCATCGTGCGCGCCACGAACCGGCTGCTGTGCGGGCGCACCATCGTCATCTCGGGCTACGGCCATTGCGGCAGCGGCCTGGCGCTGCGCGCGAAGGGCATGGGCATGGACGTCATCGTCTGCGAGGTCGACCCGCTGAAGGCGCTCGAGGCCCACATGGAGGGCTACCGTGTCATGAAGGCCGAGGAGGCCGCCAAGTACTGCGACGTGTGGGTCACCGTCACCGGCGACTGCAAGGTCGTCGACGCTCCCGCCTTCGAAAACATGAAGGACGGCGCGATACTCTGCAACTCGGGCCACTTCGACTCCGAGATCAACATCCCCTGGCTCGAGGAGCACTCCACCTCGAAGGTCGAGCTGAAGCCGCTCGTCGAGGAGTACACGCTGACCGACGGCCGCAAGATCGTGCTCTTGGCGCAGGGCCGCCTGGTGAACCTGGCGTGCGCCGAGGGGCACCCGGCCTCCGTCATGGACATGAGCTTCGTCAACCAGGCGCTCGCGGCCGAGTACCTGTACCAGCACGCCTCGGAGCTGGAAAACAAGGTCTACGACGTGCCGGCCGAGATCGACGACGGCGTGGCGAAGGTGAAGCTCGAGACGCTCGGCGTCGAGATCGACGAGCTCACAGAGGAGCAGATCGCCTACATGAACAGCTGGAAGTTCTAGGGGGAGCCGCATGATTGACGGATTGTTCGACGTTGCGGTCGATACGCCGAAACTGCACAGGCGCGGAACGCTGTCGCTGAAGAGCAACGAAGGGGCGATTGCCGGCGTGCTGAACGTCGGCGACCTCGAGGATGCGCGCTTCGCGGGGACGTGTGTCGACAAAGAGTTCACGTTCGAGGGTTCGGGCGAGTTTCCCTCGGTGGGCCAGATCGACTATGTGGCCAAGGGAAGCGTCTGGGGCAATTCGATTGACGTCAAGTGCGAAACGAGCGTCGGCGTCATCACCATCTTCGGTACGCAAATCGGTTCGTCGGCCGGTGCGGTCGTCAGCTCGCACGAGTTCGTGATGTCGGCTTCCACCGGCGATTTCACGAGCGGGTCCGACACCATGTATTCGGGCCTTTACGCAGACGGGAGCTAGTTTTTCGGCTTCGGTTGTGCCATGGTTTTCGCAATTCGGGCGGCCTGCGATGAACGGGCCGCCCGATTATTTATGGGGGCTTGGTGAAGATAGTTTGCACGTTTCCCAACAATCCGTACCTGACCTGGGGTTTTACCACTTGTCAATAAAAAGATGCGCTTGCATTTCGGCTATCTAGCTATAATTCCCTGCGGCTCACGATACGTGGGCTTTGTTGTGCAAGGGACACAACATGTGGGATGGGGAAGGACCGGCACCCCACGTTGAACGCCGGGAGCCGCGAGGGGGCGGCGCGTAAGAAGAAGGAAGCTGTGGTAGACCAGTTTTTCTCGCAGGTGTCGTTCGTCGACGTCTTCAACTTCAGCGTGTTTCTGATTTTCACCATTTGTTTCGCCTATCAGCTGTATTACGTGTTCAACGTGCTGACCACCAAGCCCAAAGAGCTCACGGCCAAGAAGAACCACCGTTACGCCGTGCTCATCTCGGCGCGTAACGAGGCGGCCGTCATCGGCAACCTCATCCATTCCATCAAGGTGCAGAACTATCCGCAGGAGCTCATCGACATCTTCGTGATTGCCGACAACTGCACTGACAATACGGCCGAAATCGCCGAGGAGGCCGGCGCAACGGTGTTCCGCCGCTTCAACGACGAGCTCATCGGCAAGGGCTATGCGCTCGACTTCGCCATTAAGACCATCCTGTCGCGCTACGCCGACCGCGGTTACGAGGCCTACTTCGTGTTCGACGCCGACAACGTGCTCGACGTGAACTACTTCCGCGAGATGAACAAGACGTTCGACAACGGCGCGATGGCTTCGACGAGCTACCGCAACTCGAAGAACTACGATTCGAACTGGATTTCCGCCGGTTACGCCACGTGGTTCCTGCGCGAGGCGAAGTTCCTGAGCCAGGCTCGCCTGAACCTGAACACGAGCTGCGCCATCTCCGGCACGGGCTTCTTCATCAGCGCCGAGATCATCAACAAGGTCGGCGGCTGGAAGTGGCACCTGCTGACCGAGGACATCGAGTTCTCGACTTCGAGCATCATCGACGGCCTGCGCATCTCGTATTGCCCGACCGCGGTGCTCTATGACGAGCAGCCCATCACGTTCCGCGATTCGTGGAACCAACGCTTCCGTTGGGCGAAGGGCTTCTACCAGGTGTTCGGCAAATATGCCGGTCAGCTGGTGAAGGGCATCTTCACGCAGACCAAGGGCCACAAGTTCGCGTGCTACGACATGCTGATGACCATTTCGCCGGCCATGCTGCTGACGATCATCTCGGTGCTGTTCAACGGCACGATCCTGGTGCTCGGCCTGACGGGCGCCATGTCGACGGGCGTCATGGTTGCGTCCTCGGTGTCGTCGCTGGCGTTCTGCTTGCTCAGCTACGTGGTGGTCATGTTCATGTTCGGCGTGCTGACCACGTTCGTGGAATGGGATTCCATCCGTTCCACCACGGGCAAGAAGATCCGCTACATGTTCACGTTCCCGTTCTTCATGCTGACCTACATCCCCATCGCGCTGGTCGCGTTGGTGAAGAAGGCCGAGTGGAAGCCGATCACGCACACCATTGCCATGTCGGCCGAGGACTTCGCCGACGCTAAGACGTCGGATGCGCTCGTCATGGGAGCGAACGCCGAGCGATAATCGGTCGAAAATCCGCAGCAAATCGGAGGCCCGGCAGCGAAAAGCTGTCGGGCCTCCGTCGTTTTCGAGCGCATGCGCGTCAGGTTGCGGCAGCTCGTTTGAAGAATGGGCTCTTGTACCGTTCGGTTATGGACGATTTCCACGGAACGGTTCGACAGGCGTTGCGGTTCGCCGCCGAAGTGGCGGCCGAGACGCTATGGCCAACGCGCTGCGCACTGTGCGATGCGTTGGGAGAGGTGCTCTGCGAGAGGTGCGCAGCCTCGATTCCCCATGTGGATTGGTGGCGCGCCTGCCGTCGTTGCGGGTCGCCGTTCGGGTACGTGCAGTGCGATATGTGCAACCCCGTCGCCCTCGGGCGCTTGGGGCGCAAGAGCCTTCCGTTTGCGGCATGCGCGAGCGCCGTCGTGTTCGGCGAAGATGCGGGAAGGGTCGTGCGCGTGTTCAAGGACCAGGGCGAGCAGCGCCTGTCAGCCGTGATGGCGTCGGCGATGGCAAGGATGGTTCCTCCCGATTGGCGCTTCGACGCCGTGACGTACGTGCCGTCGACGCTCGCGGCCTACCGCCGCCGTGGATACGATCACGCAAGCCTTATCGCACATGATGTGGCAGCCGAGCTTGGCGTGTCGTGCGTAGATACCCTGGCGCGTCCCAAGACGCGCGACCAGCGCACGCTCTCTGGAACGCAGCGCATCGCCAACCTCGACGGGCGTTTCGAAGCGCTCGAGGACGAAATGCCGCTCCGTATCCTGCTCGTCGACGACGTTTTCACGACCGGCTCCACGTTGTGCGCCGCAACCGACGCCCTTCTTGCCGCAGGTTGCGAAACCGTCTACGGCCTCACCTACGCCCGCGTTTAGGGGAACGGCTGGAAACACGCCGCCGGGGCCTTCATGCGACTCGCGGGCTGCGACAAGCGCAAGCGCGGCGGGAGCGAGGACTGTTTGAGCCCGCGAAGCGGGCGAGTTCCACAGCTGCCGCGCTGGAGCGCAGGAGCGGTTAGCCCGCCGGAGCAAGAAGGCCCCGGCGGCGTGTTTCCAGCCGTTCCCCTAAACGCGTGTGAGGAAGCAGAAGATGTCGGGAGATTGCTCGTGCAGGGGGTAGGGCAGTCCGGCGGCGCGGAATTCCAGATGCTTCCATGCATGGTCGTCGTCGCTTGCGTAATCGAAGTACACGTCCTGGCTATCGCCGCCGTCGGCGGATGCCATCGAGCCGCCGGCGTACACGCCCCAGCCGCGCGTCTCATTAAGCGAGCCCTCGAACGCGCGCCCGTCGAACGCGAACGTGAAGGTTCCGTCCTCGCGGATTTCCAGCGAGCCGTCGGCCGGGGCTTTCCCTTCGGCATACCAGTCGGCGATGAGCTCGCGGTCGCCTTCGGTCATCTTCCATGTGCCGACGAACTCCTCGGCTACCCACCAAGGGGTGTCGCCGTAGTCGAGGATGGCGCCCATGCCCACGAGGTTGCCGGTTTCGGGAACGAGCGGCACCTCGTGGCCGTGCTGGTTCACGGTGCGCTGTCGCGGACCCGACTCGATCGTCGCCGAGGCGGCCGTGTGGGCGGGGACCATCGACATGATGTCGGCGGTGTAATGGTCGTCGACTTTGCGCGTGCGCGGATCGCATTCAAGGCGCACGAGCCGCCCGTCTTCCAACCGCATGTCGTAGAAGTTGTAGCGCAAACCCGCCTCGAGGAAGCACACGGCACCCTCGTCTATGACCGTGGCGTCGCCCAGCTGCCCGTCTTCGCCGACAAGCGTGCCGTTCACGCTCATGCGCATCTTGTACGCCTGGTTCTTGGTATGCGCCTGATAGCTTTCGGCTGCGGGCGCGGGCAAGCCGGTGGCGCCGTCAATCGAGCATGCGCGCTCGAAGAGGATGCGGTCGTAGCTTGCCAGGCAATCGCGGTCGGCCATGGTGACCGCCGCCGGATTGCTCGGGAACGCCCAGGTCGTGTACGGCGCGCTCGGCGTGAAGCCCTCCTCAAACTCCTTCACCAGCTCCACCTCGCCGTCGAGCTTGAACACGGCGGTCGGGTAGTTTTCGGAATTGCGGTCTCCGAACCCGTACACGTACCAGTTGCCGTCCACGCGCACGAGGCTCGGCATGTAGTCCTGGCGGTGCATGTCGTAGAACCACGGGTAGGTCGCCGCTTCGCCCGTCGGCGTGAAATCATCGCCTTCTCCCGTGCCGACTTCGACGGCGAATTGCCAGCCGGCGGTCGCATTCGACGTGTTGGGCGACGTGCCGAGCAGGCCCTGCGGGCGCGCGTCATCGTCGTGGGTGCGCGTCACGCGGACCGAACGGCCCTGCGCATCGTCGGGCAGCGCGTACGTTTTGCCGTATTCCAATTGCGCGATGAACTCGTCGGGAAGCGTCTTGCATGCATCGGCGAACAGCTCGGGGTGCTCCGCGTAGGGGAGCGAAACGTACATGCCCTGGTACGTGTCGGCATGCGAGAGGTCGCTGCTGTTGAAGTAGAACTTCATGCTCAGGTAATCGGCCGTCCACGCCAGCGCGCCGTTCGCAGCGGGGTCTTCCAGCTTGCCGCGCACGATTTGCGCCACGTCCTCGTCCTCTTCGAACATGCCCTCGAAATAGTACTTCTCGTGCATTGCCGCATCGATGAGCTCGGGCAGCTGCGCCGTGTCGGTGACGAGGTCGCCCAGTGCAAGCTCCTTGCCTGTGGCGGAGTCGTAGACGTGCGAGGAGAAACTCAGCTTCTTGCCCCAGCCGTCGATTTCGGAGACGCTCGTTTCCAGCAGGCACGTCAGGCTGCTGTCGGCGCGCGTCACGGCGGCTTGGCTGATGAAGTTGATGAAGTCGACCGCCTGCACGGTGTTGTCGACGCCGCCGAGCAGAACGTCGAGCTCGTGCCCTTCGGTCGTGCTCTGCGCATTCGGGTCGTTCGCGTGGTCGTGCACCCTGTCGACGGTTGTCGTGGCGGCCAGCTTGTTGCGGCTTTCGAGTGCGGCCTTCAGCTCGTCGTAGCCCGCGGATTCAACGGCGACTTCGGTGTATTCGCCATAACCGCCGTGGCCCGTTTGCTCGCCGACCTCCGCATAGTCGCATCGCGTGGTGCTCACTTGAAGCTGTTCCATAACGCTCACGTCCTTTTGATCTGGGCTGTTGCTGGAAGCTGTCGACGAACTTGCCCCGTTTGCCGCGCATCCGCCAAGCGCAATGAGGCATGCGAGGGCGAGGGCCAGGACGAGGGCGAGGGCCAGGGGAATCGTGGTACGGCGGGTTTCAACCATGATGTCTCCGAACGAAACAAGCGCCGATAGTTGCATAAGTAATTCTAACGAATAACAAGTGCGAGGGCGCCTTCTTCGAGTGCAGAACTTGCAATCTCGAACTTAACCTGTTTGTGCCAAACCGCCGCCGATATGCTGTCGGTCTGGCATAGAGCCGTCGTGGCGGGCCGTACTTTGACCGATATGCTGCCAGGCTCGCAGGAGCAACTCGTACTTCGGGCGATATCCTTCCATGACAGCAAACCGGGTCGATTCCATGGAAGGATATCGGCCTAAGTACGGCCGTTGGCAGGATAACCCGCACAAGTACGGGATATCCTGCCAGGCACACCGCCAAAATCGTACTTGGACCCTATATCCTTCCACGAAATCGCGTCGGATCGCACGCATGGCAGGATATCTTCCGAAGTACGAGTTGCTCCTGCGAGCCTGGCAGCATATCGGCCAAAGTACGACTGCTGCCTGAGCGCAAGGCAGCATATCGCCGGAAGTGCGGACAGGGCCTACGGGGATGGCGGGATGTTTCCCAAAGTACGGATGGCGCCGTTCCTGGTCAACGGTGGTTTAGTTGCGGTACGGCCATTGTTGAGGCTTGGTCCGCAGCCTGGCCAATAGGCGATGCAAAAAGGACGGACCGCCGCATGAAGGAGGGGGGAGCGGCGGTCCGTAATTATAGAAGTGGCGGGACCTTATTTGGTGGAGGGAAGGGAACCCGCCGTGCTTCAGACCTTCTCGAATATAAGACAATGTCTAACAAAAGGCAATATCTAATTGAAAATTTGTACAAGTTAACTAAATGCGCCGCATGCGTCGATCTGGCCAGGCAAGCCCGACACACTCACGCCGATACACCCGGTTGCCTAAATGCATCCGTAGTAGCGCTTTTGGGTCACGGCGTGCTGGGCCCACTCGATGAGCGTGATGAAGTCGAACACCGGCAGACCCGTCGCATCATGAATGTCAGCCGCATAAGGTGGAAGGTCGCTGCATTCCAGCAGGATGGCGCCGATGTCCGGATGCTCTTCGATGCGCATACGCGCGAGCGCCACCAGGTCGTCGATGAGCGCGCCGTTGTCGATTGCGGTCTTTCCCCAGCGTATGGGAGCGAAGGCAGGCCGGTCGCCGAGGTTCTGCACGATAAGGCGGTCTGGCCGGGCGCCGACGCTGGCGAGCAAGTCTGGTGTGATCGAGTCACCGTCGGCGGCGAATACGAGAATCTTCTGCTCGCGCTTCAGCCCCACCTCGATGAGCGGCACCTGCACGAGGCTCGACAAGAACACGGGGACGCTTACGGCGTCGGCCACGGCGCCTTGAAAGTGCGCGAAGAACCCGCACGCGCCCACGATGGCGCGCGCGCCGGCCGCCTCGAGCTTGCGCGCCGCCTCCACGACGACGTCTTCGAGCGCCGGGTCGCCTTCGAACAGCCGCTCGATTTCGAAGACGACTTCCTCGTACAGCACGGGAAAGTCGAACGTCGACGCGTTCACGACGTTTCCGGGAAGCTTCGGGTAGTCGAGCCGGATGGCGATGATGCCGATGGGAAAGCCTGCCGTAGTGCGGGCTGCGGCCGAAACGACTGCGCGCCGCTGCCGCTCATCGCGAATGCTCATGACCTGCTACTCCTCCACATATGAACCGTCATGCAGGTATGCCAACAGCTGCTCGCGGTTGAGGTGTGCGATGCCGAGGTCGGCGAGCGTCATGCCGGTTTCGAAGTAGTTCGCGTGGTTCATCACGCCGCCGAGCACGATCATGGCGTCGATGATGGGCGTGGGCACGCCGAACTTCACGCCCAGCTCATGGTATACGTGGCAGCCCACTGGCACGTCTTCGGTGACGTAGCGGTTCTTTATCGAGAACGGCCCGGTGGCGAACCCGACTTCCCACTGCTCTTCAAACGGCACGTTGCAGCCGGCTCCCATGTATTCCTGCCCGAGCACGCTCGTGCGCTGGAAGAACACGTCGCGGTCGAAGGGCTGGATACCCACGCCGATGGCTTCGGCCAGTGCGATTTCCTCGTTGTAGAACTGGTACTGCACTTCGGAAATGGACGGGCAGAACGAATGCGAGTAAATCGAGTACTCGTGCAGATTCTTGCCGAGCACGGTCCCGAAGTTCTCCATTGTGGACACGCCTAGCAGGGTTCCGGGAACGTGGATGACGGGATTCACGTTCGAGAAGCCGATGTCGAGCACGGTGTCGCCTGCCACGGCGCCATCGCCTTGGGTTATGGCGTCGAAGCATCCGAGCGCCTTCGAGCTTTCCACGAACGCGGCCGTGTCGCGCGTGGGCAGGGCGCTGCCGCGCAGCGTGATGGCGCGGTACACGAGCGAGACGTGCGCGTTCGCAATGCCGCCTTCGGTGTCGACACGCGTGCCGTACGGTGCTGACGACCACCCGCCGATGATGACGTCGGCCGTGCTGCCCGCTTCGCGCATCATCTTGCGCAGGCGCAGCGAACCGTAGTTGTCGGGGATGATGTGAATGATCTGCCCGTCTT
The DNA here is from genome assembly GCA_017459925.1 of Eggerthellaceae bacterium. GTDB lineage: Bacteria > Actinomycetota > Coriobacteriia > Coriobacteriales > Eggerthellaceae > UBA9715. Next base: position 14,578 of record JAFUCC010000032.1, read on the forward strand.
CAAGATGGGGGATGAGCTCCTTGAAGAACGCTTCATGCGCAATCGAGGGGACGCCCACGATGACGAGCTTCGCGCCGCGCACCGCTTCGGCGACTGAGTTCGTCACGAGCGCGTACCGCGCGTTGCCGAAACGCTCGAAGCCGTATTTGCTCTGCGTGCCCGGTGCCTTCGCCTGTATGGTTATGCCCGTGCGCTCCACGGTCCCGAGAGAGGTCTCGTAGAAGGGGTCGAGGTCGCAGATGCGGACTTCCTGCCCTGCGAGCGCGCAATCGGCTCCGCAGGTCTTGCCGACGGCTCCGCCGCCGAGGATGGCGATGGGAGCGCTTCTCAGCTCTTCGATGGAGGGGATCTCGATGGTCATGCGTAGGTCCTTTCATGGAGTGGTCCTTGATGCTTTGGCGAGGGTTCGCCTTGCGTTCGAAAGAAAGTATAGGCACTTTGAACTGCGCAAACACGAATCCGGATATGCATATTGCCGATGCCTTGTTCTCAGAAAAACCGATATCTGAAAACTGCGTAGCAAAGCCTCGATAATCCCTATAAATCCTAGCGTTGAACTAGGAATAAAAGTTTTCTAGAATGACTCGCCGTATCAATCGAAGCCGCGCGCTTCGCAAACTCGGCGCGCGGCGGACGCAAAGGGAAACCGGAAAGGAACGATACGTATGAAAAAGACGGGAAAGAAACTATTGGCGACGCTTGCCGTTGCCGCGTTCGGGGCGGTGCTTGCATTCGGGCTTGTGGGATGCGGCGGGTCCGCGTCGTCCTCGGCTGCATCGGGTGACTCGTCGAGCGCCGAGGCATCGGGCTCGGCTTCCTCGGAGGCCGCAGCGAGCCTCGAGACCATCACCGTGGCCGCCGTGCCGACGCCGCATGCTGAGATCCTGAACGACGTCGTGGCGCCCATCCTCGAGGAGCAGGGTTACGAGCTCGTCGTGAAGGAGTTCTCCGATTACGTGCTGCCGAACACGGTGACCGAAGAAGGGGAGGTCGACGCCAACTACTTCCAGCACTTGCCGTACCTCGAGAACTTCAACGACGAGCAGGGAACCCATCTCGTGTCGGTGACTGCCGTGCACTACGAGCCGTTCGGCCTGTACGCGGGCAAGGACAAGAGCGTTACCAGCCTCGATCAGCTGGCCGATGGCGCGAAGGTGGCGGTGCCGAACGACGCGACCAACGAGGCGCGTGCGCTCCTGCTGCTGCAGGACGCCGGCCTGATCAAGCTCGACAGCGCTGCCGGCCTGAAGGCCACCAAGGCTGACATCGTCGAGAACCCGAAGAACCTCGACATCATCGAGCTCGAAGCCGCTCAGACGGCGCTTTCCCTCGCCGACGTCGACATTGCCGCCATTAACTCGAACTATGCGCTGGAAGCCGGCCTGAACGTTGCCAAAGACGCCATCGTCACCGAGAGCGCCGACAGCGAAGCCGCCAAGACCTATGCGAACCTGCTGGTCGTGAAGGAAGGCAACGAGGACAATGCGGGCATCAAGGCGCTTGCCAAGGCCCTCAACTCCGACGAGGTGCGCGATTACATCAACAACACGTACAGCGGTGCGGTGCTCCCTATCTTCTAAACCCGCGCTTGCTGAAACCGGTTGCCCAGCTGATCCTTCCCCCCTCTTTCTTCGGCTGGGCAACTCCCGAGAAGCCGCGAAATGCGGCTTCTCCTATTTCCCCATATTCGGTCCGTATTAATCGTGGGCGATTGCTCAATTATCTGAAAAATTGATAGCAAGACATAAGAAACACGCATTACTGCAGGTCTTGCGCGTGTTTTTGCGTATTGGGCATAATTACGCCCAGCACTTTTCACGGGCTAGAAGGGGCCCAAAACGGAAGGGGGACTATCATGCAGGCAATTAAGAAGAACAAGAGAATAGCAGCCATTCTGGTGGCTGCGCTCGGCGTCGTGCTGGCGTTCGGGCTGACCGCTTGCGGAGGAAACTCGGCTAGCTCGAGCGCCTCTGGCTCGGAAGCTTCGGCAAGCGCCAGCTCTGCCAGCGAAAGCGCATCCAGCGCGGCTGCTGCTGACGACAAGGTCATCAAGGTGGGCGCCACGCCGACGCCGCACGCCGAGATCCTCAACGACGCCGTCGCACCGCTGCTCGAGAAGGCCGGCTACACGCTCGAGGTCGTCGAATTCACCGACTACGTGCTGCCGAACACGGCGACTGAAGACGGCGAGCTCGACGCCAACTACTTCCAGCACATCCCGTATCTCGACGACTTCAACGCCGAGCAGGGCACGCACCTGGTGAACGTGGCCGGCGTGCACATCGAGCCCATGAGGATTTACGCTGGCAAGACCGCTTCGCTTGACGCCCTGGCCGATGGCGCGCAGGTTGCCGTGCCGAACGACACCACCAACGAGGCGCGTGCGCTCCTGCTGCTGCAGACCGCTGGCCTCATCGAGCTGAACGACCCGAACGACCTTGCTGCCACGCCGAAGGACATCAAGTCGAACCCGAAGAACCTGCAGTTCGTCGAGGTTGAGGCTGCCACCGTCCCGACCGTCCTGCAGGACGTCGACATCGCGGTCATCAACACGAACTACGCGCTCGGCGCCAACCTCAGCAACGACCTCATCCTGGTGACCGAGGCCGGCGACTCCCCGTACGTGAACGTGATCGTCGTGAAGGAAGGCAACGAGAACACCGACAAGACCAAGGCGCTCGTCGAGGCAGTCTCGTCGCAGGAGGTCAAGGACTACATCACCAAGACCTACAACGGCGAAGTCATCCCGGTGTAACGAAGGCAGAAGCGGCGCCCTTGATTGCCAAGGGCGCCGTCTGGTTTTTAATAGGCAAGCAGAACCGTAGGGGCGCGATTCATCGCGCCCGCGCCGCGAAGCGGCGAACATTGGCATTGACAAATGCATTCGCCTACGGCGGCGGGCGCGATGAATCGCGCCCCTACGAGTTTACCAAGCTCGGCACGTGTTCAAGGAGGGCCGATGATTGAACTAAAAGACGTGGGGAAGGTGTACCACGCCAGCGATGGCGATCACCGCGCCCTCGACCATATCAACCTGAAGATCGATGATGGCGACATCTTCGGCATCATCGGCGAGTCGGGTGCGGGCAAGTCGACGCTCGTGCGCTTGCTGAACCTGCTCGAGCGCCCGACCGAAGGCCAGATCATCATCGACGGTGACGACATCACCAACTACGAGGGACGCCAGCTACGCGAGCTGCGGGCCAACATCGGCATGATCTTCCAGAACTTCAGCCTGTTCCAGCAGCGCACGGTTCTGCAGAACGTCATGTTCCCGCTGGAGGTTCGCCGCGAGCCCAAGGCCCAAAACGCCGAACGTGCGCATGAACTGTTGCGCCTCGTCAGCCTCGATGACAAGGCGTCGCGTTACCCCAGCGAGCTGTCCGGTGGCCAGCAGCAGCGCGTGGCCATCGCCCGCGCGCTTGCGAACCGCCCGCGCTACATGCTGTGCGACGAGGCCACGAGCGCGCTCGACTCGCGCACGACCGTGCAGGTGCTCGACTTGCTGGCGAAGATCAACGCCGAGCTGGGCGTCACGATGGTCGTGATCACGCACTCGCTGGCCGTGTGCCGCCACATCTGCAACCGCACCGCGGTCATCGATTCCGGCCACATCGTGGAAGAGGGCCTGACCGCCAACGTGTTCGCAAACCCGCAGAGCAAGGTTGCACGCGAGCTGCTCGAATGGGGCTTCGAGAAGGCGCCCGAATCGAGCGAATCAATTTCCTCCGAGGAAACTGATTACCCCGAGGAGGTGGGCGCATAATGGCCGAGTTCTTCGACAAATACGGGGCGCTGCTCGCCCAGGGCACGGTCGACACGCTCGTCATGACCATCCTATCGTGCCTGTTTGCTTACGTCATCGGCTTGCCGTTGGGCATTTGGTTCGCCGTCACGGCGCCGGGCGGCATTAAGCCCAACCGCGCGGTGAACACGGTGCTCGGGTGGATCATCAACATCGGGCGTTCCATCCCGTTCATCATCCTGCTCGTGGCCATCATCCCGTTCACGCGCCTGGTCGTGGGCACGTCGCTCGGCGTGCCGGGCGCCGTCGTGCCGCTGACGGTCGCCGCGGCTCCCTTCGTCGCGCGCATCGTCGAGCAGAGCCTCGCCGAAGTGGACAAGGGCCTCATTGAAGCCGCTCATAGCTTCGGCGCCAGCAACTTCCAAATCGTGGTGAAGGTCATGTTGAAGGAATCGCTGCCCTCGCTCGTGCGCGGCGTGGCCATCACGTTCGTGAACCTGTTCGGGTATTCCGCCATGGCCGGCACGGTCGGCGCCGGCGGCTTGGGCGACATCGCCATCCGCTACGGCTACCAGCGCTTCCAGGGTGACGTCATGCTCGCCGCGGTCATCCTGTGCGTCGTGTTGGTGCAGGTGTTCCAGAGCCTCGGCGACTGGCTCGCCCGCGCCATCGACAAACGCAGCTAACCCGAATGAGTGGCGGAATGAGTAGCAGGACGTTCCTGCTACTCATTTTGGCGATGGGAACTGAAGCCGGGTTCGCCTTGGGAAAATGAGTAGCAGGAACGTCCTGCTACTCATTCCGCTACTCATTACAGCGGCTTGTCGGAAAGGGCGCGGTGCACTTCGCCCTCGCCGAGCTCGAGCACGCGGATCTCGTCGCCTTCGCGCACGATGCCCGGTTCCACGACCCAGCCGAAAATGCCCTCGCGCGGGAAGATGCAGTCGCCGGCCAGGTAGTAGATGGCGCAGCGCGTGTGGCAGATCTTGCCGATTTGCGAAATCTCGACTTTCGCCGTGCCAACTTGCACGAGCGTGCCGAGCGGCATTCCCTTGATGTTGATGCCCTGCGTGGTGATGTTCTCGGCGAAGTCGCCGAAGCCCACGTCGAGGCCGTGTTCGCGCGCAACGTCGATCGACTCTTCGGCCAAGAACGAGACCTGGCGGTGCCAGTCGCCGGCATGCGCGTCGCCCGCCACGCCGTAATCGGCCGTCAGCTCGATGTAGCCCGCCTCGGCCGGCGCCTTGCGCGTGCCCTTGCGCACGCTCGTGTTCACCGATTTCACGACGCCGACGTCGCCCACCTTGGGTGCGGGGCCCTGGTCCGATTCCATGAGCGGGTTGTCGATGCCCAAATCCTCGGCTAGCGCCTTGGCGGTTTCGTTTTCCTTGATCTTCGCGCAGTTTTCGGAAGCATCGCTCATGTCGTGCACCTTTCCAGCTGGTCGACGCGACGGCTGCCACCCCGAAGCGCCCGGTGCAAGGACGACGATCTCGCGCTCCGCTGCACGACGGATGGGCCTTGAAGGCACGCGAGCAAAACTTGGCTTGAACGAGTATAGCACTCACTGAGAATAATACGAAGAGGGAAGATTCCCGTTGCAAAAACCCATGAAAATGCTAGGATTATCACCGAACAGTACGATAGGCGGTATTCAGGGGGTTGCCGTCCGCGCGAAGGGAAGCAGCCCTTTGTGCTAAAGTCGGCAGCAACCTCAGACGAGTCCGCCGTTATATAAAGGAGAACCATCATGACAAGCAATGTGTTGCTGCGCTGTCGCAGCTTGTCTGCCGCTGTCGAGGACAAGCAGATCCTCCATGACATCGACCTGCAGGTTCCGCAGGGCGAAGTTCACGTGCTCATGGGGCCGAACGGCGCGGGCAAGTCGACGCTCGGCCACGTGCTCATGGGCAACCCGGCTTACGAGGTGACCGGCGGCGACATCGAATTCGACGGCGCCGACATCACCGAGCTCTCGCCCGACAAGCGCAGCCAGGCGGGGCTGTTCCTCAGCTTCCAGGCGCCGGTCGAGATTCCCGGCGTGCCGCTGCGCAGTTTCCTGCGCGCCATGATGGAAGGCCGCGGCGAGAAGCTGAAGAACAAGGAATTCCGCAAGAAGACCCAAGCGCTCGCCGAAACGCTCGACATGGACCCGGCCTACCTCGACCGCGAGCTGGGCGTGGGCTTTTCCGGCGGCGAGAAGAAGAAGGTCGAGATGCTGCAGCTTCTGCTGCTGCAGCCCAAGCTCGCCATCCTCGACGAAACCGACTCGGGCCTCGACGTCGACGCGCTTTCGGTCGTGTCGCGCGGCATGGAACTGTACCGCGAGCAATGCGACGGCACGCTGCTCATCATCACGCACAACACGCGCATCCTCGAGCACCTGAACGTCGACCGCGTGCACGTCATGGTGTCGGGCCATATGGTGGCCGAGGGCACGGCCGAGCTCATCGACGAGATCGACGCGCAGGGCTTCGAGCAATTCGAAAATGAGTCACAGGACGTTCCTGCGACTCATTTTGAGACCGCCGATTCGGATGAAGGGGGCGTTGCTGAAAATGAGTCACAGGAACGTCCTGCGACTCATTAGGCGGTGCGCCATGGCAGAAACCAAGACGACCGTCACCGCGTCGGGGAAGAAGCGCACGCAGGTCGATGACGTCGACCGCAGCATGTACGACTTCCGCTACGACGACGCTGACGCCGAGAAACTCGATGCGGGCCTGACGCCCGACATCGTCCGCGAAATCTCCGAGCGCAAAGACGAGCCCGAATGGATGCTCGAGCATCGCCTGAAGTCGCTCGAGATCTTCAACAGCATCGACATGTCCGATTGGGGCCCTTCCATCGACGGCCTCGACATGGACCACATCGTCACGTACGTGAAGCCCAACACCGACCAGAAGTCCGACTGGGAAAGCGTGCCCGACAACATCAAGGACACGTTCGACCGCCTGGGCATCCCGCAGGCCGAGCGCAGCTACCTGGCCGGCGTCGGCGCGCAGTACGACTCGGAGCTCGTGTACCACTCCATGCAGGAAAGCGCTGCCAAGATGGGCATCGTGTACTCGGGCATCGAGGAAGCGCTGCACGGCGAATACGCCGACCTCATCAAAGAGAAGTTCATGACGCTCATCCCGCCGACCGACCACAAGTTCGCGGCCTTGCACGGCGCCGTTTGGTCGGGCGGCTCGTTCGTGTACGTGCCCAAGGGCGTGAAGCTCGACTACCCGCTGCAAAGCTACTTCCGCCTGAACGCGAAGGGCGCGGGCCAGTTCGAGCACACGCTCATCATCGTGGAAGACGACGCCGACCTGCACTTCATCGAGGGCTGCAGCGCGCCGAAGTACAACGTGGCCAACCTTCACGCCGGCGCGGTCGAGCTGTTCGTCGGCAAGCGCGCGCACCTGCGTTACTCGACCATCGAGAACTGGTCGAAGAACATGTACAACCTCAACACCAAGCGCTGCCGCTGCGACGAGGAAGGCGAGATCGAGTGGATCTCGGGCTCGTTCGGCAGCCACGTGGGCTACCTGTACCCGATGAGCATCCTGGCCGGTCGCAAGGCGCGCGCCAGCTTCACGGGCATCACGTTCGCCGGCCGTGGGCAGAACCTCGACACCGGCTGCAAGGTCGTGCTGGGTGCTGCGGACACGTCGGCCAGCATCGAGACCAAGGGCATTTCGAAAGACGGCGGCATCCAGACGTTCCGCAGCTCGGTCGTCGCCACGCCGGCGGCCGAAGGCTCGCGCTGCTCGGTGTCGTGCCAGTCGCTGATGCTCGACGACCGCAGCCGTTCTGACACCATCCCGGCCATGGACATCCGCTGCAAGAACGTCGACATCGGGCACGAGGCCACCATCGGCCGCATCGGCGATGACAAGGTGTTCTACCTGATGAGCCGCGGCATTTCCGAAGAAGAGGCGCGCACCATGATCGTGAACGGCTTCGCCGAGCCCATTTCGAAGGAGCTGCCGCTGGAATACGCGGTCGAGATGAACAACTTAATCAAGCTCGAGATGGAGGGGGCGATAGGATAGATGGAAACCAAGCACGTGACCATCGAGCGCGCAAGCGCCATGCCAGCCGCCACCTGGCATTTCCTGAACATGAACGACGCGCAGGTCGAGGTGCCCGAAGGGCTTTCCATCGCGCCTGCCGTGCAGGTGTCCGAGCCGTGGGCGGCGCAGGGCGCAGCTGACGAGTTCGAGAACGCGCTTGCCGATGCGCAGGCGGAATGGGAAGAGTCGCATCCCGCGCCGACGGCCGAAGAGCTGGCCGAACGCGAAGCCTACGTGGCCGCCGAGGCCGACGCCACATATGGCGGCACGGCCCAATCGGCGTATCAGATCGCAGCCGACGCCATCGAGGAATCGCGCTCGCTTGCCGTGGCGTTCGAGCACGGCACGGGCGATGAAACCGCGGCGTATTTGCGCTATGCCGCCGGCGACCGCATCGTGGTCGCTGCCAAGGAAGGCCAATCGGTCGACGCCCAGGTCGTCGTTTCCGCTGTTCCCGGCGCCGTCAGCGCTGCAGCGGTTGACGTCATCGCCGACGCGAACAGCGCCGTGAACCTTTCGATTGTGGTGAATGAGTATCAGGACGTTCCTGCTGCTCATTTTGCCGGAAATGAGCAGCAGGAACGTCCTGATACTCATTATACTCATTCTGGCATCACGGGCACGACGGTGCGTGTGTTCGCCGACGAGGGCGCGCGGGTGGAAATCGACCGCACGCAGGCTATCGACGGCGATTTCACCGACATCGACGACATGGGCCTGTTCACTGCCGAGAACGCGCAGGTGACAGTGCGCCAGACGGTGCTCGGCGCCGCTTCATCGTTCACTGGCTTGGCGGGCGACCTGCGCGGCGATTCCAGCCGCATCGACGTGGACACGCGTTACCTCGGCCACGGCGACCAGCAGCGCGACTTCAACTACTCGCTGCGCCACCATGGCGCCAAGACCAAGTGCAACCTGCAGGCCAACGGCGTGTTGGCGGGAACGAGCAGCAAGACGCTGCGCGGCACGATCGACCTCATCCGCGGCTGCAAGGGCGCGGAAGGCTCCGAGAATGAGACCGTGCTGCTCGTCGACGAGGGCGTTCACAACAAGACGGTTCCCGTCATCCTGTGCAACGAGGACGACGTGGCGGGCAACCATGGCGCCACCATCGGGCACATCCGCGAGGAGCAGCTGTTCTACCTGGCCAGCCGCGGCCTGTCGCAGCAGGCGGCGGAGAGCATGTTCGCCAGCGCCATCGTGGAGCAGGCGGCCATCGACGCGACGACCGATGCAGCCCGTGAAAGCGTCATCCGTTATGGCGAGCGCCTGACCCCCGGTTTCGCCGACCTGTTTGAAAATGAACATCACCCCGTAGACGATGTTCATTTTTCGCCGAATACGACGTTGTAGTTGCTCATTGAAAAAATGAACATCACCCCTGGGGTGATGTTCATTTTCGAGGAGATGAGAGATGGTAAATAGGAAACTGCATGGCGCTGACATGCTGACCGACGCGGGCCGCGCGGAGTGGGAAACGCGCAACGCGCGCGCATCGGCGCTGGCCACATCACCTTACAAGAGCGATTTCCCGCTGCTGGCGAAGCGCCCCGACTTGGCGTTCCTCGACAGCGCGGCGACGGCCCAGCGCCCGAAAGTCGTGCTGGATGCGCAGAAATCCTTCTACGAGACCATGAACGCGAACGCCCTGCGCGGTTTGTACCAGCTGTCGGTCGAGGCCACCGAGGCCATCAACGCCTCGCGTGCGCATATCGCCCGCTTCATCGGGCTGACCGGCAAGAAAGACGCGCGCGACATCGTGTTCTGCCGTAACACGTCCGAGGCGCTGAACCTGTTGGCCATCGCCTATGCGCCTACGGTGCTCGGCCCGGGCGACGAGGTGTGCATCACCATCATGGAGCACCATTCCAACCTGATTCCCTGGCAGCAGGCGTGCCGTCTGGCAGGCGCCAAGCTGGTGTACATGTACCCCGACGAGCAGGGCATCATCTCCGAAGAGGAAATGCGCGCGAAGATCGGCCCGCGCACGAAGATCGTCAGCTGCATCCACGTGTCGAACGTGCTCGGCGTGGCGAACGACGTGAAGCTCATGGGCGAGATCGCCCATGAGGTCGGCGCCACGATGATCGTCGACGGCGCGCAGTCGGTGCCGCATTTTCCCGTGGACGTCACCGACCTGGGATGCGACTTCTTCGCGTTCTCGGGCCACAAGGTGTTCGGCCCGATGGGCATCGGCGTGCTGTGGGGCCGTCACGAGCTGCTCGACGCCATGCCGCCGTTCCTGACAGGCGGCGAGATGATCGACGCCGTCACCGAGCAGACCGCCACCTGGGCGCCCGTGCCCGAGAAGTTCGAGGCCGGCACGCAGGACGCCGCCGGCATCTACGCGCTCGACGCGGCGCTGACCTACGTGGAAAGCATCGGCTTCGACGCCATGGTCGCCCGCGAGCAGGCGCTCGTGGCGCAGTGCATGCGCCGCCTGGGCGAGCTCGAGTTCATACGCCTCATCGGCCCGGATGACCCGGCGCTGCACCACGGCGTGGTCAGCTTCAACGTATGCACTGTGCATCCGCACGACGTGGCGAGCATCCTCGACATGGACAACGTCGCCATCCGCGCCGGCCACCATTGCGCGCAGCCGCTGCTGGCGCACCTCGGCATCGATTCGTGCTGCCGTGCGTCGCTGGCGTTCTATAATGACTCGTCCGACATCGACCGCCTGGTCGATGGCCTGAACCATGTTTGGAGCATGTTCCATGGCTAATGCAAACGTATACACCGCGGCGCTGATGGAGCATAACGCGCACCCGGATTACAAGTTCGAGCTCACCGACTTCACGCACGAGCACGAGGGCATTAACCCGAGCTGCGGCGACGAGATGGTGCTGCGCCTGCGCCTGTCGGCCGACGGCGAGACCATCGAGGAGGCTGCGTTCACCGGGCAAGGTTGCGCCGTGTCGCAGGCGAGTGCCGACATCATGGCCGAGCTCATCACCGGCGAGACCGTCGAGGAAGCCAAGCGCTTAAGCGAGCTGTTCATCCGCATGATCCAGGGCGAGGAGCTGACCGAGGAAGAGCAGGAAGACCTCGACGAAGCCTACGAGCTGGAAAGCATCAGCCGCATGCCCGCCCGCGTGAAGTGCGCGGAATTAGCCTGGCGCACTCTCGATGGCATGATCTAACGTCTGTGGCACCCAATCTTGGCGTTCACGCATCGCTCACGGCACGAAGGCCGCTTCGCTCTGCGTTCAAGCCAATCTTGGGCACCACAAACGCTAGCTCAAGCCGTCGATGATGGCATGATCTAATTCAGAGGATTTGCCCCAGGCCATTCGTAGGGGCTCGATTCATCGAGCCCGTGCCGCGAAGCGACGGTATATCAGGTTTCGCCATAATCTCCACCTTCGGCGGCGGGCGCGATGAATCGCGCCCCTACGAGGTGCGCAAAACCATGAAACCCCGCTAATCTTTGGGCTAAAATAAGGTGGAATATGTAATCGATTGCGAGCGAGGCGCGCATGGAAAACTCGATGCTCCAGTACTTCAAGGCAATCGGCGAGGTTCAAAACGTCATCGCCAACGCCACGACGCTTGACGAGGCACTCCAGGGCGGCCTGAAGGCCATCGTGGAAAACGCGGGCGCCGAGAGCGCCGTCATCTGGTACATGGACAAGACTGGCGACGGCAAGCTGCATCCCTACTTCTGGATCGGCCCCGTCGACCTCACGCGCCGCAGCCATGCTCCCGGAGACGGGGCGGTGGGTCGCGTGTACGAAACGCAGAAGACCGAGCGCCTGTTCCAGTTCGACGCCCTGCAAGACGTTGAGACCGCCATCGACTTCGCGGGCATGGACGTCACGAGCGTGGTGTGCGTGCCGTTCTCGAACAACTACGAGGACTTGGGCGTCATTCAGTTCGTGAACAAGTCGGACGGCACTCCCTTCACCGAAGAGGGCGCCGACGTCATGGAAATCACCGCCATGATGGCGGCCATCGCGCTCGGAGAGAACGAAGCCATCTCCGCGGCCTGGCAGCCCGGCGAGGTCGTCATGGAACTGCGCGACATCACGCGCGAGTTCCAAAACGGCGACGTGGTCACGAAGGTGCTGAAGGGCGTGAACCTCGACGTGTACGAGGGCGAGTTCCTGGTGCTTCTGGGCGAGTCGGGCTGCGGCAAGTCGACGCTGCTGAACATCATCGGCGGCATGGACTCGGCTACCTCGGGCACGTTCACCTACCTGGGGCAGGACCTCTCGAACGCCACGCAAGAAGAGCTCACCGAATTCCGCCGTTCCAACATCGGCTTCATCTTCCAGAGCTACAACCTCATGCCGAACCTCACCTCGCTTCAGAACCTGAAGCTCATCGCCGAGCTCGTCGACGACCCGATGGACGCCGACGAAGCGCTCGACGTGGTTGGCCTTAGCGAGCGCAAGCGCAACTATCCCAGCCAGATGTCGGGCGGCCAGCAGCAGCGCGTTTCCATTGCCCGCGCGCTCGTGAAGAACCCGAAGATCATCCTGGCCGACGAGCCCACGGCGGCGCTCGACTACGCCACCTCGATCGAGGTGCTGCAGGTCATGGAGGAGATCATCAAGGGCGGCACGACCATGGTCATGGTCACGCACAACGAGGAGATCACCCGCATGGCCGACCGTGTCGTGCGCATGCGCGACGGGCGCATGCACGAGGTCACCGTGAACCGCCATCCGGCCCACGCGACCGACCTCGTCTGGTAGGGGAAGCCCGTGAAACCGACCCAGATAACAGAGCTTTTCGCCAACATCAGGAAGACGTTCGTCTCGTTCTTCAGCATCCTGATGTTCGTGGCGTTGGGCGTGGGCATCTTCCTCGGCATCACGTGGGCGGGGCCTGCGCTGCAGACCGCAGCCGACAAGGTGTACGACGAAGGCTCGCTCCACGACTTCCAGGTGCAGTTCTCGTACGGCCTGACCGACGACGACCTGAAGAAGCTCGCCGATGTGGAAGGCGTCTCGCTCGTCGAGCCGGCATACCAGTCGTTCCAGCAGTTCGCCTTGGGCGAAGCCGAGCACACGGCGAAGGTGCAGACATTCGGAAGCCGGGTCAACATCCCGATCATCGTGGAAGGCGAGCTTCCCCAGAAGGCCGACGAGATTGCGCTCACTGCTTACGCTGCCAAGAACCTCGGTATCGGCGTGGGCGATATCATCGCCTTCCAGAAGGACGCCGACGACGCTGACGGCGACGCCGGCAACGACGACGCCGCCGACGCTGACGGCATGAAGTTCCTGAACGGCAGCACGTTCAAGGTCACGGCGCTCGTCAACAGCCCCGAGTACCTTGCCAACTCGTCTGCGACGTACGGCATCTCGAACACGCCGTCGGGCAAGGTCGACATCGTGGCGTTCGCGCTTCCCGCGGCGTTCGACGGCGGGGCGTTCCAGGACGGCTATCCCATCGTGAACGTGCGCTGCGACGACCTGCGCGGCATTGGCACGTTCGGCGGCGATTACAAGAGCAAGTCCTCCGATGTGAAAGCGCGTATCGTCGAGCTCGGCAACGAACTGTCCGATGCTCGCTACCACGAGCTTTACGATTCCGCGAAGGCCGACGTCGACGATGCCGAGAGGAAGCTCGCCGACGCGAAGAACGAGGTCGCAGGCAAGGAGAAGGAACTCGCCGATGCACGCTCGCAGGTGCAATCGAGCGAGTCCGAGCTGAGCAACGCGTATTCGACGCTCGTGGGCTCGCGTGGCGATCTCGATTCCAAATGGGCCGAGTTCAATGCGAAGAACGCCGAGCTGCAGGCCAAGCAAGCCGAGTTCGATGCGGGCGTGGCGGCAGCGACGCAAGAGCTCGCCACGATGGTCGCTGCGGCTGAAGCGGCCGCCCAGCAGGCAGAGGCGTATGCGAAAGCCAATCCGCAAAATGCGGAAGCTGCCCAGAGCGCCGCCATCGCCAGGGCGACAGCCGACGAAATGGCCAAAACGAGCGTCGACGACCTCGAGTATCCCGAAGGCAGCGGCCAGACCATCGGCCAAGCGCGTCAGTCGCTTGCCGCCGCCCAGGCGGAAGTTGCCGCAGGCCGTGCGGCGCTCGAGCAGGGCGAAGCCGAGCTGCAGTCTGGCTGGGCCGAATACAACGAGGGTCAGTCGAAGCTCGAGCAAGCACGCACCGACATAGCCGACGGTGAGCAGAAGCTCGCCGACGCGAAGAAGGAGATCGCCGACAACGAGGGCAAGGTCGCCGACGCGAAGGACAAGCTCGACGAGCTGAAATCCTACAACTGGACGGTTTCCGCCCGCACCGAGAACGCAGGCGCGGCCGAGGTCTCCACGTTCACCGATGTAACCAACAATCTCAGCTTCTCGATGGCGGCGCTGTTCGTCATCGTTGGCCTGCTCGTCAGCTACTCGGCGGTCAGCCGCATCGTGCACGAGCAGATCACCCAAATCGGCACGAAGAAGGCGCTCGGCCTGCGCGGGCGCGAGATTACGCTCAGCTTCCTGGCGTATTCGGCCATCGCGGTCGTCGCCGGCGCCGTCATCGGCGCCATCGTGGGCATCATCGCGGTCGAGGGCATCATCGGCCACGTGCTCGGCGGCATGTTCTTCATGGGCGACTACCCGCCGTACTTCGGGTTGCCGCTGTTCCTCATCGTGACGTTGCTCGAGATCGTGCTCGTCCTGGGCGCCACGTGGTTCGCGTGCCATTCCATCCTGCGCGAGCATGCGGTCGAGCTGCTGAAGGGCGAGAAGCCGCCCGAGGCCAAGACGCGCTTCTACGAGAAGTGGGCGGTGTGGGAGCGCTTGCCGCTGCTCACGCAGACCATCGTGAACAACTGCATGAACGACAAGCGGCGCGTGTTCAGCACCATCGTCGGCGTGGCCGGCTGCACGGCGCTCATCGTCACGGCCATCACGCTGAACAACGACGTGCTGAAAAGCTACGACAAGCAGTACGAGGACGTGTACGGGTTCAGTTACATCACGTTCGTCGACACCGATGTCGAGCAAGCGGCCGACAATGTGCAGAAAGCCATCGAGGACCAGGGCTTGCAAGGCGCGAAGGCGCTGCGCAAGAGCCTCATCCTGACGAAGCCCAACGGCGACCGCGGCTCCATCTGCATGGTCGTCCCGGAAAGCCCCGAGGACTTCTCGCAGGTGTACCACGTGAACGTGAGTGACGGCGCTGTGTTCGACCCGTCGGCGGACGGCGCGTGGGTCAGCAAGGCATATGCCGAAAAGCTCGGGGCGAAGGTCGGCGACACGATCACGGTCGATGCCGGCGACGGCGTCGTGCACAAGGTGCCCATCATGGGCTTCTACGATTTCTGGCTCACGAGCTACGAGATGGTCATGGGCCGCGATTTCTACGAGCGCGAATTCGACGCTGACCTGCAGCCGAACGTGGTGCTGTGCGCTTCGGGCGACATGTCGGCAGACGACGTCGCAGACGCGCTTGCGAACGTGGACGGCTTCTCCTCGATAGACGACGACAAGGCGTTCCAGCACAGGAACTTCGGCGAGTTCGCCAGCGTGTCGAGCGCGGTCGTGGCCATTTACCTAGCGCTTGCGGCGCTGATGGCCGTCGTCGTGCTGCTGAACCTGAACGTCATGTTCATCGACGAGAAGAAGCGCGAGCTCATCGTGCTCATGATCAACGGCTTCTCCGTGAAGGACGCCAAGCGCTACATCTACAACGACACGATCGTGCTCACGGCCATCGGCATCGTCTTGGGCGTCGTGCTCGGGTGCGTCATGGGCGCCATCACGGTCGGCTCCGTCGAGCCTTCCACGGCCTCGTTCGTGAAGAGCGTCGACCTCATGGCCGTGCTCGTGGGCGTCATCGGCAGCGCCGTGCTCGCCTTCATCATGAGCGTCATCTCGCTGCGCCGCATCCCGCGTTTCGAACTGACCGACATCAACAAATTCTAATCAATATCCTCCGAGGTAATTGATTCGCTTGCTATGCCCTGAAAAGCGGTATTATGTCCTAGACCATTACTAGAGCATGTCTTGCAAGGAGTTAATCGTGAACAAAACCGCTTGGAGCATCGTGTGCGTTATCGGGGCCGTCGTCATGGCGGCCATCGCCATCGTGTCGGCCGTCATGGGAGGATGCGACACGATGGTGGAACTGGCCAACGGCAACAGCGCGCCCATGAAGTGCCACTGGACGTTCGTGGCCGATACGTTCATTCCCATCATCGGCGTGGCAATCGCGCTCATGGCCATCACCTGCAAGGACCAGTCGGGTCGCCGCGCGGCCGCCGTCGGCTATATCGTCACGGCCATCGTCGCCGCCTGCATGCCCGCATCGTTCGGCATCGGGCTGTGCGCCATGCCCGAGATGCACTGCCATTCCACGGCCACCATCGTGTGGGTGCTCTGCGCGATCGCGGTCGTCATCGGCATCGTGCAGGTCGTGAAGTCGAATCCGGCTGCCGCCGATTTGCCGAAGCGCACGATTTAGGGAGACGAATCAATTACCTCCGAGGTAATTGATTGTTCAGAAGAGAGAGGGAAGCGCCATGCAAGTGTTCGATAGCCGTATTTACGAGATCGTCGAGAAGGCCATGGAAGGCAACGGCCTCACCGAGGCCGAGACCTGCGAGCTGTACTCGGTGCCCGAGACGAGCAAGGAAGCCGCTTACATCCGCTGGGCCGGCCAAGAGCTCTCGATGCAGGCGACCGACGGCATCGCCGAGATTCATGCGCAGATCGGCTTGAACGCAACCACGTGCCCGAAGGACTGCCTGTTCTGCTCGTTCGCGAAGGTGAACGACGTGCGCAAGGGCGTGTACGAGGTCCCGAAAGAGGACGTGCTGGAATACGCGAAGATCTACGTCGAAGAGGGCGCGAACCTCATCCTGCTGCTGACCACGGCCAGCTACAAGTTCGAGAAGCTCGAGGACATGGTGGGTTCGGTGCGCGAGGTCATTCCCGCCGATTTGCCGCTGCTCGTGAACACCGAAGACATGACGCTCGAGCGCGCAAAGCGCCTGAAGGCCGCCGGTGCGCAGGGCGCCTACCATGCCGTGCGCATGCGCGAGGGCGTCGACACGACCATTCCCGTCGAGGACCGTCTGCGCACGTTCGAGTACATGCGCCAGGCGGGTTTGAAGCTGTCGACGTGCGTCGAGCCGGTCGGCCCCGAGCACACGCCCGAGGAAATCACCGAGGCCACGTTCCGCTGCATCAACAGCAACCCCATGACGTCGGGCGTGGGCCGTCGCATCGCCGTGCCCGGTACGAAGATCTTCGAGCGCGGCATGCTGACCGACGTGGCCAATGCCAACATGGTCGCCATTTACCGCTTGGCCACGGGCCTCGACTACAAGCTGAACTGCTCTGCGAACACGGCTATGACCGCCGCGTCGGGCGCGAACCTGGCATGGGCCGAGATGGGCACGAACCCCCGCGACACGGTCGAGCGCACCGAGCACGGTGGACGCGGCGCCGCCATCCAGCAGCAGCGCAAGATGTTCCAGGCAGGCGGCTGGACGGTCCGCCAAGGACCGTCGCAGGGCTGGTTCGACTAAAGGAGGGGTGGGACATTGGGGGCAGGGCCCTTTGTCCCATTGAAAATGGGACAAAGGGCCCTGCCCCCAATGTCCCACCAGGAACGCTGATGCTTGACGAACGTGTGGAACAGATTGCCGATGACGCGGCGCAGGGCAAGGCGCCCTCGCGTAGCGACATCGTGTACCTGCTGAAGTTCGACGCCTATTCCCCCGAAGCTGCGTACGTGTGCGCGAAGGCGCGCGAAATCGGCATGCGGGCCTGCGAAGGGCGCGGCCACGTGTATGCGCAGATCGGCGTCGATTCCACGGCGTGTCCCAAGAACTGCCGGTTCTGCTCGTTTGCGGCTGTTAACGTGAACAAGGATTCCTACGATGCCGCCAACGTGGAAGTGCCCATCGGGCGCATCGTCCACTACGCGAAGCTGTTCGACGCCGAGAAGGTCGACCTCATCTCGCTCATGGCCACGGCGGCGCTCGATTTCGAGCGGTACCTCGACATGGTGCGCGCCGTGCGTGCCAGCGTGTCAGACGGCATGGTCATCATGGCCAACGCCGGTGACCTGACGCTCGAGCAGGCCCAGGCGTTGAAAGACGCTGGCGCCAACGCCGCCTACCATGCGCTGCGCCTCGACGAGGGGGAGTGGACCGACATCGCGCCCATCGACCGGCGTCGCACCATCCGCCACTTGAAAGCGGCAGGCCTCGACCTCATGACTGGCGTGGAGCCAGTCTGGCAAGGCGTCGACGCGCTCGCGTTGTCCGAGCGCATCTGCGGCATTCCCGAATTCGAGCCGTTCAGCATGGGGGCGTGCGGCCTTACGCAGGTGGAAGGCGCCGACGTGCTCGGCCGCAAGCCGCCGCTGAAGGGCTTCCTGCGTTACGTTGCCGCCTGCACGCGCCTCATGTGCGGCGAGTCGGCACCTGTCGGCGGCATCGGGGGCGTACGCTGGGTCGATGCCGGTTGCGACCCGCGCAACCGCGGCTATGGCGAAGAGGACGCCCATCTGCGCCGCCAGATCGCCCGGGCGAAGCGCGAACTTCAATCCGAGGGCTTCGCCGTCTAACACGCCATCGCTCGCGTTGACGTTTTCCTGAATCTGTTCATTGACGCCATGTCAACCGAGGTCGTATTATGCGCCTCACATGGGTTGACATAGTGTCAATGGAGGTTAAGTCAATCATGTCCGCCAACGGGAAAACCGAAAGCGCAGAGGCTATCGCGCGCCGTGAGGAAATCGTCGAGGCTGCCCGCGAGCTTTTCGAAGAGCGAGGCTTGGCGCACACCACTGTGAAGGACATAGCCGACCGCGTCGGCGTTACGCGTAGCCTGTTCTACCACTATTTTCCCGACAAGGATGCCGTGACCGAAGCGGTGCTCGATGCTTACATCGAGGAGTTCCGCGAGATGGTTGGCCACTGGAACGAGGGGCGCGAGCCCGGCAACGTCCGCAAGGCGCTGCACGACTGCATCCGCATGCTGCGACGTGGCGTGTTCGACAAGGGCCAGTTCCGAAGCGACCTCATCCGCAACGAGAACGCCAGCTTGTACCTGGTCTTCTCGGCACGTTCGGCCGAGGTGTTGGCTCGTTATCTCACCGAAACCACGGCGGTCGATTACGAGCGCTTCCACGAGCTCGACATCGAGAACGTCTACGACATGTTCTACATGCTCATCGTCGGCATGGTCGGCTATGTGCGCAGCCATCCCGATGCGCCCGATGAACTGCTGGAAAACCTGATTGCGCAGACCCTTCACCTCGACCTCGACAACGAGGCGCTCACCGCCGAGGCGGAAACGGGCTGGCATAAGGCGACCGCCGGGGCAAAGGTGTCGGTGACTTACGGAGCAACTGCTCTTTAAGAAACGTAAAGCCGCTGTAAGGTGGCTAGAGGAGCCGCCGCGAGGCGGCAAGAAGCAAGGAGGTAAGGGATGTTATTCGACGTATACGGAGCGAACGCGCCATACCAGTGGCTCGGATGGGCGCTGGTTTTCGTGGGGCTGATCCTGCTGAACGAGTTCGCGCGTAGGTGGAAGGTCGGCGGCATCATCATGTTCATCGTGCTGCCCATCGTCATGACCGTCTACTGCATTGCGGTCACGATTGGGGCTGATATCGGGGCCGCATGGGCGCAGAACAACCCCACGGTGTTGTTCCAGAACGGCTGGTTCCACTATGCGAAGGTGTATGCTGCGCTGACCGGCTGCATCGGCTTCATGATCATCAAGTACCACTGGGGTGGTCTGGGCAAGGCCGAGTGGTTCAAGGCGTTCCCGTTCGTCATCGTGGCCATCAACATCCTCATCGCCGTTGTCAGCGACTTCGAGAGCTTCGCGCATATGCTGCAGTTCAACGCGGGCATCATCCAGGATCCTAGCGTTCCCGGCTCTGACGGCGCGTTCATCGACGCCGCCACCGGCTCGCTCGTGTGGGTGACTTCCGAGCATGCAACGCAAATCGCTGGTTTCAACAACCTGTTCAACGGCATTGCCGGCCTCATCAACATCTTCTGCATGACCGGCTGGTGGGCGGTGTACACGTCGAAGAAGTCCGATGACATGGTGTGGGCTGACATGACGTGGGTCTTCATCGTGGCCTACGACCTGTGGAACTTCTGCTATACGTACAACTGCCTGCCGAACCACGCATGGTACTGCGGCCTGGCGTTGCTGCTGGCCCCGACGGTTGCGCATGCGCTGTGGAACAAGGGCGGCTGGATTCAGAACCGCGCCAACACGCTGGCTATCTGGTGCATGTTCGCGCAGGTGTTCCCGCAGTTCCAGGACAGCTTCCCCGAGTACGGCTTCGACAGCGTCTTCGCGGTGAACTCGACGCTCAGCACGACGACGAACACGGTCGTGTCGGTCATCGCCCTGGTTGCGAACGTCGCCGCCATCGCCTATATCTTCTACCGTGCCAAGAAGCTGGGCGTGAACCCGTACAAGAAGGAAGTCTTCATCGGCACGCGCGACTACGAGAAGGCCCGCGCCCGCATCGCCGATGGCGAGCTGCCCGAGCACGAGGTCGCCGCATACGAGAACGCGCACAAGATCCTCGACGCCGAGAAAGCTGCGTAATCTCGTCGATTCGAAAGCGCGTTACCAGCATGAGTGGCTGCCCAACCGGGCAGCCACTTTTATCCCACAACCGCAGCTACGACTAAGAAGACGCCCACCTGCGTTGCCACATCGTCCGCGTCAAACGCGAACTAGAGCTCGAAGGCTTCGTCGTCTAACCTGTAAGAGCGCCTGTTTTCAATGCCAATCAACTAATAGAAATCGGAAATCAACCGTTATTCGCTGCAATTAAACCATTACCTAATACATAATGGTTTAATTGCTGATCATCGGGACATTCGGCCGAGTAGGGGTATGAAGCATCGTAACCAAGTGGGTACGTAATCCAAAATCCGTGCATGCTACAATTTGACATGTCAATGATCCATTTTCCGAGAAGGCGGTTGAGCGCGGTGATCCTGTATCACGGCAGCAATGTCGAAGTGAAGGAGCCAAAAGTGCTCGCGTCGAACCGCGCCCTCGATTTTGGTGCGGGTTTCTACACGACATCGAGCGAGGGACAGGCCAAGCGATGGGCAACCCTTCAGGCGAGGCGCCGGAGAACTGGGAAGCCGATTGTGTCTGGATATGAATTCAATCTCGAGGAAGCAAGCCAAGTTCTAAGCATTCATCGCTTCAAGGAGGCTGATGCGGACTGGCTCGAGTTCGTGTCAGCAAACAGGCGTGGTTCCTACGGCGGTCCGCCGCACGATGTTGTCATCGGGCCGGTTGCCAATGACAATACAATGCCCGTGATTAATGACTTTATGGCAGGAGTTATCGACGAAGAGACTGCTCTTATCCTGCTGAAGCCACAGAAACTTGTCGATCAGTACGCGTTTCTGACCGATAGCGCCCTGCGCCACTTGACGTTCCTGGAGGCGAGGCTCTATGGGTAAACGCGTGCGACCTTCGATCATGCAAACACTCGACGCCCAAGTTGCAACGCTTGTATCCGAGAGCAGAGGTGTTTCGGAACTCGATGGTCTACGTCTCTTCCTCGGTTCGAAGACGCACGAGATGCTACAGGATGACGACTTGAAGATGTGGCACTATAGTCCGCTCGCATTGTTCGATATGTGGGAGGCTGAAGTTGAAACGGGCGATCCGGGCAATTCCCTTTACTTGCGAGGTGATGAGGTTGGCTAAGGAGTTCGTTTTCTTCGCGTATTTGCTCGAGAGCTACTCGGCGCATAAGGGAACCGATGCGGCAGCCGTTCTGAAGCAGCTCGACGATAAGGGCTTAACGGATTACGTGTACAACATGTACGACTTGTACCACTCCGAGCATATCGAGAATGCGTTTGCAGATCTCGATAGCCTCATTGCTACCGGTCAGCCGGCTTGGTGAGCGAATGATCGCTTTGCGGTAGCGCTATTTCACGAACGCCTTGCCTTCAAGGCGCATGACGCGGGTGGCGCGTTCGAGCAGCTGCTGGTCGTGCGTTGCGTACAGCAAAATGCCGCCGCGCTCTGCATGGCCGAACAGCGCTTCGGTGACCGAAGCCGCGTTGCTCGAATCGAGGTCGTTGGTCGGCTCGTCTGCAATGAGGATCTGCGGCTTCATGATGAGCGCACGCGCCAGCGCCACGCGGCGCTTCTGCCCGATGCTCAGCTGGAAGGGGTAGTGGTTCAGGCGGTCTTCGAGCCCGAGCTCGCACAGCAGCTGCTTGGCGCGCTCTTCAGGGTCGAAGTCGAGCTTTCCCGCGAACCGCGCCGGCGTGGCGACGTTTTCCCACGCGCGCAGCGACCCGATGAGCTGCGTGTGCTGGAGCACGAAGCCGAACGTGCGCAACCGCAATTCGCTGCGTGCGTCATCCGAAAGGGTGTCCGTGTCTTGCCCGTCGACCACGATCGTTCCGCTTGAAGGGTCGAGCAACAGCCCGAGCATCGACAGCAGCGTCGATTTTCCCGAACCCGAAGGCGACGTGAACGCCACTGCCTCGCCTTCGTCTGCGCGGAAGCTCGTGTGCTCCAGGATGATCGCATCGTCGTAGGATTTTCCCAGGTCGATTGCCTCGATGTACATGATGCCCTCCCTCGCTAATCGATGTCGCCTTGCTGCATGACCAGCGACGGTTCCAAGCGCCCCAATTGCGACAGGGGCACGGCGATGGCGGCAAGCGCGATGAGTGCGAACACCACGACGAACGCAACGCCCACGCCGACTATCGCGCCAACCGACAATCCCGCGAACGGGAAGGCGGTGCCGTTCTGCAACATGCCGATGAGCACCTGGTACAGGATGACTCCCAAGATGAGGCCTGCCACCAGGCCGATGGCTACGATGACGGCCACTTCGCCTCCGATGAGCTTGCGCAGCTGGCCGCGGTTCGCGCCGATGGCGCGGTACAGGGCAAGCTCGCTCTTGCGGTCCCACACGCACGAGTAGAACCGCGCGAACAGCTGCACGAGCGTCGATATCAGCATGAGCACGCCGGCGCCGAGCAAGATGAAGAACACGGTTTCAAGCTGGCCCTGCGCCTCGCTGACGAGCGCCGAGCGTTCGAGCACGCGCACGCCGTCGATGTTGCCCAGGCGCGTGATCAGGCGGTTGTACTGCGATTCGTCTTCGTAGTCGACGAGGATGCAGGATACGAGCCCGTGCGGGTCGCCATACTTGTCCCACAGGTAGGCAAGGCCATCAGACGCGCCGCAGATATCGCGGACCACGTCGATGTCGAGCAGGATGGAGAAGTCGAGGTCCGACCCGCTCGGTTCAAGCCGGTCGACGACTGTGTACTGGTTGTCGAGCAGCGTGATGGTGTCGCCCACGTTGCCGTTCGTGCTCGCGCCGACGATGACCTCGTCGGCTGCCAGGTGATCGGGGATGTCGATGTGGGCGAAGGGCTGGATCGTCCAATCGGTCGTGAAGTCGACGCCGATCAGGCGGCTGGCCGTGTCGACCGAGCAGCAGCTTGCGTCGAGCGTCTGCCCGAAGAACTGCGAGCTCATGCGCGTGACGCCCTCGGTTCCTGCGACGCGTTGCGCAACCTCGTCGCTGAGGTAGTACGATGCGGGCGCGCCGGTGAACAGAAGGTCCTCGCCTGAAAGCTCTGCCGCCGCCTCGGTGGGGACGACCATGATCTGCGCGCCGCTTCGCTCTGCGTTCAGCTGCACGCCGCCCTGCACGCCGCCGTACACCAGCACGAGCGCGAACAGCGCCATGACCGAAAGCGCAACCGACAGCGTGACCGAGATGGTCTGCACCTTGTGCATTTTCAGGCTATGGAGTATCAGATCTTTCATGCGAACACCTTACTGGATGGGGAAATGAGTACCAGGACGTTCCTGCTACTCATTTTCAGAGAGTGCCCCTGCCCTCGGCACCCTTACTGAAAATGAGTAGCAGGATCGTCCTGGTACTCATTTTTGATACTTTGTTCTCAGACCGATTTCCTATGAATTCCCTCATTGAATGAGCGTGCCCCGATTGCTCGGGGCACGCTCGCGCTTCGGAAAGCGCATAAAGGGAAGGGAAAGCCCTCGAAGCGCCTACGTAAACTATTACGCGAATTGCAGGTTGACCATCTTCGGGTACAGGTCCTCCATGATGTACTTGTCGAGATCGGCCGGAGCGTCTTCCATGGCGCCAGCAGCGGCGATCCACTGCCAGATCTGCTTGAAGCTGTCGTCGATGACCTGCTTGTCGCCGGAGACGAAGCGGTAGTCGGTGACTTCCTTGATCATCATGTCGCGGGTGAAGCCCGTGTCGGTGTTCACGGGGACATAGCCGGCGTTGATGGCCAGGTCGCAAGCCTCTTCGGGGTTCGCGCGAATCCAGTCTGCCGACTTCTTGAAGCCCTCGGAGAGCATCTTGCCGAGCTCCGGGTTCTCCTTCAGGCGCTTGGAGGACATGCCGACGAAGCAGCACAGCGTGTTCTTCAGGTTGTCGTCGTACGTCCAGGAGTAGTAGCGGACCGAACCCGGCACGTTTTCCTGGATGATGTCGGGCCACGGGTCATACGCAGCCATGGCGTCGATCTCGCCGGATTCCAGAGCCTGCTGCATCTGGGCGTTCTTGTAGGTCATCCATTCGACCTTGTCCGGGTCGAGGCCGGCTTCCTTCATCTGGGCAGCCAGGACGATCTGGGAAATCGAGCCGATGGTGGCTGCGACCTTCTTGCCCTCGAGGTCCCTGAAGCTGGTGATGCCGGACTCGCCAGAAGCGATGCCCTGCTGGCAGCCGTAGTGCAGCGAGTCGATGATGACGCACTCGAGGCCCTGCTCCATCGGCTTGAACTTGTCAGGCGTCAGCTCGAAGCAGTCGAGGTCGCCGTTGGCCATGAGCGGAGCCACGTCTTCGGTGATCTTCATGATCTCGACGTCGAGGCCGGCCTCCTCGAAGAAGCCGTTCTCGTAGCCGACGTAAATCGGCATCTCGCACGTGCCGCCCCAGTAGCCCAGGATGACCTTGTTGGCGGAAGCTGCGCTCGACGAAGCGGAGCCCGAAGCTGCAGCGGAGCTGGAAGCCTCGGCCGAAGCCGAACCGCTCGCGGAAGCGCTCGCCGACGAAGAGCCGTTCGAGCAGCCAGCCAGCACGCCGGCCATAGCGGCCGTGCCTGCCAGTGCGCCGCCCGCGCGAAGCAGGTTACGGC
Source organism: Eggerthellaceae bacterium (assembly GCA_017459925.1). GTDB lineage: Bacteria > Actinomycetota > Coriobacteriia > Coriobacteriales > Eggerthellaceae > UBA9715. The sequence goes on from JAFUCC010000032.1 coordinate 39,506, forward strand.
GCGTCATGGTGAGATCTTTTGACATGTCTGTCCTTTCTCCCCATCCTCCCCGTTCACGGGGCCTTTGCCTATGTCCGCCAGCCGCCCCTAGTATTTCGGCTGGTTTTGGCCTTTACCGGTTCAGCAGCTCGAGCAGCTGCCTTCTCTTCTCCACGAACTCGTCCGACACGCGGTCACGCGGATGGGGAAGGTCGATTGCCAGTTCGCCCTTGTTGGTGCCGGGCCGCTCGGTCATGACGACGACGCGGTCGCACAAATACACCGCTTCCTCGATGTCGTGCGTCACCAAGATGATGGAGGCGTGCGCGGCTTGCTGCATTTTGATGATCTCGTCCTGCAGCGTGGCGCGCGTGAAGGCGTCGAGCGCCGAGAGCGGCTCGTCGAAGCAGATGAGCCCCGGGTTCATGACGAACGCGCGAGCCAGCCCGCAGCGCGACGCCATGCCACCGGAAATCTGCGACGGGTACGACTTCTCGAAGCCTTGCAGGCCCATCATCTCGATGAGCCGCGGAATCTTGTAGCACTTCTCCTTGTAGCAGCCTGTGGCCTTCAGCCCGAACGCGATGTTGTCCTCGACGGTCAGCCACTCGAACAGGTTGGCGTTCTGGAAAACCATCGAGCGCTGTGCGTCGGGGCCGGTGATGGGCTCGCCGTCGAATTCGAGCGTGCCCGCCAGCGGTTCGTCGAGGCCCACGACCAGGCGCAGGAACGTCGACTTGCCGCAGCCCGAGGGGCCGATGATGCCCACGACCTCGTCGCCGGAGACTTCCAGCGAAAAGCCCTCGATGGCGCGCACCTCGTTGTTGCCGTCGTCGAGGAAGGTCTGCACGATGTCGCGCGCAACGAGCGTGTGAGATTCGCCGCGTTCGAACAGCGGCAGGTCGGGGCGGGGGTCGATGATGTGGTTCTTGGCCATGCGCTACCACCTCACCGTCGATTGCTGCCACTTCATGACGCGATCGCGGACCTTGAACAGGATGTTGATCAGCGCGTAGAAGATGATGATGAACAAGCCGACGGTTGCGAACACCTTGTAGTACTCGCCCCAGCTACTTGCCCAGTTGATATACCAGCCGAGGCCCGCCTTCACGCCGAGCTGTTCGGAGATGATGAGCGCGCCGAAGCTGGATGACAGGCCCATGAACAGCGCGTCGAA
>JAFUCC010000112.1 GCA_017459925.1 Eggerthellaceae bacterium
CTGGTTCGGCTTGGATTGCGGGCAGCACCTCTTCGTACTGCGCCCCGCAGACACCGCACACGTAACTCACCCTGCCGCTAGACGCGGATGTAGGCTCCTCCCTGGACTGCTCGACCCAAGCATGCCGCCCGTCGGAAGACAGCATCGGGACGATCCTGTCCTCATAGTGCGGATTGTCGGGGTGCTGCCGGCATTCGCGGTACTCGTGGCCTTCGCTTGTGCATGTTGGCGAAACGTCTTGAATCCACGGACCCCAATCGTGACCGGTCTTCGGGATGGATTGGGTATACGCATAGCCGCATTTAATGCAGGTGAACGTACGGCTTCCGTCACTTTCTGCCGTCGCCTGCTCTACGAGCTCCGCAACGTACTCGTGCTGCCCTCCAGCCGGACATTCGTCTGCCCAGGCGCGCGGGACCAGCGCGAAGCAAATGAACAACGCGACAGCAATGAGGACTGCGCCCGCATGGTACAACAGGCGAATGCGAGTCTCCCTGGTGCAGCAATTCGCCCCAACCTGGCTACCTGGCACGAATCCGATCGTCGCGCGCGTTCCCATGCTGGCACCCTATGCTTTCCCGGCGCTTGCCATCGCGCTGTGTTCCATGACGGCCTTTAGCATCGGAAAGCGCTGCCTCCCAATCGGAAGAACTGTTCCATCGGCAAGCGCGCACTCCCTGAACGTGTACCGCTCGACGAAATCGCAGTTCACGAGAAAGCTGCGGTGGATTCTGACAAAGCGATGAACCCTCAGCGCGTTCTCGATTCGCGAAAGCGAGCTTATGAACTCCATCTCCTCGCCGGCTTTGAAGTGAACGATGCAGATGTGTTTGCGGCTTTCGAAGTACTGAATAGAATCAATCGCTATGCTGCGATGGTCTGTAATGCCGTTTATGAGTATGTACTCCCGAGTGCGCTCGCTCATGTACGATACGGCAGAATTGATGACGGCCGCAAAACGACCCTGCTGGCCCTCATCGTCTTTCAGGACATAATTGAAAGCTCCTAGGTCGAACGCGTCGAAGACGAAACGGGGCGTTGATGTAACGAATATCAGAGCGCCTTCATATCCGCGGTCTCGGAGAGCGTGCGCGGTCTCAATTCCGCTTGATTCGGGGAGAATTGCCTCTAGGAGAATGATGTCCGGGTTGTAGCGCCCATCGTCCAAATCGAACAGGAGCTGGCTTCCCGTAGCATATTCGTGCACCACGAAGCGCTTGCCTGAACGTTGCTCCAGGTTCTTCAGGAATTCAGTATGTCTCGCTCTCGCGTCCGCATAACCGTCGCATACAACAACATGCATCGCCGAATATGACATAGCACCCCCCGGCTGGCGAGTTGTACATTTGAAAGACTAAATCAACCTGCGTCGTACGGGATATGACCCGCAAGAACGACATTCGCAATTGCACAAACGACATCGATGACAATGCCGTAGCCACGCATACAGCCGCAGGAGAGCAAATACCGCCTGCAAAGAAGCAAAGCGTGAAAGGTATCCCCTGTTGACACTGTGCCACCCGTTTGAATCTTAGCATCCTGAACGACTGCTAGCAACGAACGCCTTGGTACGTTTTGCATTGACTACTTCGACGCGTTTCCAACATGACGAAAAGGCTTTCGATGGAAAGTTCGATTAATATTTTCGCTACCTCCCATGCCTGCACAGGATCCGTTTGAGCCACTCGGTGTAATCGTCTCGTAACGACTTGGGCTTTAGGACCTCGGCGACGTCTCCGAGCATGGCCAGCCAGCCATAGAGCACGGGGCTCTCGCGCACAGGAACGGGCACGATTGCGGTCTTGCCATCGTCGGAAGGCGAAGCGTTCACATCACGACCGAAGCGGTCCACCACGACGTTCATCAGGTCGGCATCCACCTTTAGCGTCATGACAACACGCTCGCCATCGTACATGCCGAAGGCGGTCCTTGCCGATTCGTCGGGGTCGTAGCGCGCGATGACCTCGTTGCGGTCGACGGGCTCGCCCGTGACGGCGATCTGGCCCATGCGGTCCACGCGGTAGTTGCGGATCTCGCCGTTGGCGGCGCTGTAGGCGACCAGGTAGTAGTTGCCGTCGGAGTAGGTCAGGTTAATCGGCGTGACCACGTGCGCCGCGCCCTCCTTGCGGGCGATGCGCTCCTTGCCGGCGCCGTACTTGTAGTAGCGAAACGACACCTTGCTCTTGCGGGCCATGGCGTCCTGCAGCAGGTCGACGGACACGAAGTCGGACCGGTCCTGCCTCTTTGGGCGCCCGTGCACGTGCACCTGCTTGTTGAGAGCCTTGCGCTCCTCTGCCGACGCCAGCTGCCTCACTGACTTCACGAGCGCGTTGGAGGCCCCGTCGGAGAGGAACCTGCTCGACTGCACCGCATCGACGAGCAATGTGAGCTGCGAGAGCTCGAAATCCCGCTCGGCCAGCGCGTACTGCACCGGCTGCCGTTTGAGCTGACGTATGTCCATGCCGAACTCGCGAAGCGTCTCGATATCGCGGTAGAGCCCCTTGCGCTCGGCGTCGATGCCCCTTGCGGCGAGCCTTTCGATGATCTGGGGCATGGTCAATCCGTGCTCCGGATCGGTCTCCTTCTTCAGTACGTCCATGAGGTTCAGCACCTTGAGCTTCTGCGCGCTGCTCGATGCCATAGAAGTCCCTTTCCGCCCTCTTTTCCGATTGTGTCGATGATAGCCCAGCCTACCATGTCTCGCGCTGATAACAGCCCGTTCCCTTAGACCTCCCGTCGCCCCGCCCGTACGACCCGGACCGCGTATCCTCGCCGAGAACCCCGCAGCGCGCAAGGCGCGGCAAAACTTTTCCGTACGCCCTTCCATACATCCGCCCGGAAAACTCGAGCCCTCCGGGTTTGCGCTCGCCTCCTTGCGCTTCGCAAGAACCCCGACGCATCACGCGCCGACGGGCCCGCAAGGGGCGGGCCGAAAACACGAGGAGGTCATCATTATGGGAAACAGGGCTGTCATCACCACGCCGGAGCGCAAGGTCGGCCTGTACATCCATTAACCCGAGGAAAAGACTAAGCCGAGGAATCCGCAAAGCATCTGTTAGATGGGGCCATTATTGCGTTTCCTCGGCTTAGCGTTCTTTCCCCGCTCACGCGTTCAAAGAAGGTCGAGCCCTTCTATTGGATTGAACTGGGTGCCTCCTCCAGCGTATACCCTTCGGGGCATTTCTCGGCAAGCTCGGCGGCGGCCGCCTTCAGGTCGGACCAGAAGGCGGCTTCCTCCTCTGGCGATGCGAAGCCTTTGTTGTAGAACTCGGTCGCAGTGTCGACATAGGTCGCATCGAATCGGTCTTGCAAGGACCTGAACCTCTCGTCAAGTGCGTGGTCGTTCGCGAGCTCTGGCGGGAGCGCGGTGTCTTCGGCCAGCCCCTCGTCGTCATAGATCCAGACGGGGTAGCACTTGTATTCAAGCTGGATTTTCATCGTCTTCATGTTAGTTCTCCTTCGGCAGGGACCTCGGGTTGGCCCCGACTATGTATCCGTTGTCTGACACGGTTATGGCGACACGCTGGCGGGTCCCGTTGTACGTGAACTCGTATATCGGCCGCGACCCCTGCATTCCCACGACCTTGCCGGTGTGCACGGCCTGGAGAAGGTACCCAGGAAGCTCGGAGTTGCTGATTCCTCGACCGTTGAACTGCTTCCCATGCTCCTCGATTATGTGCTCAAGCCCGCTGCCTCTGCTGCCTCCGCTGCCGGTTTCGAGCCAGACGATTTTACCATCGGGATCCTTGGTTATGCCGACGACCTTGTCGGGGCTGATGTTCAATCCCTGCGCCTGCGCCTCGGAGATCAGCGAACCAGCGGATCCCGACGGCACCGATTGTGCAGAGCCGGCGCCGACAGCCCCACCGCCCGCAGCTCCGGGGAACAGGCCGCCGCTGCTGTGCCCGCCCATCAGACCTCACCGCCGCGGTGGTCGAGGTTGCCGCGCCCCTTCGCGGGGTACACGTGCACCGGAATCCCCTTGGAGCGCGGGTAGTCCGCAACACCGTATTGGTCGCTGCCGTACCAGAGCAGGTTCTCCGGTTCGAGGAAGTCGACGATGTGCTCGACGGACTTCTTCAGCACCGCGCGGTCGGCGAGGTCGCGCACCATGGAGCGCGCGCCGATGGCAATCGTTGAGTGCTTCGGGAAGCCTGCTAGCACAGATTCGTAATCCCCGTCCTCGCAGCGTGCTTGGGGCACCGCGTAGGGAAGGTGTTGCTGCAGCCAGTAGGTACAGACCGAGTTGCGCCAGTGGTTGTAGTCCTTCAGCGCCACCGGGAAGTCCCAGCACACGCTGTAGTCAAGGCCGAC
>JAFUCC010000113.1 GCA_017459925.1 Eggerthellaceae bacterium
ACCTGTCCATTTGGTATTGGTTGCAATCCCAAACGGCGTGACACCCGGGGCGGGTGTCTCTCATTCCGAGAGGCCCGCTTCCGCCCGTGGATGCTCCCACCAGGAAAGGACGGCCCATGGCCAGCAAGAGCGAAATCCCCCACGAGGTGGTCACCGCCATCGTTCAGAGCTCGGAACGGCTTGAAGGAGCAGCATCGATCCTCGCCATGCTCGAGGAGAAGGCCGACACCTCCGGCGAGGGCGTCAAGTCATCGGAGCTCGCCGCTGTGCGCAGCATCGTCGAGATGAGCGTCAATCAGCTCGACGAGGCCTGGGAAGAAGTCTAAAACCAACGTTTTGCCATGAGCGGGATTTGAGCAGGCGCCCTTCGGGTTATGAGCCCGCGTTTCCAGTATCGGGACGTCCCGCCATTTCCGCCTGTCAAACCGTTAAGCACGGGCGATGGAGGTTGCTGGGCTCGAGCAGGACGAGAGAACGCCCGTATGCACCAACACCCTCTTCAAGTTCATGGACCCCAACACGTTCAACCGCTGGCGCAGGCAGTACTTCGCGAACCACGGCCTCGGCGAGTTCGGGCCGTCGGTGCGCTATACGGACTCGACCGGCAGGAAGCGCTGGCGCAAGGGCGCGTACATCGGCTACAACCTGCACGAGCTCAAGCACACGCAGGCCACGCTGCTCATCGGGTCCGGCGCGGACATCAAGACGGTGCAGTAGAGGCTGGGGCACTCGTCGGCGAGCCTCACCATGGACATCTACGCGCACTTCATCGCGCAGAACGACCGCGCCGCCGCGAACACGATCGGGGGAATCTTGGCCGAAGCAGCGGAGAAGCCGGAGGAGCCCACGAAGCCTACGCTCAGCGACGCCGACAGGGCCGCGATCGCGCAGCGGATGGCAGACGGCTCGTCGCTGGAAGCCGCCATCTCGGCCGTAAGACCCGACGTGAGCGTGCTTGACCTACTCGGAATATAGACCACCTTCTTCTGTCTCCGATGGCGGCGCCGGATGCCGTGCCGCTCTTGAACTACTTGTAGGGCTAATTGGACTACGTTAAGGCGAAATGCGGACGATATATACGAGTGCCTGCGCATGGCGGGGCGACGAGATTATGCCGCCCCGCCATTTAGAATGAAACCTAACGTAAGGGCAAGTAGTCCGACTATCGATAGGGCTAAGACTGTCTTTGCCAATGAGACGACCTGGCGCATGGCCTCAGTATTCAGGCTTTCCCCCGTAAGGCCCCAACAAGCGGCGACGCCGTAGCCGAGCTTGAAGCATGTCACACTGCAGAGAATCCAAAGTACGGGAATACCACCGAGCATGAGGTACGGGCTTGCCGTACAAGCTGCTGCCGACAGCCCGGAAAGGGGGAAGAGCGGCACTCCAGCATCTCTCCTGAACATGTCGCAAGCGCGGTAGAGCGCCGAGAGGACAATCGCGTAAATAAGGTACCGCACCAGCAAGGCGCACTCTGCGCCCACTGGCGCTTTGGCCCTGACGAGCGTCCAGACAAAGATCAGGCCGACCAACGTGCTCGCAATTGCGACTGCCGCACGGGGCGTCGTGCCAGCGCGTTCGCGATCTGGCAACGCGCGCCAACCCAACACTTTATGCCTCGCTGCAACAGACGCTTGCGGACCACAATGGCGGGAGGAGGGGCGTTGGCGCGGGTGCTTTCAAGATTCGGTGCCACCCCCGACGTCAGCGTCAAGCACGGCAGCCCTTTCCATCTCCCTAATCGTCCGGCCGACGATGTCGCGGTAATCGGGACGATTCCGCTCGAGCCACCGCGTCGCCTCCGATTGGTCGTCGATCATGTCGAACTCGTTGAGCTGCGCTTCAGAGAGGCCCTCTGAGATCTGCTCGCCTATCCTCACCTCCAGTTCCTCCTGGTATTCCTCGGCTGTAGCAGCGCGGGCGATCCGCCCGTCACGATAGCGCACCCAAATCGCCTCGCAGACACCCTCGGCGGCGAGTCGAGCGTACGTCTCGTCAGGGGCCCATCCGCAGGCCCCTGTCTTGGGATCGACGTATCTGTATGCGATGCCGAGGCCGTTCTTGGGGCGGTCAACACGCCTGATGCTGTTTCGGCCCCCGCTCCGTTGCTTGCTGCCGGAAGGGCATTCGTTCGACGTATCGCGCTGAGCCCTGCCTTCAAGTCGGCCGTCAGGGAGAGGAGGGCTAATCTCGTCGCCCTCTTTTTTCCCGTCCCCAGACCCACCGCCGACGATTCGGTCGATGTACCCGTCGGTGAGGTGAACAAGCACCGTCTCATAATCCTCACCGACGAGGCGCTCGGCCTCCAGCTTGTCGACGGTCACCTCGTACATCCGGCTTCTCGGGTCCCGGTACCTGTAGGCACGGCTGAACCCGTCGCCAGTTTCGGGCGCAGTAGCCGAATTCACGCTAGCCCTGTCTGCCTGAACGCTCACGTTGGCACCTCCTTTTTTGCGGAAGGCGATGCGCCTCGCCGTCACGCTTCCTTCCAATTCACGTAGATCGCTATTGCCGGCACCCAGTCGTCGTCGAAGCTGGCGGCTTCCCTTTCGGCGGCTTGTGTGACCTGCGCATCGGTCCAGCTCGCGTCGTAATCCTCGGTACATCCTAGGTCTCTGATATCTTGCTCGATTGCCGACACGAGCTCGTCGCGGCTGGTTGCCACGTTCGCGATGTCGTAGTAACACGTCTTTCGATTGAGCAGCTCCACCACCTCGACTTTTGCTATGTCGCAGTATGTGCCGCAAGTTCCCTCGGGGCCGGCGAAAACCACAATGGGAAGACTTGGGTTGTCGGCAACTAGATTCCGAATGCTCTCGGTTGCGCTGAAGTCGAGCGGGTACTCGGGGTAGATTTCCTCGATTGAGTCGCCGAGTAGGTTTCCGAGGGTCAGCTCAGCGTCGAGCAGCAGGCGCGCTCGGACCCCCTCGAGGTCCGCTCCGGCGTTCTCCAAGTGATCGATGAAACGCTCGTAAGCGTGTCTGACCTCTCGGGATTTCCGAATACTCGAAGCAGCATAGGCGACGAGAGCCAATGGCTCGGTCCAGTAGCGGGTGCCCGGCTCGTAGAAGCCGTACCGGCCAACCCGCTCCTTGGAAACGAAACTGTCGTCGTACCAATGCGAGAGCAGGTGGTCGACGTTGGCCTCGGCTGCGTGGAGCGCGGCTGACAGCCGTTCATCGAACACTCGGTTGTCCTTGGCGAAACCCGCTGCGATGCAAAGGTATGCGTTCAGTCGCTGACCAAGGGCCACCGCATCATCGTCTGAGAGGACCGATTTGTGCTCGGGCAATTGGCTAAACACCGCTGCTGAAGATTCGATTAGGAGCTCCTCGGCTTCGGACAGTAGTTTTCGTAGAGAGCCCGAGCTCTCCTCCCAACGGACGAGGTAGCCGGAATCATCCGCGATTAGGCCCATGGCGAGACGGTCAACCTCGATTACGGATGACAGGATTGATTGTTGACTCGCCATCCGACTATTACGGCGAATTGTACCGACATGCCTTCGTAGAACGGCAATCTCCTTCTCGAGCGAGCCGTCAACATATCCTCCCGGCTCAGATCCCTCCGCGTGCTCCAGTAAGCCCTGCGAGCCAGGCAACGCACTACCCAGTTCGTCTTGCACTCCCGATGCGTCCGGCAAATAGCCATCTTTCATATGCAAGCACCTTTCTCTCCAACGTGGCGTCCTCATCTCGTGGCCCGCAAGCTCGTGTGAGGCCGCTTCGTTCTCATCTGAGCCGTTTCCAGCAGCAAGATAAAACCCCAAGAGCCCGATGACCCCGAAATCGACGCCTGCCATGCCGGACAGGGTCAGGAGAGGAATCGGCCCCATCTCCATTCCGACGGCCAGCCCGAGGAGGGCAAACCCCACGCAAAAGACCACAGAAGCTGTCATGATGGCCACGAGGACGCGAAGCCCCTTATGCCAGAGCCCCAGCTCCTGCCAGCGCGAATCCCTATTCCAGCAGTACAGCGCAGCATTGGTCGCCGTTGTACATGCGAACAGTGCGAGCACGGCCGCCTGGACCGTTTGAGGTGATGCCCGGTCAGGATGCGTCGCATACATATGGCACAACAGGCATGCGAAAACGACCTCCTCGAACAGGCAGAACGCTGCATATCGCCGCGCCAAGCGGGTGCCCCCTGCAAGCTTGCGGCTCATGCCGTTTTCTTTCATGGTGAGACCTCCCTAATCCTCTTTTCTCGCCTGACGTGGCCGATGCGCTCACCTCGTTAATCCGCAAATACACTTGAGCACGATCCGCCTGCGTCATGAATCGCCATCTCCTCCGCCTCCCTGAGGTTTGCCGGATGGTTGATCCAGGCCCACGCCCCGATGACTCCCTCCGGCATCGTGCCGAGGGTGATTTCGAAGCCCTCCCAGCCGGCATGGCCTCTGGCATAGCCGAGACCGCTTCTCGCAGCCCTCCTGACCAGGAAGCAGAAATCGTTCACAGGAGGGCATTTCGGCAGGGATGCTTCGATGAAATCGGCTACCACGAGGGCTGCGTGAGCCCGCATGTGTTGCTCTGCGCGCCCTCTCGTGACCTCGTCCGGCCGCAGGCGAAGCGCCTCCATCGCATCGTCGAACCCCTGCCCGAGCGAGTCCCTCAGGGTCGCCCGCCAATCCTCGGGTAGGCAGGCAGCGTACTCAGTCTCAAGGGAATCGACGAGGTCTCGCCTCGTCCGTATGGCAGAGTCCCGATCGAAGCCCTCCACTGATGCCCCAATCTGCCCGGATGCCCCTTCGGGCTTGGGGGCATGCCCCCCGTCCTCATCGCCGTGCCGCCTGGAGAAGGGGCCCTTTCCGTGAGAAGCAGTCTTCGGGGCCCTTTTGCGGGCGCGCGACGCATGCCCCGACCCGGCAGGTCTCCGAGACGCCGTCCCCGCGCCAGCGCCGCTTACCATGCGGAGGAAGGCGCCTTTGTTTGGCGCGTCCTCCACCTCGACCCAAGCGCCGGAGAGCACCTGGTTCTTCGCGACCCTCCGCGCCGCGGTGGGGTTGTCGGGCGCCGGGCGGATGCCCACCTCCAAGGTGCCCGGTCGCGCAATCTGGTTGTCGGCGCATATCCGGGAGAGCGGGCGGTAGCGCTCGATCCGCTTGAGCTTCTCGACGTCGACGTCGAACTGCCTCGACAGCAGCTCCGCGTCGTGCAGGCCCACCGGATAGCAGATCGTCGACCCGACGTTTCCAAGGATTGCCTCCTCCAGCTTGCCCGTCGTGTGGCCCGCCTTCTTATCGTAGACGAGGGTCTGCGAGAGCGTCTGGGTCGACAGCACGAAGCCGACGTTCTGCTTGCGGGCCTCGGCCAGCAGCGTCTCGAAGTCCGTGGTCGCGAACTTCGCGAACTCGTCAACGTACACGAAGAACGGGTCGAGTCCGGATCCCGTCTTAGACGCAGGGCGTCCCTCGTAAATCCCGTAGTTGAGCCCCTGCCATGAGCCCGCATTGGAGCGCCTGCTCATGATCGCGTCGCGCAGCTGCATGACGAGCCACTTGCTGACGGTGCGCGCGGCGATGGATCCGATGCGGCTCTCGGGCACGTAGGCTATGAAGATCCGCCCCTCGTCCACGACGCTTCGCATGTCGATGGTCGACTTGCCTGCGCCGAACATGTGCCTTAGCGTGTGGTCATTGGCAAAGCGGCTCACCTTGGCGAGGAACCAGTCGACGACCTCCCCGTGGTCGCTGGACTTCGTCGAGTCGGGGAACACCTTCGTCCAGTAGTCGTAGACAGACTCGTCCGTGCAGTACTTGAGCAGGCCCTTCACGCACTCGGGCTCGGTGAACAGGCGGTAGAGCTCGGTGATGCTGCGCTCTCCGCTCTCCGGGCGCGCCAGGAGCAGCCCGAGGCCGTTGCGCAGGTACTGCTCGTAGCGCGGGCCAGCCCAGCCGTGCTCGCTGTCCATGGTCAGGAGCTCCAGGACGTCGTTGACCGCCTTGTCGACGGCGCCCCGGTCGCTCGTGTCTATGTCGAGCGGGTTCATGCGCGGCAGGTACTCGGGGTTCGACGCATCGATGAAGACCACGTCGCCGAGCCGCTCCTCCGGCACGCAGCAGAGGGGGTAGAGCGCGTCATCCTCGTGCGCCGCCAGGATGAACACGCCGGCTCCGTTGCGGATGTCCTCGCGCTCCATCTGCTGGATGTGGTTGGACTTCCCTGCGCCGGTGCGGCCGAGGATGATGGTGTGGCGGAAGCGGTCCTCGTTGAACTGGAAGACCTCGGAACCGCTCTCATGGTGGGTGCCCAAGGTCACCCCGAAGCTGAGGTTGCAACGCCCCGAAAAGATCTGGGCCTCGCAGGTCCCTTCTGCCGTCCAGGGGCAGTCGGAAGACAGTCCGCCATGGGGCCCGCTGCCTTCGTCGGCATTCCAAAACTGATCTCTTCTCGTAGGGTTCTCTTTCATGACATCCTATCTGGTTTCGCCTTGCCGCCCGCCGCGCCCCACTGCTCGAATGGGGCGACCACATGTAGTCTATAGGCGGTAAAAACCTGGTATTTCGCAATGGGCTCAGCACCGCATTCGGGCTCATGCGACGTTTCTGAGACCCTCGTGGTAACCGTCCTCCGACGCAGCAACACGCTCGCACTTCCCGATACTGACCGAACCCGTTGCCATGGCCTGGATGGGCTCCTGATGCGACACGAAGCAAACTGTCCCCCCGTCGGCTGCGACGTGCTCGATCATGTTGCCCATCAGGGCCTTGGCCGTGGGAATGTCGAGGCTGGCGGTCGGCTCGTCAGCAAGCAGGATGGCCGGATGGCGGAGGAACAGCCTGGCCGCCTGGAGGCGCTGGCGCTGGCCACCGGAGAGGTCCTTGCCGTTCTCGGGTAAGTCTCGGTCCAGGAACTCGGCTAGATCCGCCACCTCGCCAGCGGTGAACATGGCCTTCTCCAGAGCCTCGACGAGCTCGGCATCGCTGAACGTACCGGGGTCGAACCCGTAGGTCAGGTTCTCTCGGACCGTGCCGGAGAACACGAAACTGTCCTGCGGAAGGTAGAACACTGCATCGGCGAGCTGCTTGCGTGAGTACTCGGACACCTCGCGCCCGAAGAGACGGAGCGATCCTTCGTGCTGGTTGTAGTTGAACATGGCCTTCACAAGCGAGCTCTTGCCGCAGCCGGTGGGGCCGTCGAACCGTAGCGCTTCTCCGCCATAGGCGCAGAATCCGATTCCGCTGTTGATGGCGATCCCGCGCGGAGTGAGCACGCTCACGTCGCTCGCCGTAATGGAAGGTGCGCCACATGCGAGCCGGGACGGGCGTTGCTTGCCGTCGAGGACGCGATCGCGCTCAGCGTAGCCATCGGCTTCTCGCACAATCTCCATGAGACGCGACACCTTGTTGCTGCTCGTGGCTATCTCGTCAAGGAGACGGTATATCGAGTCGATGGGCACGATGAGCTGCTGGCAGAGCATGAGAGTTCCCACGAGGGCTCCGGCAGATATGGAGCCGTCCTGTACGAGGGCGATCCCGGCAAGGGACGCCCCTCCAAAGAGGGCGACTTCGAGAACCTGCTTCACGGCATCGTAGCGCCCCATGGCGGAATGATGGGTCCTCTCAAGGCGGGCGACGTCACGGATCTGCCCATCGAGTCTGTCAGCCTCGAATCGCTCGGCAGCCATCGCCCGGATCGCCTCGTGATGGCTTAGGGACTGCGCGACGTCCCCGTTCAGGCGGGCATGGCGAAGGATGATTCCGTCGCGGATGCCGTTCTGCGATTTGATCTGCATGGCGGAGACCACGAAGGAGAGCACCACGTAGGCGAGGACGATGCCCAGCATGACCGGCGACGCGCCAACCGCGACCTGATACCCGATGAAGCAAGCCGTCAGCACGACGGGTATGGCGTCCTTCACGAGGAGCTTGTAGAGCTGTGAGCATCCCTCGACGCCCTGCCCGATGATGGACCCCAGCTCGGCGGACTGACGGCCAAGCGAACTGGAGGTCGGAGGCAAGCTAAGGGCGGAGAAGAGCCCCTCCTTCTGCATGTCAGCCTCGAAGCTGGCCGCAGAAACGTCCCCGCCGACGCGCAACGCTATCGCAAGAAGCTTGGCCGCACAGCAGCAGCAAGCGAAGGCCGCAAGCGGGGTGGCCAATTCATCGAAGGTGCCAATCGATCCGGACGAGAATCCGTCGACGAGCCCGGCAAGCAGCACGGGCCAATATGATGCGGCATAGCTGGCCGCGGCGGAGAGCACGAGCAGCAGAACGAACGCGAACTTGACCCTTGCGGACATGACGGAGACGATTCGCTTCATGACGGGTTCCTTTCGGTCTAGAGTGCGATGGTCGCGAGGACGAGGGTTGCGGACATCTGGATTGCGTAGTTGGCAATGCCGAAGGGCAGGTAATCCGCGATGGACCACGAGTAGGTCGATCTACTTGCATCGGGCAGGCAGGCTTCGCCCACCTTGCCGGACAAGATGAACCCGGCGGTCGCAGACCACATGAATAGGCTCGACCCCGCGCAGATGGCCGCACCGTAGGCGACCATGACGGTTGGGCACGATGCGGCAAACACCGTGGTCGCGAGCTGCGTGATTATCGGCAGGCAGACAGCCGCAGCGGGGCCGGCCCCCACGAGGCCCGAAATGGCCGAGGCCAAGACGAGGACGAGAATCAGATACGACTTATCGTCCGGTGCAATCTCGCGCAGGATCCCGGCGATGTCGAGCAGCACACCGGTCGACGAGATGGCGGCCGCCATGAAAAGGAACGAGGCGATGGTGAGTACGCTTCCCATGTTGACGGCCCGTTCAGGTTCGCCGCCGAAGATGCGGAACAGGGCTATCGCGACCAGGCAGCCGACCACGGCAATCGTCTCGGGTCCCATGACGCCCTGCGGGATGATGATCCAGCAGCAAATCATGCCGGCGAGCACCGATGCCAAGGGGACGAGGGTCTTCGTATCGACCTTGACGTACCTGTACTGGGCCGAAAGCACGCCTATCGCCAGGGATGTATCTTCGAGGTTCTCCTCGACACCCCGCAGCCGCAGCGAGAGTGTCCAGAGGGCCACCAGGACCGCGGTGGTTCCTGCGAAGAACGGGCAGGCCCTCGCAGTGTAGTCGGCGAAGGAGACCACACCCGTGTTCATGATGAGTATCGCCGGAAGGTCCCCGACAGCAGATGCCGCGCCCCCGAGGTTGCTCGTCGCGAGCAGCACGGCGAAGAAGGTGGCGAGGTACTTCTCATCTGGGATTATCGCCCTGAACAGCACGAAGATGCACGGGAGGATACAGAGGACAGCGGTGATGTTGTTCATCGTCGACGAAACGATGAACATGAAGCCCGCAAGGGCCGCGAGTAGGGTCTTCTGCCGCCCACCCGATACTATAGCCAGCCTCACAGCCGCCCATTCCATAAAGCCGGTCCTGGCCATGAGGTTCGTGAAGATCTCCATGGACACTATCAGGGCCAACGTAGAGTAAGAGAACCCCCGCATCGACTCGGACACGCTCACGCCGCACGAAAGGCAGGCGCCGATCCCTACTGCGAAGAGCGCGACCGGTAGCAGCATGCCCGCAGCCCCCTTGGGCATACGCAGCACTCGCCGTTTCGGCTTCTTCACGCTCGATGGGCTCCCAGCCATCAGAGCCTTGCATGTCCCAGCTGCTGTCGCTTCTCTCATACTCACCCCTAGTAGATGATTGCGGTGAACGCCTCTGACGTCGTGCCTGCATGCCAGCCGAGCGGCCTCTCGCCCTGCTCTGGCGGTGCTACGCATGCTAGGAGGACGGGGCCGGTGAAGCAGCGGTAGTACTCGATCTGCCTGTGCTGGAATCCCGGCAGGAACGCCGTCTCGGGATCCCCGAAGCCGAAGGCGAGCACCGCCGATGTGGAGGGCAGGAACCGCGTTGGAAACTCGCCCTCGTCTATGAAGCTGACGTCGAGCCCCGCTGGGACGTTCTCGCCGATTCGCAGCTTCGACTGCTCATCCAGCTCGCGCGCCAGGCAGACGTAGACCTTGCCAGCAAACCTGAGCTCAGCCAGCTCCTCCAAAAGCGCAAGCTCCGGGCAGAGCAGCAACAGTTGACTTGCGCCCATTCCGGACAAAGCGCCTGCGATGCGGCGGGTCCGAATACAGGCCTCCTCGCGAGATACGCAGGGCAGGTAGTTCGCGGCTTGGCGAGAGAGGTCTTCGGACCCTGTCCCGTCAACGCATGCAAGCGTCTCGAAGATGCCTATCTCCATTGTCGTGCGAAGGTAATCCATCGAAGCCCCTATGCCGCGTCGCCGGTGCCGTCGAAGCCCGCTGCACTGCCCTTCAGCAGGCAATCGTCCCCAATGCACAGGTCAATGGCCACGAGCAAGACCGCCAGCATCTCGCTCGGCGCGTTGGCGATCTCGGCACCCAGCCTTTCCCTGCCGACGCCGAAACGTGAGGCGATGGCTTCGATGCGGGCGTCTTCCACTAGAGGGTTGTCGAAACCGCATTGCGCTTGTCGGTCCGCTCCGTCGAGGGCCTCGAAGCTCAAGCCCACGTTAAGGAGCAGCGCCATGATCAGCTTGACCTCGACGGGCGCATCGCGCACTTTTCGGGTTGCGCAGGCTAAGCCCCTCGATGAGAGCGCCAAGGCGAGCTCGTCTTCGTCGAAGCGAACCCTGCGCGCCCGCGCCCTGGGGTCGAGGTGGACGATCTTCCCATGATGGGGCGGAGCCGGGGTTGCCTCGCCGCCGCCCTTTGCGGCTGGCGAAACCTGACCCTCGTCATGATTTCCGGCAAGGCGCAGAGCCACTGCTTCAGCTAGCATGTCGAGGTTGATATTGCCGAAATTTCCCTTATCCGTCATTTCGTCCCCTTTCGTTTCCGGTCTGCTTGCCCTGCCTCCAGATGCCGAAGCGACGCTCGTTCAGCAAGCTGGCATCCCGCCGCTTGGCGCGATTCGCTCACCCGCTATCCCAGGCCTTCTGCTTCGCTTGGCAACAATTTACCGTTGCCCTGCGAAGGCCGTTTCGCAACGGGATTGCGCTAAGCTCCTGCCAGCATCGAAGTGCAAGCATCCATTTGGCTGATGAGGAAAATGGTGAGTATGATCAACGCGTCTATCCCGAGCACCCTGCTCAGCGATGCCGTTGCTGCGACGCTGTCGAACCCGAGCACCAAGCCCTTGAGTATGCAGAATAGGAAGGCAGCCGCGAACACGCACCCCGTCATCCGCATGACGAAGCCGTATGCCTCCGGGCTGTCGGCAAACAAGTAGCTTGAAGCGATTGTGATGGTGATGAGGGAGACGAACGCCGCAACGCCGATCTTGACCATTGACGCCCTTTCGCTAGCATTGTTCCTGATGGGTGCAATCTACCAGCGATTAGAAACGCCCGTTTCGCAATCGGAATCTCCGAGGCCCGCCATCCGCAAGGCTGGTCTTACTCTACGAAAACCGGCTTCACTTTGATCGTTGCGACTCCCGCATATTCGTAGCACCCCGGCAAAACACCGTCCATTGATTCATAACCGACGTAGGCGGGTAAGCCAGAGGCTACCGCGTCGTCGAGCGAAACGAAACCTAAGTTGTTGTTGTATTCGGCCGTCCCCGGGATGTATTCAAGCCTGAAGCTTCGATCGGACATGAACACTACAGTGTCAGTGTAGTCAGTAGGATTTGCGTTGTCCGAGTGAATTGCCCCCTTTACGACCAGCTCCTTACCGGTTTCTTGGTCAATGGTGAAGCAGACCATGGTGTTCTCAGAGACGGCGTCGTAGCCTTTCGGGCTGTTATTGTGGACGAACATCCGGACTATGTAAGTGCCGTTCTCAGCGACCCAGATCGAGTCGGCGTTCCAAGTGTCAATCTCTTTTTCGGTTACCGCCGCAGCCCCTACGAAATTCTTCTCATCGCCAATGGGGCTGTCGCTTATCGAGTTCAGGACGACGAGGTCGCCGAGGGCGCCCTTATTGATTTGGGCGATGGTGTAACTTGGCCTTCCCCGCGCCCCGTCGGCATTGTCCCCCCATCCCCATGTGACGCTAGGCGCCTTCGACGACTCGAAGGCGGAGATTGCTGCCGGTATTCCCCATATCGCCATGCCGAAGATAACCGCCGCCACAGCCGCACCGATACCTACAAAACGAATCTTTTGGCGAGCACGTCCTCTCGAGGCAATCTGCTCGGCTTCGTCGTACTCCGCTTCCGACCAGGTATCATCATTGAGTTGGTCGATAACAGAATCCACAACGACATCGAAGGATCCGGGGCTTTCTTTGACATCCTGTATCTGCTTGATGGCCGCTATTGACGAAGGCAGCCGACGCGGCCATCTAAAGCCGTTCATCTTTACGATTACGATGTGCTTTCGCGACTCAAGCGCGTGTTCAACTTCAAGCCTGACCCAATCGCCCTCCTTGCGACAACGATCGAGCCCGCCTTTGGGAAGGACTAGGAGAAAGTGGCGGCACTCGTCAATCTTCTTGTATATTTGCTTGTTGAATTTCCCCGATCGCATGTCCTCCTTGTCGAGGAACGGGTTGTACCCGGCGGCCTTAAGCCGATCATAGAGGCGACCAGCAAAATCTCCGCCGCCCTCACGCCTGTAGCTTATAAAGACATCGTTCATCATCGCGCTTTTCCACCGTGCCTTCTGGAATGATTCCGAACGCCTATTCCATGGGAACGAAAACGAATCCTCGATGCCCACCCATAATCAGCTCATCATCGGCTTGTAGCGTGAAGGGAAGTCCCTTTTCAAGTGTGAAGTCATCTGCTCCCCGACGCACCTTTGTGCCATTCTGCCCGTAAGATATGAAGGACCACGACCCATCCCTGCAGTCGAATTCTCCATGCCGGTTAGAGATGTAACTTAATTCCGAGCCGAGAGCTATGTCTGGGTTGTATCTGTCATCTGAGCCCCGCCTTACGCCTATAACGTAGCCAGGCCTCACGAGGTCGTAGCTACCGTCGTGGATAAGGCTTGCCTTAGCGCTGAGGTTGACTATGCTGGGCGCAATCGCTGTTCTCGGAGACAGCGACCGCTCGTTGTTGGCCTGACGGATATCGCCCGAGGCCGCTTCAATCCAGTTTTCTATCGGCTTTGCAATCAGCCTAGCGTCAGCATAGGCGTCGTCAAGAGAGATGATTGTCCTCCCAGTGTATGACTTCTTGTTCTTGTCCAGGTTCGCAACAAGCACCAGATCTGGTTGTTCTTCGTATTCCAAGCATAGAGGGAGATAGAATGAGACGCAGTGCTCTTTCGGATAATACCCCGCAACTGCAAAGCCAGGACTATACGAGGCCCTCCGTCTTGCGACTTCTGCGGCTTTTCTCAAATCGTAGTAGATTTTCTTGTAAAGCGCGTTCTCCCCCTGCTCGAGAATGGGACGAGCTTCCATGGTCATGATGTGATCTCGCTCATTGACCTTCCCTGCAGCCTCAAGCTCTCTTGCTCTTTCAAGAACTTCGAGCAGGGTGGTTCTTGTGTCGATGCCGTTTACGGCCCTTGTGAGGTACGAGAACGGCAAACGATGCAGTCTCTCATAGATGATGTGCCCAAACGCGCAGTTCAGGGTTCGGGCAGGATTGAAGACATCTTGCCCCGTTTGGTAATAGCTGGCTCGTGCTGGCGGGTGGTTTCCAAACGCCCTTATGGCCGCTTCATAGTGCGCCTTCCCGTTGGTTTCTGGTGGGTATTTTGAATCAGGCCAAAGGAAGAATCCGACGATATTGAGCAGGAGCCCATCATCACGGGAACATGTGTTGAGAAGAGCGTATATATCCTGGTAGTGCGGATCCGGTATTCCCGTGTTGAACACAGCGACCGTTTGCTTCTTATCCATGATTATTTTTCTGCGACTCGACTTGGCCTCCCCATCTTCATAGACAAGTCGTTCAAAGGTCTCGAGCAGGTATCTCTTGAGAATCCAGTACTTCTGACCCTTCCTGTAATCGAGAAGCTCCCAGTCTTCCTTCAGGGCAAGTTCGACCAACTTACTACAGGTCTCGTTATCGATGAAGTTTAGCCTCATTTGGGATGAATGACGGGGATCACCGTTGCCAGCCAACATACTGGCATCGGCTCCATTGCTGTTCGATTCGTGGCTCATATCCGCGTTCCTTTTTCGTTCTATCGGCATATAACGAGACCGACTTCCCTCAGGAAGGGAATCATGTTCCGAATGTTCCTGCGGTCTTTGTCCTTCTCGTTTTCGGGCAGGGCGTCGTAGGGTACGATGCAGGGGTGGGTTTTCTTCTCGTCGTCCTTTGCCTCACCCCACACGTATCCTTGTGAAATCTTCTGCGCCATCCACCTGTCGTGCTCCATCTTCGCAAGCTGCTCCATTTCCTCGACGCTGAACTCTTGGATAGCGACGTCGCGGTCCCTCAGCGCCTTCACGTGAACAATGCGGTACCCGAATCGCTCCGCCTTAGCCCTGTATTTCGCTATGTTGTCCAGGGCAGTTTGTATAGTCTTTTCGGGTTGCGCGAAAAAGTCCTCGTAATCGGGAACGCCCCCCTGCGAGCGAATCTGAGCCTTGTACGTCTCAAACGACTCCAGCGCAATCCTCTCGCGGTTGCTGAGGATGATAAACTCCGGATCGTCTTTCAACAAAGCGACGTCCTTAGCGTCAAGATACCCACCGTGGTTTACAAGGGACGAGGCGCAGCTGACAATGTCGGCAACGCCTAGCCGCTCCCCGGTGAGCCGCGCGATGCCGCCCTCGTCAACGGGGACGAGGCCCGCCTCCGCCGCAAGCGCATCGAGGTCTGCCTGCGTTATCCTCCGGATGTAAGCGGTTCCTCCACTGAGCCTGAAAAACGGGTACATCGTGCCCGAAAAGAATTCGGGACCTGCCTCGCGAACGGGATGTCCCGTCTCGAGCTCGTAGCAGAAAGCCGCGAGGTAGCCCATATCGACTTCGATGGGCAGCAAGAACGTCTTCCCTTGGAATATCGCATCGAGGTACTCCCTTGCGGAGGCCTCCAGTCTCGATTTCGATACGTCGGAGATCAGCTCGAAGTCGATGAGCGTGGCCCTGATGTCCTCTGGGTTTTCCCCGT
The DNA here is from genome assembly GCA_017459925.1 of Eggerthellaceae bacterium. Taxonomy (GTDB): domain Bacteria; phylum Actinomycetota; class Coriobacteriia; order Coriobacteriales; family Eggerthellaceae; genus UBA9715. The sequence continues at coordinate 15,004 of JAFUCC010000113.1, forward strand.
GGCGCCTGACGCACACGTTGGCAACCCTCAGGTCCCTGTGAAACATTCCGTTCGAATGGAGGTTATGAAGCTGTGAGAACACATCGAATTTTATCTTGGCGTTCTCGCGCTCTCGTTCAGGAGTCCCGCTCGGATGAAGGGGGGCTGGCAAGGGTCCAGGAATCTTAGCCCCTTCCTCGATTGCCGCAGCAAGATTGACGCCAACGTCTTCCTCGATGACAACTGCCCTGAAATCATCAAACTGGGGGTCCCTGCTACCCACCCCATCCAAATCTATCGCCTCGCCGCAATTAGCACATCTAAGCTGTTCAGCACCCGCGTATTTCGAGCCGTCTAGTGGAGGGCATTTGTGAATCTGGAGCACCCTCGGCCCAACGCCCACAGCATTCGCCTTCGCGAGAGAGGCGCATTCCCGGCCAAATCCTTCGAGGTATTCCGGCGCGAACTCTACGGCCCTTGCCGGAACCCCGTCTGCGAGGACGCTTTCGGGCTCGATGTACGTCCCGCCGAAGACGCGTTTCCTCCTTGAAGACTCGGCGGGCAGCTGCATCGGGTCGTACTCGAATACCCAGTCAGCTGCCGCCACATGTTTGAGATTCAGCGATCTCTGGTCGATAATGATCTGGTTATCCTTATCCATTAGCAAAGTTGGCATAGTCGCTCCCTTCTAAAGAATCTCAAACTGAGAATCGCCCAAGATTATGATGTCACCGCGCTTGGCCGCAAGGTAGCCCACGATGCTCACGTCCTCTTCGCTGATACCGTGCTCAATCATGGGGGCTAGCACGTCGGCAATGCTGCGGTTGCGGTTTCTCCCTGGGAACGCGAAGGCGAGTTTCCTCCCGCGTTCGCCCTCCCTGATGACGTAAGTGCCGTTCAGCGACCCGAGATCCACGAGGTAGGCGCGCCTTGGCTCGCCTTCGAGGAAGACGCCGAGATGCCAGGCCGAGTCTTTGATGAAATCAGTCGCGAAATACGAGTTTGGCCGATTGCTGCCAATCGCGGATGCCATCCGAAATAGTTTGGGCTTGTCGGCTTCCGCAAACTGTAGTGCAGGAGCATAGCCTGGTGCGAAAGCCCTGCCGATTACGGCGACGAGACCCTCGTCGGGTGTCGCCGTCTCGAAGTCGTCCGATCCAAGTTCGACCTCGAAAGCGAGCCGCGACGAGGCGTACGAGTCCTTGTCCCACGCCATCAATTGCCTGAAGATCGCCCTTCCGCATCCGGCTTCGAGCGTGCGGTCGAGCTCGGCCGCGGGCCGTTCCGCATCATGCACCGGATCAGTGCGCACGTTCATCCAGCTAACGACGCTCCATGGCCCCTCAAGGGCACAGCCCACCAGGTTCCAAACTAGCTTTGCCTTGATTGTAATCTCTTCTGGGAAATCACTCGGGAAATGCTCATAAGTCGGGTCGTCGCCATTCCCGTACAACGCGGCATACATCTCCCTCACCCTCGTGTCGGCATATGGATTGCTGTCGACGCCCTGGCTACTGGCGAGCTTGCGGGTGAGGCTTAATATCTCGTCCGTAAACTGCTTGCAAGCAGCGCTTTCGATATCAAAAGCTCCGAATTCGCTCTTATGGTCCATGAACCCCTTGCACACCGCATCGCAAACACTGCCGATGGATTTCTCGTCTGCCCAGATCGATAGGTCGTAAAGCGGGGAAGCCTCTTTTGTGATCCAGATGGGGAGCAGTTGCCTAAAAGCCACTGCCGGCTTGTCGCAGTATTCAGAGCGGAGTTCGTCGTAAAACGCAATTTCGTCGCCGATCTCAGAGACGAGGGCTTCGTAATCTGCATGTTTGATGTAAGGCCGGAACGACTCACGCAGCATCTCCAAACTGGTCATCACGTCGCGTTGCTCGGGGAGGTACATTGAGAAGTGCTCCTCACTCCTCTTGGAATTGACCTCGAACGACCGGGGGATTGCCCACAGCGTTTCGAACTTCTCCCTAAGGGTTTTGCATTCGTCATTCCCTATCCGCATGGTCGCACTTTGCACAACTATACAAAGGGCCTCAGAGCACGCTCCGGCAACATCGTTCCCAGCTGAAGGCTCGAGGCACTCAAGAAGCCCTCCGTAAAAACGAGTTTGGTAATAGTCGATGTTGGTGAACCAAAGGTCAAGAAGCTTTTGGCTCAAAACCTGCTCGTCATCGGTACCCGACTTTTTAAGAGCTTGATGCGTGGCATCGATGAGCCTTTTAAAAGGCGTTCTGGGTTCGACTATCTTCTCGGGCATAATGCATTCTCCTTATCCACTCACACGGCTGAAGTTCGGGCAGCATGCCTGGCAAGAATTATGCCACACGCTTGCAAACAACAGCCGTCCTGTCGTCAAGCGAGCCATGCCTACCAGCGAGTTTAACAAGGCTCGATGCCATCACCTTGATGTCGCCGCTCGAGGCGTCCCATGTATCCGCCATCTCGTCTAACGAGAGGCTCTTCCACACTCCGTCTGAAACGAAGATGAAGCACTCGTCGACTCGATCGAGGGGCAATGCGCAATACCTCTGGCTTGCCATGTCGGCGTTTCTGCCGTCGCCCAGGTAGGCCTCGAGCTTGCATTCCGCCGAATAATCGGGTCGATTGACGATGGAGGCTTTGTGCCCGCTCAAGCGTATTGCGAGGATATCCCCTCGCGAGCTTATATCCACGCTGCCGTCTTGGCGGAATTTCGCCACGCACGCCGAGCTGCCGCCGCGGCTGCCTATGACGGTGCCAATCGCAACAGCCTTCTCGTTCGCGTCGGCAATAATCTCGTTGGCCCCAAGGCTCGTCGAGAGCAGTTTATCGCAACGCCAGCACGATGCTTCAGCAAACACTTCTCCTGCCTCCGCCCCTCCGATGCCGTCGCACAACACAATCCCGGTGTCGGACAAACGGTAGCGGTCCTGGTTCTCGCGACGCGCGAATCCGCGGGCGCTGGCTCCGGCGCATTCGTACCTCGTTGCATTTGTCTTGCTGCAATCCATCTGCGTTCCCTTCCCGAAATCGCTAGCGCCGCTCATCGAGGCCCCTTTCCTCGTAGCGCTTCCGCACTGCCGTCAGATATGCCACCTGCTTTGCCTCGGCAGCCTCCATCGCGTGGAGGATCTCCTCGTTGCCGGCGGCGCGCTGGCCGAGGGCGGCGTTGGTCTTGGCGAGTGAGGACCCCACGACGTTGCGCGCGAATATGCGCACTGCCGACTCGTCCAGGCTGCCGTTCCCGATCGCCCTAGCGCAGTCTGCTGCGGAGCTCGCCTTTACAGCTTCGAGGAATCCAGGGTCGTCGTAGGGGAGCGGGTAGCGTTCCCCCACGTCGATGCCGCGCACTAGGGCCCTTAGCTTTCGCTCGATGCGGATTCCCATGCCATCGCGCTTTCCCATGCTTGTCTCCTTCCTACGCCACGGCCATCTCGGCTGCGGATTCCTCGGAAATGTCTGGCGGCTCCACGCCGGGCAGCTTGGCGGCGTCCAGGTATATGTGCATCTCGATGAGGAACGTCGCGCAGAGCTGGTTGCGGCTGTCAACCGCTATCTGCATGCGCTGGCGGTGCACTTCCCCGATTTCCTCCTTCTCGACGAGGAGCTCGTCGCGTCGCTCGCGCAGCGCGTTCAGCTCGTTGCGGACGGCCGCGCTCGCCTTCGCCTTGCGCTTCCCGTTCCTCTTCATGACGACGGAAGCGGGTGTGCCCCTGTCGCCCTCGCGGGGCCTCTCCAGGGCCTTGGCCTCGAGTTCCCCGCAGCGCGTCTCCAGGCCCTCGATCTTCGTGTCGAGGTTCTCGCACTCACGCTCGATCTCCGCCAACCGACGGCGGCCCTCGTAGGTGTCGCGGTGCAGCTGGCGGCGCAGCGCCTCGATATCAGCGCCGAGCTTACGCAGCCGTCGCATGGAGTACTGGCTCCCGCAGCGGCCGTCGTCGGTCTGGGGGATGGTTCCGCCCTTCCGATCGATCATGCCCTTAACCTTCAGCACGAGGCGCCTGGAAGGCCCGATCTCCTTCATCACGTAGAGGCGCTGGCTCGCACCGGGGATGTTGGCGTCGTAGGTGATGCCCATGGCTATGCCGCCTTCCTGTCGTCTGCCTTTCGGATGCCGGATGCCTCCGCCGTCCCGCCCGCCTTGTCGCCGACAATCGCACCCTCCTCGCCGTCAGAGCCCTCCTCGGGCGCCGGCATGCAATCGCCTTCCCCGCTCATGGCGATCTGCCACGAGGCCGGGTCCTCGGAGGCGATCGACACCTCCTTCTCGAGATCTACGACGATCTCGCTCGCCGTCTTCGCCGCCATCTCGACTGCCGTCCCGCGCAGGCGCTCGTCATCCGCCCGCTGCACCTCGACGCCGCGCGCCTCGATCCCAGCCAGCACTGCGTCGATTTGGGCCAGGCGCTTCGGGGCCATCCTGCGACGGTATGATTCGATCATGGGCTCCCGGAGGGTCATGCAGCAGTCGATCAGCCTCCGAGAGAACGAGAGCACGGCGGTCGAGGCGAGGAGGCCGGTCATCAGCATGACGAGCATTCCGCCGGCATCCGCCACGTTCCGGCCCGTCTGCTGCGCCTGGGCCCCTTGGCCGAAGCTCGCGGCGTTCGTCGCCACGGCATCCGTCCCTCCCTCGGTCACGTCGACGGTCCCCATCCTCAGGATGGTGACGAACACGATGACGCCGATCGTCGCCGCGATTGACACTACGCAAATCGCCAGGTGCATCTTGGAGCCCCTGCTTTCCCCGGCATGGTCGATGGCGGCGCCGAGGGACCACGCCGCGAGCATGGGCAATCCGACGATTCCCGCCATGGTCGACACCGTCATCAGCACCGCCAGCACGTCGTCGCCGACGCTGTAGCTGTACGAGTTCCAGAGGAAGCAGACATCGCCCAGCGTCATCGCGATGAGGATGACCCAAAGGATGCGGAGGCCGTCGAGCTCCTCGGGCGGGTTGAAAGAGTTGGGGAGGCGCGTCATGTTCGGTTTCTCCTTTCCCAGTGTTCGACTACGAGAACGAGAGGGTTATGTGCCTGTTGGCGGCTGCCGCGATCGGCTCGAGCTCGGTCTCGCCGGAATCCGCCCAATCGTAGATATGATCGCTGCCCCAGTTGCCCTCGCCAGAGCAGGTGATCCGGCCGGCGTCGACGCCCATGTCCTGCAGGATTTTGCCGGCCGCCTCGGCCCGCTCTGCGGAGAGGCGCGCCAGGTAGTCGAGGTCGTGGTCGGACGCCGTAGACCCCACGATGCTGACAGACAGGGACTTGTCCGCCAGGAGCGCATCCGCGTAGGGCCTCAGGGCCTGCACGGCAAGGTCTCGGTCTATGAACTCGGCCTGGCCGGGTAGGAAGTAGAGCACTTGGGAGTCGAGCTTCACGGTTGTGCCACGGGTGACCTCAGGCACCTGCATCTTCTCGAGCTCGGGCAGGTCGACGGCGGTCACGGCCGGGTAGGATGCAGCAACGCCCGCCGCAACGGTGATGTTCACGTCATGGAACACGACCTCGTTCGCCCCGCAGCCTTCGACCAGCACGCACTCCCAGAACTGGGCAAGTACGGCCTTGGTGGAGGTCGTCGGTTCATCCTGCGGTGCGCGGGTGCTGCCGAGGTTGTACCACTCGATGGATACGCCCGAGAGATCCGGCATCTCGTCTGCGTAGAAGGCGATTACGTCGTGCGGGTCTGCAAACAGCATACCGTCGCGCATGTCGATGGCCCCGGCGGTCGAGAAGCCGCTTGAGAACACCACGATGCGGTTCGGTGCGCCTGGGTATGCCGATTCGGCGTTGAAGCACTTGCGTGCCGCATCGATGGCCGCGAGAAGGTCGCATTCGGGGTCATCGGCGACAGCGCCGGCAAGCGCCTGCTCGACAGCTGCGCGCCATTCGTCGTTCTCGCTATTGCGACGCGGGGTTGACGAGGAGGTGGACCCGACGACGCCGGCGTTGCCCACCATCGAGGGGGAGCCGTCCGCGCTGACGATCCCGACGAAGTCGTTTGCCTCGACGGCCCGCTCGACGTCGGACTTGGCTGCGGTGGTGTCTATCGCCGCGCCCTCGACGTTTGCGACCACATATGCCCTGTTCTCGTGCTCGGGGGGCTTGGAGCATCCAACGGCTCCGACAGCCATCGTCATCGCAATCGAAACCGCCAGGATTGCCTTTACCTTGTTGTTCGCCATGCCAGGCCTTCCTTCCGCTTCTCTTCCCCGACTTGCCCCAGGATAGTTGCCCGCCTCGTGGCCCGTTTCGCAACGGCCTGCAAGCCCTGGGAACCGCCCCTCGCTTTTGGTCCGTGAGCTAATGTAACGCCGCCCCGTTTCGCCGGTTTCGCAATGGCTCCTCGCCACGGCCCGCCAGGCGGCCGCGGCACTCGGAACGCTTAATGCCATGCCCGTGTCGAAGCCAGGACACGGCGCCGCAGCCCGCTACGCCGCGAGCATGTGCGGGGCTGACGCGACGAGCCGCCAGCTGAGCGACCCCGGGCGGGACACGACGGTCACCCTCACCCCCTGCGCAACCAGCTCGGCGGCCTTGTCCGCGAAGATGCCGTCGCCCGACATGACCAAGACCTCGGCGAACGCGTCGAGCCGGTACTCGCCGATTGAGGCCAGCAGCGCCAGGTCGGCGCCGTCGCGCCCCCGCCTCAGGACGTGGCGGGGCCCCTTCCACGAAAGGGCGGCGCACAGGAAGTTGTTCGTGTGGCTCGTGCCGACGACGATCATGTCGGCGTCGCCCGGGCGGAACTGGCGATCGATGGACTCGCGCACGGCCTCCACGTCGTCGGGGCCGATCACGGCCTTGCCAGCGTAGTTCTCGATGTCGAGGAAGAAGATGCGCCTCTTGCGGATGCGGTCCTTCTCGGCTTGGTTTTCGGTGCTTGAGAGTCGCTCTGCGCCCATGTCGGCTCCCATCTGCTCGGGTCACGTCCCTACAGCGAGCATTAAACCGCCATCATGGAGAGGCCGTTTCGCAATGAGCCGGCAGCCTGAGCAGCTCAATCTGGCGCATTCGAATAGCACCTACCGCCACCTGGTCGATCGGATTGGATGCAACGCCGCCGTGCATGCCGAGAGCTTTGATGCTTAAGCTACATGCGCCTCGTTCGGCGTTTGCGAAAACCGACAATGCCGAACCACGGGTTTGCTGGCGCGCTCTTTATCCAAGTCCCAAATCGAGACCTTCTTGCAGTTAGCCTTGGATAGACGGCGCCCCAACGGTAATGCGGCACGCCCGGAGCGTCTTTCATTTCCAAACACTCGCAGCGCCCCCCGATGATTCACTGGCTAGAGGCAGCGGCGCGCCGATGTCCGCCTGCCGCCGTTTTCAGCTTAATTGCTTTGCTCACAACTCGCCAAATTTCAATGCTGCCGATCGCATTCGATTTCTAGCAGCTGCAATGGGGCCGGTTCAGCGTTAGCCTCCTGTCGACCCGGCGATTCTGCTCACTGTTTTCATGGCGGTATTCCTATTCGCCAGAACCTGCGCGGCAATCTCGCTCAAGAGGGCAGTTCCGCATCGGCCGTCGGAGAGGCTGGAAATGAGTGGCTCTGTACATCCTCGCTGCCGTTTCGCTGAGAGACAAGTCCGCGCATGCGGGAGCACGCATACGCAAG
>JAFUCC010000114.1 GCA_017459925.1 Eggerthellaceae bacterium
GAGCGCCCTTGCCTTCGGTGACCTGCGGGTCGAGCTTGACCGGACTGCCGAGGACCTCGGGGCTGATCATATAGCCGCGGACGTGGCAGCCGCCACGGTTCGAGGTGGCGTACTCGAGGCCGATGCCCTGGATGGCACGGCCGTCGTAAGCCGGCATTTCCTGCTTTTTCGTGGACATGGAGAGCTCGGGATGACCGTACTTCTCGGCCAGACGATACGAGCCCAGGCCGATGATGTTGCCGACGCCCTCGCCGTCGGCGCACAGCTGCGTGACCTGCACCAGGGCCTCGGCATCGCCGACGCGCCGCGGGAAGCCGATGTCGGACTCGGGGATGGCGCCCATCTCGAAGAGCTCCATGGCGCAGGCCACGGTGGAGCCGAGGGTGATCGGGTCCATGCCCTGCTCGTTGCAGATGAAGTTGGCCTTCACGATAGAGGAGATGTCGTTCACGCCGCAAGCTGCGCCGTAGGACCAACCGGCCTCGTACTCGGGACCCTCGCCGAAGCCGTCGAGGTCGCCCTTGCCCTCGATCTTGGTGACGCGGCCGCAGGCGATGGTGCAGCCGAAGCAACCCTGGTTCTTGATGAGGTGCGTTTCGACCAGGCGCTCGCCCGACGTGTCGTCGGCCTTGTCCCAGAACGCGCCGTCGCGGCCGTTGCGCAGCGGCAGGCCGCCGACCTCGTTGATCATGTTCACGAGGACCTCGGTGCCCAGGGCGCCCAGGCCGGCGCCGGTCACGGGGTGCTCGCGCAGCATGGTGCGGGCCTTGATGGCTTCGTCCATGAACGCCGCAGGCCGCGCGACCTTCACGCCGCCCGTGCCGCGCACGACGACGGCCTTCAGGTTCTTCGAGCCCATGACGGCGCCCATGCCGCCACGGCCGGCAGCGCGGTTCTTGTCGTTCATGATGGTGGCGTACAGCATCTGGCGTTCGCCCGGCGTGCCGATGGTGGCGACGCGGACCTTGCCGTGCTTCTCTTCCAACGCCTCGGTGACCGGGTGCACGCCCTGGCCCCACAGCTCGGTGGCGTCGAGCAGCGCGACTTCTTCGTCGTCGATGCACAGGTACACCGGCTTTTCGGCCTTGCCCTCGAAGATGATGCCGTCATAACCGGCGTACTTCAGCTCGGGGCCGAAGTGGCCACCGGAGTTCGCCGCGCCGATGATGCCGGTCAGCGGCGACTTCGAAACGACCTCGTAACGGCCGGCCGAGCAAGCGGCGGTGCCGGTGAGTGGGCCGGTCATGAAGACGAGCTTGTTCTCAGGGGACAGCGGGTCGATTTTCGGGTCGACCTCGTTGCAATAATACTTGGTGCCCAGGCCGCGCGCGCCGACGTAGTCGTTGGCGTCCTGCATGTTCAGCGGTTCTTTTTTGATGGTGCCCTCGGTCAGGTTGACGCGAAGGATGGTGCCCATCCAGCCATTTCCCTGAGTCATTATGCCAGCACCTCCTCGACGGCCGCCTTCAGCTTGTCAGCGGCGAGCTTCTTCTTGTCGGGCACTTCGTCAGGGTCGACGACCGAAATCGCGCCCGTCGGGCAGTGCAGCGCGCACCAGGCCTCGCCGTCGCACAGGTCGCACTTGAAGACCTTCTGCTTGCGCGGAGAGTACGAGATGTTGCCGAGCGGGCAGGCGCTGACGCACATCTTGCAGACGATGCACTTGCTGGCGTCGTGCTTCACCACGCCATCGGCATCGCGCTTCAGCGCGCCGGTCGGGCAGATGCCCGCGCATGCGGCCTCGTCGCACTGCATGCACATGATGGGGACCGTGATCGCCGCCTCTTCATAGTGGAACACGCTGACGCAAGCAAGGCGGGGGTTGAATTCCTCGTTATGCTTGAACGAGCAGACGAGTTCGCACGTGCGGCAGCTGACGCACTTCTTCGGGTCCACGACTAGCTGTTTAGCCATAGAACTTCCCTTCTCTCGTTTTACACCCATCATCATTGAAGCACCCGATTTAGGCAGAAAAGCCCGGATTGATGAATTCACCGTGGTGAACTTGACTGTTTCTACCCGATTAAGGCATACAATTAGGCAGAAACGGGTTTGGTTTCTGCCTAAAATGAGTAGCAGGACGTTCCTGATGCTCATTTCCGGCAAGCAGAGCCAAAGGCCGAGCATTCTGCGGAAAATGAGTACCAGGAACGTCCTGCTACTCATTCGAGAGGGGCGACCATGCGCACGTTCGATTACCGTCACCTGCCGGCGCGCTTGTTCGACGGCAAGGTGGGAGACGCCAACGTTCGGGCGTACGAGGACAAGGGCAAGCTCGACATGTTGAAGGAGCTGCACCCCGACACGCTCGAGGCGCTGCGCGAGCGGGCGCATTTCGACAACGTCGAGGCTTCGACGAGGATCGAGGGGCTCTACGTCGAATCCGATCGTGTCCGTGCGGTGATCGCGGGCGATGAGCCGTTGGGCGACACCGAAGGTCAAATCGCCGGATACTCCAAGGCCCTGCACGCGCTCGAAGACAACACGGATGAGTTCGGTCTGAACACGACGACGGTCCTGGCGCTGTACGAGGCGTTGTATGCCTACCGCGACCTGGGGCGCAAGAGCCGCTACCGCAAGAAGGACTACATGTACGTGCAGGTCGACGGCCACATGCAGGCCATGCCGGTCAGCCCCATCACCGCGTTCGAGACGCCGCTCGTGCTGGGCGGCGCGTGCGACAGCCTCTCCGACGCCTTCAATGCCGACGCGTGTAGTCCGCTCATCTTGAACGCGGTGTTCACGGTCGACTTCCTGTGCATCCGCCCGTTCGACGAGGGCAACGGCCGCATAGCGCGCCTGTTCGCCGACTTGCTGCTGATGAAAGCCGGGTTCGATGTCGCGCGTTACGTCAGCATCGACCGCATCATCGAAAACAACGCGATGGATTACTACGACGCGCTGAACGCGTGCGTCGAGCGGTGGGACCGAGGGCAGAACGACTACGCGCCCTTTGCCCAGTACTGGCTCGACGTCGTGCACGAGGCGTACCGCCAGCTGTTCGCAAAAGTGCAATTGGGCGCCGCACCCGCAGGCGGAAAGACCGAGCGCGTGCGCCTGTTCGTGGCGCAGGCCGCAGGGCCGGTGACGAAGCGCCAGATCCGCGAAGCCCTACCCGACATCAGCGAGGCCACGGTAGAGGCTGCCCTCGGCGCCATGGTGAAGGAAGGCAGCGTCGAGAAGCTCGGCGCCGGTCGTTCCACGTCGTACCTTTGGAAGTAGCGGATTCGAACCCGAATTCATGCCCTTGAAATACTGCCGTGCATGCCGGTTTGTTATCATGTGCTGACCAAACATCGATACGAGAAAGCGAAGCGCCATGTCACTTCCAAAATCTGACCTCACCAAGCAAGCCGACGGCCGCACGACCATGGAATTGGGCCCCGTCCTGCCCAAGACGGCGGAAGTGCGCGACGGGCACCTGTTCATCGGCGGCGTCGACATGGTCGAGCTCGCACGCGAGCAGGGCACGGCGCTGTACGTCTTCGACGAGGCCGACCTGCGCGACCGCATGCAACAGTACCGCGAGTCGTTCGCGGCCAACTACCCGAATGCGGGCGCGCTGTACGCCAGCAAGGCGTTTCTGAACAAGGAAGTGCTGCGCATCGCCAACGAGGAGGGCATGTTCCTGGACGTGTCGGGCGGTGGCGAGCTTGCCTGCGCGCAGGCGGTCGGCTTCCCGATGGAGCGCATCTTCATGCACGGCAACTTCAAAACTGAGCGCGAGCTGCGCGAGGCCATCTCCGCTGGCGTGGGCCGCATCGTGCTTGACACGCGTTTGGAGCTGGCTCGCGTGTCGCGCATCGCCGGCGAGCTGGGCGTCACGCAGAAGGTGCTCATGCGCATCACGCCGGGTGTTGAGGCCGACACGCACGAGTACATCAAGACCGGTTGCGAGGACAGCAAGTTCGGCTTCACCATGCTCGATGACTTCGCGTTCAAGTGCGTGGGCGACGTGCTGGGCACGCCCAACGTCGACCTCGTGGGCTTCCACTGCCATATCGGCTCGCAAATCTTCGCGCTGCACTCGTTCGTCGAGGCCGTGCAGGTTATGGCCAAGTTCGTGGCGCGCGTGCGCGACGAGTACGGCCTGTACGTGGAAGACCTCGACATGGGCGGCGGCCTTGGTATCGCCTACCTCGCCGACGATAAGCCGTCTTCCATCGCCGAGTTCGCCGAGTGCACGGCCAATGCCGTCATGGAGGCCAGCTTGGAATACGGCCTCCCGCTGCCGCGCCTGCTCGTGGAACCGGGCCGCTCGCTGGTGGCGAACGCGGGCGTGACGCTGTACACGGTGGGCGTCATGAAGACGCTGCCGAACATCCGCAAGTACGTCGCCATCGACGGCGGCATGTCCGACAACATCCGCACGGCGCTGTACCACGCCGACTACGAGGCCACTATCGCCAACAAGGCCGACCAGCCGCGTACGGAAATCGTCACCCTGTGCGGCAAGCACTGCGAGTCGGGTGACGCGGTGGTGCTCGACGGCTCGCTGCAGCATGCCGACCTCGACGACGTCGTGTGCGTGTTCGCGACGGGCGCGTACTGCTACACCATGAGCAGCACCTACAACGGCCAGCCGCGCCCCGCCATCGTCTTCGTCCGCGACGGCCAGGCCCGCGTGGTCACCCGCCGCGAAACTTACGAAGACCTCATGGCGAGGGATCTGTAGCGTTAATGAGTAGCAGGACGTTCCTGATACTCATTTGCCAGGCGTCTTCCGAGCTGTACCGCATTGCGGAAAATGAGTATCAGGAACGTCCTGCTACTCATTCTCAAAATGAAACAACTTTCTGCTTCTCCGACGGTGTAATCGTCCTACAATGGGAATAGGTTCTAACAGGCGGCGCCTGAAGGGCTTCCGCCTGCGAACGTAGGTTGTCCGGTTACGTAGGAAGGAAGTTTCACATGCAAAGTTTCGTCGCTACATCCACCGCCGCAACAGCAGCAGAAGCCGGTAAGGAAGTCGCTGGCAAGATCAAAGCCGGAATCACCGACGCCAAGGTCGCCATGGCCTATGGCAGCTGCGACTACGACTCCGCCGAGTTGCTGGCAGCCATCGCCGAAGAGCTGCCTGGCGTGCCTGTGCTGGGCAACACCTCGTTCACGGGCATCATCACTCCCGAGGGTTTCGTCGGCGGCGACACGCCGTTCGTGGGAATCTTGGCCCTTGGCGGCGACGATGTGGTCGTCGGCACGGCTGGCGCCGCGGCTGGCAGCGACCATTGCGCTCGCTGCATCGGCAAGAACCTGGCTAAGGCCGCCATGGAGGCAGCCGGCAAGGATTGCCCGCCCGACTACTGGTACATGGCCGCATCCCCGGCCGAGGAAGAGTATTACATCAAGGGCGTTACCGACGTCATCGGTCGCATCCCGTTCTTCGGCGGCTCTGCAGCCGACAATGAGATCGCCGGCAAGTGGTGGCTCTACAACGGCACCGAGACGTTCCAGGACGGCTGCGTCGTGGCGTTCTTCTACACCGACACCCCGTTCGTGAACAAGTTCACGGGCGCCTATGCCGAAACCGACAAGTTCGGCGTCGTCACCAAGATGGACGGCGACCGCAACATCGCCGAGATCTGCGGCAAGCCCGCGCTCGACGTGTACGCGGAGTGGCGCGGCATGAACGTCGAGGACCTCGTCGGCGCGCCGTTGCTCTCCGAATCCATCGTGGCGCCGCTGGGCGTGAAGGACCGCTTGGGCGACCTCGTGGCCATTCGCCATCCCATGAACGGCAACGACGACCACTCCATCGCCGTGGGCGCCAAGGTCGTCGAGAAGACGGCCGTCATCATGATGGACGGCGACGTCGACTGCCTAGTCGGCTCGGTCGCCAAAACCGCCGGCGAGCTCAAGCACAACGCCGAGAAGCAGGGCTTCGGCAAGCCGGCCGCCTACTTTTTCGTGCATTGCGGTGGCCGTCGCGCTGCCATCGCCGACCGCATCGGCGAAGTGGCCGACGCCTTCATTGCCGAAGCTGACGGCGTGCCGTTCCTGGCCGAGTTCACGTTCGGCGAGTACGGCTTCGAGCAGGATGGCCTCAACGCCACCGGCGGCCTGATGCTCAGCTTCACGGCCCTGGGCTAACCTTCCAGGTAGAACCAGCGTTTTCCCAATGCGACGCGCAACTACCCGTTGCGCGTCGTTTTTATTGCCAGGTTGATTTGTTCCAATTGATAACAAAGTAGCCTGGTGGGCGGATGGGGGAGAGCGCGATTCGCAGGCTGCGACGAGCGAAGGCGGGACCGCTTGCGTCCGCGCTGTCTGAGCCGCGAAGCGGCGAGTTCGCGGACGCGTCCCGCCGTAGCTAGGAGCGGTCAGCCTGCGCCAAGCGCGAACCCCCATCCGCCCACCAGGCGGCCAGGTTTGTTGCTGTAGTGAGAAAGGCAACTTCCAAAGGCGAATGGTCTATAATCGACTCGTTTCTTTCGGGTCTGTAGTTGCGGGGCGCAAGCCCCTAGTCCATGGCAGATGCGGTCGAAAGGATCCACGTAAACCAGTCGGCTTGCCGGCTGGCGAGCACGGCGCGTTCTAGGAGTAAGTCGCATCGCCCGTTGACACGCGGCATATCGTCGCGGCGGGCGAGAGGGTGAAGGTGAATAGCTCAGCCCCAATGCGCGGGTGTGGGGTCGAAAACTAGGTCAGCCGGAAGAAACGAACGGAGCGGTTCTCGGCCGCTCGAATGCGGGAAGGGGCGCCCTGCGGCGTCAGAAAAGGGAGGAAACCGGGATGAAACGTTGGAAGATCGGCGTGCTCGCCTGCGCGCTTATCGCCTGCCTGAGCGTGGCGCTCGTCGGCTGCCAGTCGCAGGATTACAAACCGGAAGGGAAGAGTCAAACCGTCTCGGCCACCGCGCTGGGCACTGACGGCACGCTGCGCGTCGGCGTGAATGCGTCGTCCGCCCCGCTCGCCGGGCAAACGTCGTCCTCGTCGCGCATCGTCGGCATCGACGTCGACGTTGCCGCCTATATCGCCGATCAGCTCGGCTGCAAGGTGGAAATCGTCGATGTGGGAACCGACCCCGAGTCCGCCCTGAGCGAAGGCCGCGTTGACATCGCCCTGGGCGTCGACGCATCGGAAGACAATACCGGCTACTGGAAGTCGGCATCGTACCTGCAGTCGGGCGTTGCGCTGTTCGGCACTTCGTCTGAAAGCGCCGTTCCCACGACCGATTCCAAGCCCAAGATTGCCGCGCAGGCGTCTTCGAAGAGCTCTTGGCGTGTGACGAACCTGTTCGGCGATGATTCGCTCGTCGTGCAGAACGACCTGAAGTCCGCTTTCGAGGCGCTTGCCAAGGGCAGCGCTCGCTACGTTGCAGCCGATGCGGTCATCGGCACGTACGTGTCGTATTCCAACGGCTACGACGATAAGATCGTCGCGCTGCTGCAGGACCCGAGCGGGTACTGCGTGGCCGTTGCCGAGAAGAACACCGAGCTGCAAGGCGCGGTTTCCAGCGCTGTCGACAAGCTGGTGAACGGTGGCGTCATGGACGTCATCGAATCGAAGTGGCTCGGCTCGCCTATGGACCTGAGCAGCATCACGGTCGTGAAGTCCGCAACCGCCAACGCTTCGGGCTCGGCTTCCAGCGCGAGTGCGAGCGCCAGCGCTGCGAGCGCCGATGCGTCCGCAGAGGCGGCGCCTGCAACCGAGGAGCAACAGCCTGCCGAGGGAGAGGGCGAAGGCGAAGCAACGGAAGGCGAGGAAGCCGTCGGCTAAGCGTTCGCTTCAACACGCTTTGAGGGGGTGAGCCTTGAGCTCATCCCCCTTTTCTTTCCGAAGGCGAGATAGTGGCGGGAAGGGCGAGCGCGATTCCGTAGCTACGCGAGGCGGGCAGTTGAACGTCACCCCAGGGAAGATGTTCAATTTTGCAAAATTGAACATCTTCCCTGGGGTGAC
>JAFUCC010000115.1 GCA_017459925.1 Eggerthellaceae bacterium
CATAATCCACAAGTTCTGGCGGTGTTGGTTCCCGCCCTTTTTGCTGCGTCGCTTGAAATTATTACGAACACTTGTTCCCATGTTGTGATATAATCGACACGCGACGGGAAGCCGGGTGGCCCACCCCGCTGGCGGCGCGCGGGTATGCGCGCCAACGCCGTTTATGATCGTGGCCCAGGATGCTTCGCTCGTCGCTTCTTTAAGTCAGGTTGGGGGCAATCTGGCGAGTTTGTCTGAGCATGTTGCGGCCCTCTAACCCGTGCGATTCGGGGACAGCCTTTTCATACCGCATAGGGCGCTTTTCCTTTGCCGAGCGCTTCGGCGATGGCGGCGCCCGCAATAAGTGGCCGCGCTCGCGGCCGGGAGGGAGACGCCCATGAGCGCCGAAGAGATCGTTTTGTTCGAATCGTCCGACAACCAGGTGAGCCTGCCGGTGGAAATCGGAAACGACACCGTATGGCTCACGCAGGCCCAGATGAGCGAGCTTTTCTCAACCACTAAGCAAAACGTTAGCCTGCATATCAACAACTGCTTCAAAGAGGGGGAATTGTCGCATCTAGCAGTTGTCAAGGAATCCTTGACAACTGCGTCAGACGGCAAAAGCTACAAAGTCAAGTACTACAACCTTGATGTCGTCATTTCAGTCGGTTACCGCGTGAAGTCCCAGCGCGGCGTCGAGTTCAGACAATGGGCGACGCAGGTGCTGCGCAAGCACATCATAGAGGGGCATACCGAGAACGAGCGGCGCCTCGCACAACTCGGGCAAGTCGCTCAGGTGATGAAGCGCCTCGAAGGCGATCTCGACGCAACACAAATACTCGATGTTGTGGGCAGCTTCACCAAGGCGCTCGACCTGCTCGACGACTACGACCACCAGACGCTCCCCCGCCCCACCGGCACGCGCGACGTTTACCAGCTGTCTTACGAGGAGTGCCGAGCGTTCATCGACGGCATGAAGTTCGGAAGCGAGAGCGACTTGTTCGGAAACGAAAAGGACGAGTCGTTCAAGGGCAGCCTCGGCGCCGTGTACCAGAGCTTTGACGACGTCGACATGTACCCTTCGGTCGAAGAAAAGGCAGCCAACCTGCTGTACTTCATCGTGAAGAACCACAGCTTCAGCGACGGAAACAAGCGCATTGGCGCCGCCATGTTCCTGTACTTCTTGAACAAGAACGGCGCGCTGTTCCACGGGTCACGCAAGCGGATTCCCGACAGCACGCTCGCGGCGCTCACCATCATGATCGCCGAATCCCGCCCAGAGGAGAAGGAGGCCATGATCTCGCTCGTCCTGAACTTCTTCGACTGACGGCATCCGTCGCGAATCCCGAAAAGGTGCCAGGCACCTTTTCGGGATTCGCCGCACTACATACAGAAAAGGACTGCTTTATGAGCAACAACAACGATGATCTGCTAGCCATCAATAGAGATCAGGTTGTTTACGAAGGAATTCGCAACGTACTGACTCAGGCAAGAAGCCGCGCAGCAGCATCTGTAAACCACGAGATGGTACTCGCCTATTGGGAAATCGGACGTCGTATCCACGAGGCAGTCGGTGAACGCGGCGAGTATGGCAAGCAACTGATTGGATTCTTGTCGGAGAGGCTTACGAAAGAATTTGGCAAGGGGTTTACGAGCGCAAACCTTAAGAACATGAGGCAGTTTTATCGCGCATACAGGAATCGCTACGCATTGCGTAGCGAATTGAGCTGGACCCACTACCGCATTCTCATGCGTGTTGACGGCCAAGATCGGCGCGCATACTACGAGACTGCTGCCGCAAATGCTCACTGGTCTTCACGACGACTGGAGCGGGAGATACATTTGCTTTGCTACGAGCGTTCGCTCGCGACGAATAGCAACGTGCCAGGAAAAGACGGAACCAGCGTAAGCAACGAAGGCGACTTCGACCCATCGGCAGCGCTAGGCGTAAAGGATCCTTACGTACTCGACTTCCTCGGCTTACCCGAGCCAACATCACTGCACGAATCTGATCTAGAGCAGGCGCTAATCGACCACATGCAGGAATTCCTGCTTGAGCTAGGTTCTGGATTCGCATTTGCGGGCCGCCAGATGCGAGTGAGTTCGGAGCTGTCCGATTATTACGTCGACCTCGTCTTTTACCACGTGAAGCTGAAGTGCTATATACTCATCGACTTGAAGGCTGGCAAGCTCGATCCGCGCGATGTCGGACAGATGGACTTCTACGTGCGTTTGTTCAACGATACCGTCGCCTTGAGCGACGACAACCCCACAATTGGCATCGTGCTTTGCGCGGAAGGAGACCGTGCCGTGGCGAAATACTCTGCATTAGCGGACGGTCGTGGGCTTTTCGCATCGCGGTACGTGACCTCCCTGCCATCCGAGGAAGAGCTCGGCAAAGCCATAAGCCATTTCCTACTTGGGTAGCTGCCTTCTAAGAAGTCGGAACCTTGTAGATTCGTCAGACAGTTTCTGACGAATCCCTATTCCCCAGCCTCTTCTTCGCCGTCGGGCGCAGGGTGGCGTTGGGGCATGTCTTCGTCGAATTCCTGGTTGGACGTGCGGGCGCGGCCGGACTTGCGATCGGCCGGGTTGTACACGTGGGCCAAGACGGCGCCGAACAGCTTCAAGCGCCAGACGAGGAACGCGGCCACGGCCAGGTCGATGATGACGACGATGATGCGCACGACGTCGCTGCTGCCGGCCACCACGATGCCCGACACCGCGAACACGGCGCAGATGGCGTAAATGGTGAGCACCACGCCGCGCTGGTCGAAGCCCGCCTTCATGAGGCTGTGGTGAATGTGCCCCTTGTCGGGCACGCTGATGGAAATGTGCTCGCGCCGGCGGCGGATGATGGCCGAAAGCGTGTCGAGCACGGGGATTCCCGCGATGATGACAGGCGCAGCCAACGACGTGATCGTGGCCACCCTGGTCATGCCCAGAAGCGACACGATCCCCAGCAGGAAGCCGAGCGTGAGCGACCCGCTGTCGCCCATGAACAGCTTCGCCGGGTGGAAGTTGAAGCGCAAAAACGCCAGGCACGCGGCGACGCACACGACGGCGATGAGCGCCGCAGAGGGGATGCCGTTCATCATCGACAGCACGAAGAACGCGCCGTACGTGATGGCGCAGACGCCGGCGGCCAGGCCGTCGAGGCCGTCGATGAGGTTGATGATGTTGGCGAACGCGACGAGCCAGAACACCGTGATGGGCCAGGCCATGATGCCAAGGTCGAAGAAGCCCGGGCCGCCGAACAGCTTGATTTCCGAGAGCATGACGCCCGATGCCGTCACGATGATGGCGGCGATGATCTGGCCGATGAACTTGTACAGCGCGCGGATCTGCAGCACGTCGTCGACGCAGCCCAAGATGAACATGAACAGCATGCCGACGAACAGGCCCACGACGTTTACCCTGGGCGGAAGCTGCAGCTCGTGCGGCAGGATGTGGGCGCTTGTCAGCGCGTAGGCGATGATGAGCGTTATGACGATGCCGCCGAAAATGGCGATGCCGCCCATGCGCGTGGTGGCGCGCTTGTGCACGCGACGCTCGCTTGGCAGGTCGACCGCGCCGAGCTTCTTGGCGATGACCGTGGACGGGTACACCAGCGCATACGTGATGGCAAACGCCACCAGGGCCACGAGGAACATTATGAGCGGCAAACCCACGCTTTCGCGCCCTTTCGAGAGACTGCGCTTCTCTTCCCTGAGGGCGCGACAATCCGAGCCCTGTGGGGTTTCAGTTGGGTAATGCTACCAAAGTTGCAAGCGCGATTGCGGAAATGCACCTAGAAAGCGGAACAGGCAAAGGGGTTCGGGAACGGGAGCGAATTGCTCGACAGCAAAAACTTGCCCGCTCTTTTCCTGATTACTTACGTACATTTGTTCCCATGGTGTGTTATAATCGACATGCGACGGGAAGCCGGGTGGCCCACCCCGCTGGCGGCGCGCGGGTATGCGCGCCAATGCCGTTTTCATTTGTGGCCCAGGATGCTTCGCTCGTCGCTTCTTCAAGTCAGGTTGGGGGCAATCTGGCGAGTTTGTCTTGAGCGTGTTACGGCCCCCTCACCCGAACGGTTCGGGGACAGCCTCTTCTAACCGCATAGGGCGCTTTTTTCTTTGCCGTGCGTTTCGGCTGGGATTGCGCCCGCAATAAGTGGCCGCGCTCGCGGCCGGAGAGGAGACGCCATGAGCGCCAAAGAGACCGTTTTGTCCAAATCTGTTGACGCAGAACACGGTGAGGAGGCAGTTGACGCTGTTGCGATCATCGACGAGGAGTTGCTCCGCAACAAGATCTACGAGATTCGCGGGCAAAAGGTGATGCTCGACTTCGAGCTCGCCGAGATCTACGGGTATTCGACGAAAGCATTTAACCAGCAAGTTCAGCGTAACATCGAGAAGTTCGACGATGATTTCAGATTTCAGCTGACAGATATCGAGACGCTCGCTCTTTCAAGGTCACAAAATGTGACCTTGAACAGAGTTGGACGAGGATCAAACTTCAAATACAACCCCTACGCCTTCACCGAGCAGGGCGTCTACATGCTCATGACTGTGCTAAAGGGCGAACTCGCCACGAAGCAGAGCAAAGCGCTCATCCGACTGTTTAAGCAAATGAAAGACTACGTGGTTGAAAACCAGCCCCTCGTCGGTCAACGCGACTTCCTCATGCTTTCAATGCAAGTGTCGGACAACATCGCCGAAACCTTGCGGCTCCGTCGGAAGCTCAACGAAGTCGAGGACAACGTTGCTGCCGCTCTCGCCGAGCTTGGCGATGCCGTGCACGAAAGCGAAATCGGAACCGTGATGGAAAAGCTCGGCAAAGCTATCGAGCGTTATGGCTTTCTGTTGCTCGACGGGCACCCAATCGAGGCGGCCGCCGCATACGCGAGTATCTACGAACTCGCTCGCGAAAGCTTGATTGTGGTTGATAACTACGTCAGTCCGCGAACCTTAGAACTGCTTGCAAACGCAACCGAAGGGGTGAAAGTCATGTTATTCACCGACAACAAGGGAAAGAAGCTGCATGCATCAGACATCGAAGCGTTTCGCGACGAGTACCCGAGCATTCCACTGGATGTGCGTTCGACCGGCGATTTCGTCCACGACCGGTTTATCGTACTCGACTATGGAACCAAGAACGAAACGATCTATCTTTGCGGAGGATCGTCGAAAGACGCTGGCGTACGCGCGACAACCATCGTACAGCTCGGCGACCCCGAAGTTGTCCACACGCTGATTGACCGTTTGCTCGAGCAGCCGCTACTCGAATTGCCCTAAGCATACAGGGTGAGCTATTAATTCATTGCCACGCCTCACGACCGACAACGCACCTGCGATAACAGAATACTTGTGCAGCTAGAAAGATCGATAGAAACAAGTCGTGTTGCCGGTGTGGCATGCGGGCCCTGCCGGCGTTACAAGGGCGAGCAGGCAGTCTTGGTCGCAGTCGTAGCGCAGCTCTTCGAGCTTCTGGGTGTTGCCGCTGGTCTCGCCCTTGTGCCAGAGTTGCTGACGACTGCGCGAGTAAAACCAGGTGGTGCGCTGATCGAGCGTTAGCTGCACCGATTCGGCGTTCATCCACGCCATCATGAGCACTTCCCTGGTTTGCGCATCCTGCACGATGCAGGGAATGAGGCCTTGGTCGTTGTATGCGAGGTCGATTGGGTTCATCTACGTTCCCTTTCATGTGCGGTGGAACACCCGGGTCGGCGCGCTGTTCCACCTGAACATCACCCCAGGGGTGATGTTCAAATTACAGGCGCACGGGAATTCCCTGCTTGCGCATGTATTCCTTCACCTGGCGCACGGTCAGCTCGCCGAAGTGGAAGACGCTGGCTGCGAGCACGGCGTCGGCTTCGCCTTCGATGATGCCTTGGGCGAAATGCTCGAGCTCGCCCACGCCGCCGCTGGCGATGACCGGGATGTCGACCGCGCGCGCGACCGCGCGGGTCAGCGCGCAGTCGAAGCCGTCGCGGCTGCCATCGCGGTCCATGCTGGTGAGGAGGATCTCCCCCGCCCCGCGCTTAGCTGCCTCGCGCGCCCATTCCACCGCATCGATGCCGGTGGGCGTGCGGCCGCCAGCCACGTAGACTTCCCACTTGTTGGGGTTGCCGGCGACTTGCTTGGCGTCGATGGCCACGATGATCGCCTGCGTGCCGAACGCCTCGGCCGCCTGCGTGATCAGGCTCGGGTCCTTCACCGCAGCCGAGTTCACGGACACCTTGTCAGCGCCGGCCGCGATCATGCGGCGGATGTCGGCCACGCTGCGGAAACCGCCACCCACCGTGTACGGCAGGTGCAGCTCCTCGCTTGCGCGGCTGGCAAGCTCGACCGTGGTAGCACGATCGTCGCTCGTCGCCGTGATGTCGAGGAAGATGACTTCGTCGGCTTTCTGCTCGTCGTAGCGCTGCGCAAGCTCGATCGGGTCTCCCGCATCGCGCAGGTTCACGAAGTTCACACCCTTCACGACGCGCCCGTCGGTCACGTCCATGCAGGGAATCACGCGTTTAGTCAGCATTGCCCTTCACTCCTTCGCGCTCGAATTGAACATTACCCCAGGGGTGATGTTCAATTCCTACGCTTCTTCGCAGGCGGCGATGGCTTCTTCCACGATGAGCGCGCCTTCGTAGATGGCGCGTCCCGCGATGACGCCTTCGATGGAATCGGAAACAGCGGCGAGGCGCACCAGGTCGTCGATGCCGGCGACGCCGCCGCTGGCGATGACCGGGTAGCCGAACGCCTCGGCCATGCGCACGTACGCCTGCTCGTCGATGCCGGTCTGCATGCCGTCGCGCGCGATGTCGGTGTACACCAGGTGGCGGTACCCCAACTCCGACATTTCGCGAGCAAACTCGAAAGCGTCGAGGCCCGAGCCTTCAAGCCAACCCGAAACCGCCACTTCCCCGGCCTTCGCGTCGATGCCCGCTGCCAGCATGTCGCCGTATTGGATGATCGCCGCGTGCGCGAACTCGTGATCGCGCACGAGCGCCGTTCCCAACACGCAGCGAGACGCGCCCGCGTTCACCAAGCGCTCGATCACGGCCAGACTGCGGATGCCGCCGCCCACTTCCACCTTCAGGTTCGTGGCGTTCATGATGGCCTCGACCACGCGGATGTTGTCGGCGTTGCCCGACTTCGCGCCATCGAGGTCGACCATGTGCAGCCACGTGGCGCCGGCGTCTTCGAAGATCTTCGCCTGCTCGACGGGATCGTCGTTGTACACGGTGACGCGCTCGTAGTCGCCCTGGCCCAGGCGCACGGCCTTGCCGTCGAGGATGTCGATTGCAGGAAGGAGGTACATGTTCGGCCTTTCTTTCTGAAAATGAGTAGCAGGACGTTCCTGTGACTCATTCTCTACAACTCTCCACGAGCTGTAAACGGTTTCTGAAAATGAGTCACAAGAACGTCCTGCTACTCATTCAGTCCTCTAGTTCCATTCGGCGTATTCCACGAAGTTGCGCAGCACCTTCGCGCCAGCATCCGAGCTTTTCTCGGGGTGGAACTGCACGCCGAAGCACGACTGGCGCCATTGGACGGCGCTTGGGAACGTCGTGCTGTGCGTGGTCGTGGCGATGGTCGTACCCGATTCGGGTACCGCGAAACTGTGCGTGAAGTAGAAGTGCTCGCCGCTTTCGATGCCCGCCAGCAACGGGCTGTTGTCCACCGTGAGCTCGATGCTGTTCCAGCCGACATGCGGGATCTTGTACGCGTTGCCCTCGTCGTCGGTTTTGGGAAGCGCCCCCACGATGCCGGGGATGACGCCGAGGCCCGGGGTCGGCTTGCCTTGCGCGTGCTCTTCGCCAGCTGCGAACAGCAGCTGCATGCCCAGGCAGATGCCGAGGAAGGGAACGCCCTGGGCGATGAGCATGCGCAGCAAATCCATTTGGCCGAGTTCGCGCATGGCGTTGGCGGCGTCGGCGTACGCGCCCACGCCCGGCAGCACGATTGCCCGCGCGCTGCGGATCTCTTCCAAATCGTCGGTGATGTGCGCATCCGCGCCCACGCCGATGAGCCCTCGCTCGACCGACTTCAGGTTGCCTTTGTGGTAGTCGACTACTGCTATCAACGTTGCTCCTTAGGAATGAGTAGCAGGACGTTCCTGTGACTCATTTTTTGCAATTCGCCACGAGCTGTAAGTGGCTGCTGGAAATGAGTCACAGGAACGTCCTGCTACTCATTCCCAGGCGGAACATTATAGGGCACCTTTCGTGGTGGGAAGTGCGTCGGAAGCCTGCGGGTCGATGGCGACCGCTGCGCGCAAAGCACGCGCGACCGCCTTGAACAGCGCCTCGATGATGTGGTGGACGTTCTCGCCGGCCAGCTGCTGCACGTGCAGCGTGACGCCCGCGTTCGTGGCGAACGCGATGAAGAACTCCTTGGCCAATGTGGAATCGAACTCGCCCACCATCTGCCAGGGGATGTCCATCTGCCAGTACAGGCCGCCACGGCCGGAGATGTCGACCGCCGCCAGCACGAGCGTTTCGTCCATGGGAAGCGCGATGTCGCCGTAGCGGACGATGCCGCGCTTGTCGCCAAGCGACTGGGCGAACGCCTGGCCGAGCACGATGCCCACATCTTCCACCGTGTGATGGCCGTCGACGTGCAGGTCGCCCTTCGCGCTGACCGTAAGGTCGAACAGGCCGTGGCGTCCGAACGCGTCGAGCATGTGGTCGAAGAACCCGATGCCCGTGGTGATATCGGTCGCGCCCGCGCCGTCAAGGCCGATCGTCAGCTGGATGTCTGTCTCCTTCGTCGTGCGCGTTATGGTTGCAGTGCGTGTCATGCAAGTCCTTTCCCCACGCAACTTGAACATTACCCCTGGGGTGATGTTCAAGCGATGCTGGCTTTGAGCTCTTCTAGGAAGCGGGTGTTCTCCTCGGGCGCGCCGATGGAAACGCGCAGGCAGTTTTCGAGGCCGGCCGAACGCGAGAAGTCGCGCACGAGCACGCCGGCGTCGAGCAGGCGCTGCCACACTTCGCCCGCGTCGATGCCCTCGCCCAGGCGGAACAGGATGTAGTTCGCGTCGGATGGGAACGCCTCGACGCCTTCCATCGCGTTCAGCTCGTCGAACACGCGGCCGCGCTCGGCAATGATCTGCTCGATGCCGCGCTCGAACTCGGAGCGGTTCGCGTACACCACGCGCGCGATTGCCTGCGACACGGCGTCGACCGAGTACGGCTGGCGCACCTTCTTGAACTCGCGCAGCACGTTTTCGCTGCCGAGCAGGTAGCCCATGCGAACGCCGGCCAGCGAGAACGCTTTCGAGAACGTGCGCAGGATAATCAGGTTCTCGTACGTGTTCAGCAGGTGGCGCACCGTGTGGCGCGAGAACTCGAAGTACGCCTCGTCGACCATGACGAGCGTGTCGGCCGCCTCGAGCATGCGCTGCACGAACGCGGTGTGCACGCGGTTGCCCGACGGGTTGTTCGGGCTGGTGACGATCGTGTAGTCAATGTCGCCTTGCGCCAGGCGCGCGATAACCGCCTCCTCGTCGATCGAGAAATCGGGAAGGCGCGGCACGTCGACGATTGCGGTGTTCGTCAGCTGCGCGTTGTTCTTGTACACGCTGAAGGTCGGCGGCATGTTCAGGAACGTGCGGCCCGGACCTCCCCACGCCAGCGCCATGTCGAAGAGCAGCTCGTCGCCGCCGTTGCCCATGAGCACCTGGTCGCGGTCGAGCCCGTTCGCCTCGGCGATGAGGTCGCGCAGGTCGTTGGCCAGCGGGTCTGGATAACGGTTGAACGCGACTTTGCGCACCTCGCGCTCGATTTCGCGGCGCAGCTCGAAGGGCACGTCATGCGCGTTCTCGTTCGCCGAGATCATGACCTCGGCGGGAATGTATTTCGGGTCGTACGGCTCGATGTCTGCCAGTTGCGGCGCCGCGGGTCGTACCGTGTTCATACGCTGCCTTTCAACTTAACTTGAACATCATCCCTGGGGTGATGTTCAAGTTGAACGTCTTCCCTGGGGTGATGTTCAATTACTGTTCCATGCGCAGTTCGACGCTGCGGGCGTGCGCCCAGAGGCCCTCGTGCTTGGCGATGGCCACAATGGCCGGCGCGTCGGCCGCGAGCGCAGCTTGCGAATACTGGATGATGGACGATTTCTTGATGAACTGCTCGACCGCCAGCGGGCTGGAAAAGCGTGCCGTGCCGCCGGTCGGCAGCGTGTGGTTGGGGCCGGCCACGTAGTCGCCGACCGCCTCGGGCGTCCACTCGCCCAGGAAGATGGCTCCCGCATGGCGGATGGCGCCGAGCGAGTCCATGGGGTTGGCGATGTGCAGCTCGAGATGCTCGGGCGCGATGACGTTCACGGCTTCCATGGCCTGCGCGAGGTCGGCGCACACCACGATGAGCCCCTGGTCGACGAGCGACGCCGTGGTGATTTCGGCGCGGGTGGTCGCCTTCATGTGCTCCTCGATGGCCGCTTCCACATCGTTCGCGTACGCCTCCGAGAACGTGACCAGGTAGCACGTGGCCAGCGGGTCGTGCTCGGCCTGCGCCATGAGGTCGATGGCCACGAGGCTGGGGTCTGCCGTTTCGTCGGCGACGACGCACACCTCGGAAGGCCCGGCGATCATGTCGATGCCCACGTCGCCGCTGACGAGCTTCTTCGCCGCCGCGACGAACGCGTTGCCCGGGCCGGTGATCTTGTCGACCGGCGCGATCTGCTCGGTGCCGTACGCGAGCGCGGCAATGGCCTGAGCGCCGCCGACCTGGTAGACCTCGGTGACGCCGGCAAGCTCGCACGCCTTGGCGATAGCCGGGTCGATGCCGCCGTCTGCAAGCGGCGGGTTCACCACGACGATACGCTTGACGCCGGCAACGCTTGCCGGCAGCGCATTCATGAGCAAGGTGGAAGGATACAGCGCGCGGCCGCCCGGCACGTACACGCCGACCGAATCGAGCGGTGCGACCTTGGCGCCGACGAGCGCGCCGTCTTCGCGCACCGAGAACCAGCTTTGCTCGAGCTGGCGCTCGTGGAACGTGCGGATTTGGTCGGCCGCCTGCTCGAGCGCTTTCGCGAGCGCCGGCTCGCACTGCGCGACTGCGGCGTCGAACTCCTCTTGCGACACGCGGAAATCCTCGACGCGCACGCCGTCGAACTTCTCGGTGAGCTCGCGCAGGCACTCGTCGCCGCGCTGACGCACGTCTTCCACGATGTCGGTCGCCACTTGCATGGCCTGCGCGTTGAACGCGCTCTTGCGCTGCAGGTGCGAGTTGTCGAACACCTCGCCCGCTTTCAAAATGACTCGCCGCATGTTGTTCCTTTCTCTTGCGAATGAGTAGCAGAAATGAGTAGCAGGACGTTCCTGCGACTCATTTTCTGCAATTCGCCACGAGCTGTACATGGCTTCGGGAAATGAGTCGCAGGAACGTCCTGCTACTCATTTTGCTTTCCCGCACCGCCGGCGGTGACCTTCAGGGCGCAGTCGGCGGATTGCTCGCGGAGTTTCTCGGCCAGGTCGCGTACGCGCGCGTCGGTGCGGAACGACGCGACGTTGGCGAAGAAGCGCGCCGTCGAGGACAGGACCTCGTCGGTGATGACGAGGTTGTTCTCACGCAGCGTCGTGCCCGTGGCCGTGATGTCGACGATACATTCCGACATGCCCGTCAGCGGCCCCAGCTCGATGTTGCCGTGCAGCTGCACGATCTCGACCTGCGTGCCGCGACGCGCGAAGTGCGCACGCGCGATACGCGGATACTTCGTGGCCACGCGGATGCTGCCGAGCTGCCGGTAATGCTCGGCGGTGCGCTCGGCGGCGCCTTCGGGCTCAGCCACGATGAAGCGGCATGCGCCGAAGCGCAGGTCGGCCAGTTCCACCACGTCGGAATCGGTTTCCAGCAGCGAATCCTCGCCGCAAATGCCGCAGTCGGCCGCGCCCATTTCCACGAAGATCGGCGCGTCGGACGGGCGCACGATGATGTAGTCGACGCCGGGATTGCTGATGATAAGCGAGCGGCCCGGGTCATCGAGGCCGGTGACGTCGAGCCCTGCCTCGGCCAGCGCCGCGATGGAATCGGCGTTCAGCGACCCCTTCGGCACGGCCACGCGCAGCGGACGCTCGGACGCGACCTGCTCGACTTGCGCAGCGGCAGCTTCCATGGCCTCTTCCAGATAGAACGCGAAACCCGCAGCCGGGCGGTCGACGCCGTAGGTCGCGAGCAGCTTGTCGTAGCGCCCGCCGCTGCCGACCGACGTGCCCAGCCCCGGCGCGAACGCCTCGAACACGATGCCCGTGTAGTAGTCGAACGAGCTCATGACCGAGAAGTCGATGACGATGCGCTCGCCCAGGCCATCGGCCGCCACGAGGTCGTACACCTCTTCGAACGAGTCGAGCGCGTCGGCGCAACCGAACGGCGCCACGAGCTCGCGAGCCTTGGCAATGGCCTCGCGGCCGCCGCGAATACGCGCCAGCTCGCGGATGACGGGCGCGAACTGCGAGCCCTTTCCTTCAGCGCGGTCGCACAGCGCGTCGATTTCCACGAAGTTCGACGTGTGGAACGCTTCGAGCAGGTCGGCCTTCCACGACTCGGGCGCAGTCGAAGCCGCCAGCAGCGCGCGCAGCACGCCCACCGTGGCGAGCGACAGCTTGAAATCGGCCACGCCAGCCGCTTCAAGCGCCTGCGCGAACAGGCCGATGACCTCGGCGTCTGCTTGCGCGCCAGCCTCGCCGACGCATTCGATGCCGATTTGCTTCTTCTCGCGCACGTCGGCGCGCAGCTGGCCTTCCGTCTCGCGGAAGACGCGCTGCATGTAGCGGAATTTGAACGGCCCCGGCGCATCGCCCAAGCGCGTGGCGCAGATGCGCGCGACCTGCAGCGTGACGTCGGGACGCATGGTGACCAGGTCGCCCGTGGCGTCGAAGAACTTGAACGGCGAGGCCGGCACGCGCCCGCCCGCCTGCATGACCGCCATGCTTTCGAGCGTCGGCGTTTCGATGGGCACGTACCCGCGGCTTGCGAACAAGTCGGCCACGCGGCGCGCGATGCGCTCGCGCTCTGCCGCCTCGTCGGCGAGCACGTCCCTGAAACCCGATGGCGTCGTGTACTCCATTCACAACTCTCTTCCAACTTGAACATTACCCCTGGGGTGATGTTCAATCTGCGTAATTACGTGCGTCACTTTAGCACAGTAGAGTGCTAAAGTGACGCACGCTCACATTGTCTTCACTTAGCCGAGCTTCTTCGTCAGCAGCTCGTTGATGAGCTTCGGGTTGCCCTGGCCTTCCATGGCCTTCATGCATTGCCCCACGAAGAAGCCGATGAGCCCCGTCTTGCCGCCGCGGTACTGCTCGACCTTGTCGGGGTTGGCGGCAAGCACCTCGTCGACGACGGCCTCGATGGCGCCCGTGTCGGACACCTGCTTCATGCCGCGCTCTTCCACGATGGCCTGCGGGTCCTTGTCCTCTTCCAGCACAGCCGCGAACACTTCCTTGGCCTGCTTGGAGGAAATCTCGTCCGCCGCCAGAAGCGACACGAGCTGCACGCCGCGCTCGGGCGTGAACGGCGTGGTCGCAAAGTCCACGCCTTCGCCCGCGTTCACGTACGCCGTGATGTCGTTCAGCGCCAGGTTCGCCAGCGGCTTGGCCAGCTCTTTCGCCCGCGAGCCTGCCGCAACGCAGGCCGCCTCGAAGAAGTCGGCCGTGAACCGGTGGTCGACCAGATGCCTGGCATCGTAGGCTGACAGCCCGAAATCGCCCGCGAACCGCGCCGCCTTCTGATCGGGCAGCTCGGGCAGCTTATGCCGCACGCGCTCGATGAACTCGTCGGACAGGTCGTACGGCGCCAGGTCGGGGTCGGGGAACATACGGTAGTCGTCGGCCGTCTCCTTCACGCGCATGACGATCGTGCGCTTCTTCGACGGGTCCCAATGGCGCGTCTCCTGGTAAATCTGGCCGCCTTCTTCCAGCACCTCGGCTTGGCGGCAGATCTCGTACGCCAGGCCGTCGTGCAGGTTCTTGAACGAGTTGATGTTCTTCAGCTCGGTCTTCGTGCCGAATTCGGTCGCCCCGCGGCGGCGCAGCGAGATGTTTCCGTCGGCGCGCAGGCTGCCCTCTTCCATCGAGCAGTCGGAAATGCCGAGCGTCAGGAAGATCTGGCGCAGCTTCTGCATGAACAGGCGCGCTTCCTCGGGCGTGCGCAAATCCGGCTCGGTCACCAATTCGATCAGCGGCGTGCCGGCGCGGTTGTAGTCGACGAGCGAATGCGTGGCGCCCGCGATGCGGCCCTCGCCGCCGCCGATGTGCACCATCTTGCCCGCGTCCTCTTCCATGTGGATGCGCGTGATGCCCACGTGCGCAGTGTAGCCGTCGGCCGTGCGAGTGATGTTTTCAGATTGCTCGCCCTCGGCCAGGTCCTTCCAGAACAGGCGCTCCTCTGCGCCGCGGCCATCGACGGCAAGGTCGAGCCAGCCGCGCATGCAGAATGCCTTCGGGCCCTGCGTGGTTTGAAAGTTCTTGGCCATGTCGGGGTACATGTAGCCCTTGCGGTAGAACATCGTGTGCTTCTCGATGTCACAGTTGGTGGCAAGGCCCGCCAGCACGATGTTCTCGATAGCCGCCTTGTTCGGCACGGGCAGCGCGCCGGGCATGCCGAGGCAGACCGGGCACGTGTGCGTGTTCGGCTCGGCGCCGAATTCCAGCTTGCAGCCGCAGAACATCTTGGTTTCGAGCTTGGTCAGCTCGCAGTGAACCTCGAGGCCGATGACGGCTTCCCAATCTTGCAGGACTTCTTCCATCGTCTTCATAGTCGCTCTTTCTCACGAATGAGTATCAGGACGTTCCTGTTACTCATTTTTGGAACGTTCCTGCGAAAATGAGTAGCAGGAACGTCCTGATACTCATTTTGCAAAACCGGGGGCGACGGGCGCCTTGCCGTACACCAGCTCGAGCGCGGCGGCGGCGCGGAACATGTTCTCGTCGCGGAACTGCGGGGACTGCAGCTGCACGCCGACCGGCAGCTGGCTATCGGCACCGAGCCCGCACGGCATGGACATGCCGCCGTTGCCGGCGATGTTCAGCGAGATGGTGAACATGTCGGACAGGTACATGCTGGTCGGGTCGGAGATCTCGCCGAACTTGAACGCGGTGCGCGGGCTCGCCGGCATGAGTATGACGTCGCATTTCTCGTAGGCGCGCGTGTAATCGGCCGTGATGAGCGTGCGCACCTGCTGCGCCGGATAGTAGTACTTGTCGTACACGCCGGCCGAAAGCAGGTAGCTGCCCAGCATGATGCGGCGGCGCGCCTCGGGGCCGAAGCCCTTCGCACGGCTGGCCTCGTACTGGCCGCCCAGGTCCTTGTGGCCGGGATCGCAATAGCCGTAACGCACCGAGTCGAAGCGCGAAAGGTTGGAAAACGCCTCGCAGGGGCCGAGCACGTAATAGGCGCTCATAGCCGCTTGCGCGTTGGGAAGGTCGACTTCCACGAGCTCGGCGCCGGCTGCGCGCAAGTGCTCGGCAGCTTCTTCCACCTTGGCCTTCACCTCGGCAGTCAGGCCCTCGGCGTTCATGAACGCGGGGACGATGCCGATGCGCATGCCCGCGACCCCTTCGGCGAGATTCGCCGTGAAGTCGGTGTCGATCGGCTGGCTCGTGCAGTCGAGCGGGTCATGGCCCGAAATGGCGTTCAGCGTGAGCGCGGCGTCTTCGACCGAGCGGGCGAACGGGCCCACCTGGTCGAGCGAGCTGCCGAACGCGACGATGCCGTAGCGGCTGACCACGCCGTAGGTCGGCTTCACCGCCACGGTGCCCGTGAAGCTGCCCGGCTGGCGGATGGAGCCGCCCGTGTCGGAACCGAGCGTGACGGTCGCCAGGCCGGCTGCGACCGCCGCCGCGCTGCCGCCCGACGAGCCGCCGGGCACGCGCTCGAGGTCCCACGGGTTGCGCGTGGGGCCGAACGCGGATGTCTCGGTGGAAGAGCCGAACGCGAACTCGTCCATGTTCAGCTTGCCGAGCGGAATGGCGCCGGCTTCCAGCGTGTTGCGGACGCTCGTGGCCGTGTAGGGCGCGACGTAGTTCTCGAGCATGCGCGACGAGCACGTGGTGTGCGTGCCCTTCAGGTTCATGTTGTCCTTGTACGCGACGGGCACGCCGGCCAGCGGCCCGATGGTCGTGATGTCGATGCCCGATTCTAGACCCAAGTCGATCTTCTCGGCGGCTTCGACGGCCAGCTCGTCGGTGGTTTCGAGGAACGCATGCACGTCGGTGTCTTGCTCGGCGATGCGCGCGAGCGACGCCTCGGCCACTTCCACCGCCGTGAACTCCCCGTTCATGAGGCCCGCCTGGATTTCGCGGATGCCCATGGTCGCGAGCTCGTTGGCAAGTTCGTTCGCCATTAGCGGTCGCCCCCTTCGCCGATAATCAATTTCCTCCGAGGTGATTGATTATTCATCGGTCGCCCCCTTCGCCCAGGATGGAAGGGATGAGGAAGCAATCGTCCTGGCGCGCCGGCGCGTTGGCCAGCGCCTCCTCCTGCGTGAAGCCGGGCACTTCCACGTCTTCGCGCATGACGTTGGACAGGCTGCCGATCGGGTGGAACGTCGGCTCGACGCCTTCCAAATCGTATTCGGTTATGGGCTTGAGGCTTTCGATGATGTCGTTCAAGTCGACCGTCATCTGCTTCACTTCGTCTTCGTCGAGGTGGATGCGCGTGTATTCGGCAATGTCGCGCACATCCCGCTCGGTCACATGTTGCGCCATGAGCACCTGCTTTCCATTACATGACTAACCGCATCATTATACGCGCAGGCAGCGGCAGCTGAACGGCAGGCGTTTCCGCTTTACAAGGTTGACATGCGCCCTTTTAGAAGCTGCGGAACTCGTTGACGAAATGCTTGATGATGGCTGCGGACGTGGGCGTGCAAAGCTCGCCTTCCAGCTTTTCCTCGCAGGTGGGAATGCCCGTGGCCAGAATGGCGGCCGTGGCGGGCGCGGGAATGTCCATGAGGCCGTGCGCGCACTCAACCTGGCCGCTACCCGTCTGAACGGGAGTCGCCACCACGAAGTCGGGGTTCAGGTAGTCGAACGCGCAGCAGATGATGAGCGTGTTCAGGATGGCCTCGCCGTTGCCGACCTCGTGGAAGTGCGTGTGGTCGACCTCGCATTCGTGCACCTGAGCCTCAGCTTGCGCCAAGATTTCGTACACCGCCAAGAGGTCGTCTTTCACGGCCTGGGACATGACGAGGTTGGAAATGGTCTCGCGCACCTCGACGATGCCGTGATGATGCGCTTTCGGCACGCCGGCCTTCATGGCATCGGTCGTGACGGTGGCCCATGCCGCGTCGTCGAGCTTCGCGCGCAGCTGGTCGAGGATGTCGGCGCGGCGCGCGCCCTTCGTGAAATCGAAATACATTTGCATAATGGCTCCCCTCGTTTTGAACATTACCCCTGGGGTGATGTTCATTTTGAACGTTACCCCTGGGGTGATGTTCAATTGTGGTTGATGAGACTGGCTTGGTATCCGGCGCCGAAGCCGTTGTCGATGTTGACGACCGACACGCCCGAGGCGCACGAGTTCAGCATGGCGAGCAGCGCAGCCACGCCGCCGAGCGAGGCCCCGTAGCCGACGCTCGTGGGCACGGCGATGACCGGGCACGACACCAGGCCGCCCACGACCGAAGGCAGAGCGCCCTCCATGCCGGCAACGGCCACGACCACGCGGGCACGCGCAAGCTCGTCGGCATGCGCGAGCAAACGGTGCAGCCCCGCAACGCCCACATCGTACAGGCGCACGACCTCGTTGCCCATCATCTCGGCGGTGAGCGCCGCCTCTTCGGCAACGTAAATGTCGCTCGTGCCGCCGCACGCCACGACGACGGGCCCCCTGCCATCGGGCTCGGGCGCCTCGCCCACCGTGGCCACGCGCGGCAGGTCGTAGTACGTGAACACGGGCATGTCGGGAACATCGCCCGACGCGCCGTCGCCTTCGTCGCCTTCGAACGCGAGCCCGTCCGACAACAGCTGCTGCACTTCCTCGGCCGACGCAGGCTCCAAACGCGTGATCAGCACGCGCTCTTGCCCGGCGTCGAGCATGTTCGCGACGATGTCGGCAATCTGGTCGGGCGTCTTCCCCGCCCCGTAAATCACTTCGGAAGCACCTTGACGAATGCCTCGATGGTGGTCGACCTTCGCAAACCCCAAATCGGAAAACGGCTCGGTGCGCAACCGCACCGCCGCCTCTTCGGGCGCGACCTCGCCTGCCGCCACGGCGGCCAGAAGCTCGTTCAGTTCACGTTGTTCCATGAATACCCCTAGATACACGACGGGGCGCCCGAAAGCGCCCCGCAGAAATGCAATTCAACCTGCAGCTTAGTCGATATCGAACTCGAAGCCGGCATCGGCATCGCCGTAACCGGAGAAGTCCTTGTCGATGTAGCCGCTCGCAGCGGGCGCGACCGCGGCGACCGGAGCGGCGCCTTCGACTGCAGCCGGCGCAGCGGCAGCAGCAGCGGCAGGCGCGTAGTTGGCGGCGCCGGCGTCGTTGCGAGCCTGGGCGCTGGCAGCGGCGCGGCGGGCGTCGCCATCGATCTCGGCCAGCTTCTTCTGGGCGTCGGCCATGAAGTTCGCCAGCATCTCGCGGTACTCGGCGCGCACATCGGAACGGTCGGTTTCGAGCGAGCGGATGGACTCGGCGATGCGCAGGCGGTCGGCCTCGGCCTTGCCGATGATGCGGTCGGCCTCTTCGTCGGCGTCCTTGATGATGTTGGAAGCCTCGGTGCGGGCGTTGGCGAGCACCTCGTCGGCGGAACGCTGAGCCACGATGAGGGCCTGCGAAATGGCGTTGTCGTTTGCGGACTTCTCGCTGAGCTGCGACTCGAGCTCGGCAATGCGGGCCTGCAGGCCAGCGACCTCGGCAGAATCGGCCGCTGCGAAGTCTTCGGCAGGCTCGGCGTCTTCAGCGGGCTGGGCGTCGTCGGCGGCGCCGTTGGCGAGCTGCGACTCGAGGTCGGCGATGAGGCGGTTCAGGGCGTCGATTTCGTCGGCGACATGCTCGAGGAAGACATCAACCTCGTCGACGTCGTAACCCTTGCGGTCGATCGAGAAACTCACGTTTTGAATGTCTGCTGCGGTGATCGCCATGATTAACCCTTTCGTGTTCGCTTCACGCTTACCAGTTCAGTATAGATAAAGATTACAAAATGCCAACTATAAAACGCACGACCAATTGTAAAACAAGCAGCGCAATGATGGGAGTTACGTCCACCATACCTCCAATAGGCGGAATCAGCCGCTTGAACAGGTTGAGGTACGGATCGCAGATTTTTCCGAGCACGCGGTACACGTCGCCGACGATGCCGGTGGAATTGGGAATCCACGACATGATGACGTAGATGAAGATGATGGTGGTGTAAGCGTTGGTGAGCCCGATAAGTAGTGCGCGAATCATGCTGCTGCGAAACTCCTTAGGTAGCGTGTCGACGTGACCTGGTCAGGTTGGCACATTGCTGCTTGTCACATTGCGGCGAGTTCTTTGGAACGCCTGATGGCGGCTGCAACTCCTGCATCGATGACCTGGGAAAACCCTTGCTCGTTCATGGCGTCGAGCGCGGCGAGCGTCGTGCCGCCGGGCGAGCAGACCGCCTCGCGCGCCGTTTGCGGCGTGAGGGACGTTTCGTCGATGAGGCGCGCCGTGCCGAGCACGGTTTGAAGTGCCAGCACCTCGGCCAGGTCGGGATCGAGCCCTTGCGCGGCGCCGGCGTCGCGCAGATGCTCGACGAGCGCGGCCACGTACGCCGGGCCGGAACCGCTGACGGCGCACACGGCATCCATGTTCGATTCGTCGACCACGACCGCGCGGCCCAGGCAGCCGAACAGGTCGGCCACGTATTGAACCTGCTCGGGCGTCGCATGAGCGCCGCCGCACACGCCCGATGCGCCCGCGCCCACCATGAGCGGCATGTTGGGCATGACGCGCACGAGCGGGGCGTCTTGCGGCAAGGCCGCGGCAATGCGCTCGGTGGTGAGGCCGGCTGCAATCGACACGAACAGCGGAGCATCTGCCGCACCTGCGCCCTGGAATGCGGGAAGCTGGGCGATAGATTCCAAAACACCCATCATGACCTGGGGCTTGACGGCAAGCACCACCACATCGGGCTTGGCATCGGCGGCAATGTCTGCCACGTCGGCCACGCACGCGATGCCGTGGGATTCTTCCAAGTACGCGCGCCGCTCGGGCGTCGGGTCGACGGCCACGATGTCGGCGGCTTCGATGGTGTCGGCAGGCGTTGCGTCGCTGGCAAGCCACCCCGACAGGATGGCCTCGCCCATCTTCCCCCCGCCGACGATGACGAAGGTTGTGCGCGCGCTCATTTACAGCGCACCTTGGTTGCGCAGGCGCGTTTTCTCTTCTTCGGTGAGGCCGGCGCCCTTGGCGATGGCGAACACCTGCTCGCCGGGGCACTCGACGCTCGCATCGAGGGCGCTTGCCACGCCGAACGAGAAGTCGAGGATGCGCTTGGCCAGGTCGACGGGCGTGTTGCGCATGACGAGCACCACCACGTCGCCGGACTTGACCGCGCGGGCCACGCGCTCGACGTCGCCATATACGACCGGCTTGATGACCGTGAGCGGGCGCGTCGTCGTGTACGGCGAGGAGCTGGAAGTCGAATACGCATCGTACGGGTCGTACGGGGTGAACGTCGGGGTCTCGGTCGGCTCGAACAACGAGTCGTAGCCTTCGGAGCGCGACGCGCGCGGCGCCGTGTCGGCGGCAGGCTCGTAGCTCGAACGCGAGGAGCCCTGGTAGCGATCGGAATCGCGGCCATAGCGGTCGGGCAGCGGCGTGTTGGCCTTCACGTCGTCGATGGAAACGAGGTTCGAAGCGGCGCTTTCGCCATGGCCGAAGCGGCTCGAGCGCGAGGAGCGCGACGTGGTGATGGGGCGGTACGCGCTTGTGACCGGTTCGTCGTACCTGTCGTCGGCGTAATCGTCGTACGGCTCGTCGTTGGCGTAATCGTCGTCGTAGAATTCCTCGTCCTTGCGGCCGAAGCCGAGGCGGGATTTCAGCCCGTCGAACGCATTAGCGGCGCTGTCTGCTATGTTTGCCATGGAATCACCCGTTTCACTTGAATGTCAGCTGCTGTATATAGTACCCGAACAGTCGGCCTTGCAACGCAACGTGCCGAAAACTCTCACGAAGCTTGCGGCGTGGTTACTGTTGGAAAATGGCGCGGCCGATGCGGACGATGGTGGCGCCCTCTTCGATGGCGATGGGCCAATCGTCGGTCATGCCCATGGAAAGCTCGGTCAGGCCCGGGAAGTCGGCTTGAAGCTCGTCGCGCAACTCGCGCAAGCCGTAAAACGCCGCTCGCGCTGCCTCCATGTCGCCAAGCGGGGCCATGGTCATGAGGCCGCGCACGCGCACGTTCGGCAGCTCGGCGCATGTTTGCAGCATGGCGCGCACGTCGGCGGGGGCAAGGCCCGACTTGCTCTCCTCTCCCGATACGTTCACTTCCAAAAGCACGTCTTGCACGATGCCGCGCTCGCGCGCGACCTCGTCGATCTTGCGCGCGTGGCGCTCTTCGAACAGCGAGTGGACGAGCGTGGCGCGCCCGACGATGTCGCGGATGCGGCGCGACTGGATGTTTCCGATGAAATGCCACGTGGCGTCTGTGAACTGATCGGCCTTCAGCATGAGCTGGTCGGGCCTGTTCTCGCCGAAGTTGCGCGCGCCGCCCGCGATGGCATTCGCCACCTCGTCGGGCCCGACGGTTTTGGAGACGGCGACGACCGTGACTTCCTCAGGCGCACGGCCCGCACGTTCGCACGCCGCGACCACCTCGGCGGCAATTTCGCTGTATCGTTCCTTGGTTCCCATAAAGCCCCTTTTCCCTTTCGTTTGCGCAAATTGAACATCACCCCAGGGAAGATGTTCAATTAAGCCAATTTGAACATCTTCCCTGGGGTGATGTTCAATTTGCGCGGCGGATTGCGATGGCGGCATGGCGGCCGCATACGCCGTCGGCAGCGCGGTACGAGAAGTAGCGATCGGAGTTGCATACGGTGCAGATACCTGCATCGGCGATGCGTTCGCGCGTCAAGCCCGCGCGCGCCAAATCGGTGGAAACGGCCTGCGCCAAGCTGACGTGACGGGCATCGGCAAGCAACTCCGCGCCATATGCGTCGGCGAACTGCGCGGCGATGTCCTCGCTCGTCTCGAAACACTCCGAGCGGATATGCGGGCCGATGTACGCGTTGAAGCCAGCTGCGCTCCCCTCGCCTTCCACCTGGGCAAGCTCGCGCGCAGCCTTGCCGGCAATACCTGCCAATGCCCCGCGCCAGCCGGCGTGCACGACGGCAAACCGCCCGCTTGGGGCCACGATGATCAAAGGCAGGCAATCGGCGAAGTTCAGAAGCGCCGCGACTTCGGGCGCCTCCACCACGACGGCATCAGCGCCTGCGGCAGCCTCTTCCATCGCCTGCGGAGCATCGCCTGCAGCTGGCACCTTCACGACGCTCGTGCCGTGCACCTGCTTTGGCACCACGAGCGGAGCGCCCTGAAACCCCAGCGCTTCCAGCACGATTTCGCGGTTTCGCGCCACGCATGCAAGGTCGTCTTCCACATGGTCGCCCGTGTTCAGCGACGCGTACGGCCCCGTGCTGACGCCGCCTTCGCGCCCCGTGAACGCAATGCGCACGCCACACGCGTCGAACAGCGCCTCGTCAGTGAGCGCAGAAACAGAATGCGCCCCCAGAGGGAGCGCATTCAACTGCGGCTTTGGAAGCTGCGCAGCCATTCCTAACGACGCTTCAGGAAGTCGGGGATGTAATCCTCGTCGGACAGGCGCGCACCGGCCGGAATGGTCGTGCGCGGAGCCGCGGGCTGCGGCGTGGCAACCGGCTGAGCGGCAGCCTGCGCGATGGCGGCCGAACCGTTGGCGGCAGAATCCTGCGCGGTGCTGGCGAACAGGTCCTTGCGCGAGTAGTCGCGGCGGCTTTCGAAGGCGTCGGCCTTGAAGCCCGTGGCGATGACGGTGATGCGAACGGCGTCGCCCATGGACTCGTCGACGATCTGGCCGTAGATGATGTTGGCGTTCTCGTCGGCGCAAGCCTCGACCGTGCGGGCCGCGGCGTCGACCTCGGCGAGCGTGAGGTCCGGGCCGCCGGCAATCGAGAACAGCACGCGGGAGGCGCCTGCGATGGTGGTTTCGAGCAGGTTGGAGTTGATGGCCTGCTGCGCGGCGTCGAGGGCGCGGTTCTCGCCGGTGGCGATGCCGATGCCCATCATGGCCGTGCCCGCGTCCTTCATGACCGTGCGGATGTCGGCGAAGTCGAGGTTGATGAGGCCGGGGATGGTGATGAGGTCGGTGACGCCCTGAATGCCCTGGCGCAGCGTGTCGTCGGCGATGCGGAATGCGTCGAGCATGCTCGTCTTCTTGTCGACGACTTCCAGCAGGCGGTCGTTCGGGATGACGATGAGCGTGTCGACCTTCTGGCTGAGGAGCTCGACGCCCTGGTCAGCCTGGTTGCGACGCATACGGCCTTCGAACGAGAACGGCTTGGTGACGATGCCCACCGTCAGCGCGCCGATTTCCTCGCGGGCGATCTGCGCGATGACAGGCGCCGCGCCCGTGCCCGTGCCGCCGCCTTCGCCAGCAGTGACGAACACCATGTCGGCTTCGGCGAGCGCCTGACGGATCTCGTCGCGGCTTTCCTCGGCTGCCTGCGCGCCCACCTCGGGGTTCGCGCCAGCGCCCAGACCGCGGGTGAGGTCTTCGCCGATGTGGATGGTCTTGTCGGCGTCCGACATGAGCAGCGCTTGGCGATCGGTGTTCACAGCGATGAACTCGACGCCCTGCACGCCGGCTTCGACCATGCGGTTAACGGCATTCGTACCGCCGCCGCCGACGCCGACGACCTTGATAACCGCCAGATGCTCGGACGCTAGATTGATAGGCATGTCTGCACTCCCCTACTCGTATGGCCGTTTGAACTGCATTTTGGTACAAGTCATATAAAACCACGATGATTGTACACGATGAGACTCTATTTGCAACGTAAACGCATGTAAATGCCAAATTGGAAAGCCTTGTGGCGGAGGCGGTGAAGCGCTTGAGTTGAACGTCACCCCTGGGGTAATGTTCAAATTGAACATTACCCCAGGGGTGACGTTCAACTTTGCTACACAGCGCGCCAGGTGGGGCTTTCGACCATGCGGACGTTGATGTAGGCCACGCCGTCGGGGTTGTCCTCGAGAATCTTCAGGATGACGCGTTCCTTGTCGCGGATGTCCTCGGCCTTGCCGAACGCGATTTCCACGCCGTTGTCGAGGACGAGCGTCGTTTCGGCGGGGCCGGCGGCCGACACCTTCACCACGCGGCCCGAAAGCTCGGTCGTCATGCCGTTGACGATGTCGAGCGCGTTGTTCACGTTGCTATCGGCGCAAATCTGGCCGATTTCGGCTTTGGTGCCAAAGGGAACGTCCACGATGTGAAGCGCCGCCTCGGCATCCTCGTAAATCTTCTGGCTCGTGGTCTTGGCGCCCTCGGAACCAGCCTCGGGAATGGGCATGAGCCACATATGGTCTTCGGCGATGGCCCAGCTCTTCACGGCGCTGCCCGAGCTGGTGGGAATCTCCACGATGGCCTGCACCGCGCGCTCGGTCACATCGATTTCGAGGGTGTTCGGGAAGACGCGCTTCACCTGGGCATCCTCGACCCAGGCGGTTTGCTTCATGCGATCGGCGATGGCGTCGGTGTCTATGCGAAGCAGCGTGGCGCCAGCCGGTATGTTCGCGAGCTGCGACACCTCGTCGTTCGTCAGGTGCTCCACGCCGTTGACCTGCACGTTCTCGATGGAAAAGGCCGGTGAGTTGTACAGCGCCGCCCACCCTGCGAGCAGCGCCACGACAACGCCGATGATGATAATGAAGCGCATGAGGTAGCGCCGCGAGGACTTGCGCAGCCGCTCGGCACGCTCGGTGCGCTCGGCACGCCGCAGTTCGCCGACGCTCGTCGACACGAACTCCGGTCGGCTTTGCTCGCCCTCTTCGAGCGTCGGGCCATCGTAGCGCCCGCCGGGCACGGCAAACATGGTTTGCGCAGGGCGATTGACGTTCTCGATATCGAGCAAATCTTCGAAGCTCGTGCGCGCGGCGCGCGTCGAACGGGTGGACGTGCGTGCCGAGGGACGAGCAGGGCGATTCGCGCCAGACCGCCTCGACGAAGGACGCGTGGAAGCGGAACCCGCGCGCGTGCGATCCGCCCGGTTCTCGCGCGTGCCTCGCGAAGAGGTGCGTGCCGTGGGCTGCGATTCGCTGCGCGATGACGTGCGCGCTGGCGTTTCGCCTCGCGACGACGAGCGCGACGACATACGCGAGGCCGAGCCGCGCGAAGACGTACGGGTGCGCCTGTCGTTCCTGTTCGCCACTTAGCGCGCTTGCTCCTGCAGCGCGCCGACGAGCTGGCCGCCGATGGCCGTCACGTCGCCCGCGCCCATCGTGATGACGAGGTCGCCCTCGCCCGCCAGCTCGGCCATGTGCGGTACCACGTCGATGCGGCGCGGCACGTAGTGGGTGGGCGGGTGCCCCTCGTGGTCGAGCACGACCTGCAAAAACGTCTTGCCCGTGACGCCCGGGACAGGCGCCTCGCCCGCCGAGTACACGTCCATGAACGTGACCGTGTCGGCAGCGTCGAACGCCGCGCCGAACTCGTCGTGCAGCACCTCGCAGAACAGCGGGGCGCGCGAATAGCGATGCGGCTGGAAGAGCACGTGCACATGGGAATAGTCCAGCTTGGAAGCCGCCTGGATGGTGGCCGCGATTTCGGTGGGATGATGCGCGTAATCGTCGATCACGGTAACGCCCGCCGCTTCGCCCACGAGGTCGAACCGGCGCTTCACGCCGCCGAACGAGCGCATGGCCTGCGCGGCTTCGGCCGCCGAGAACCCCAGCGCGTCGATGAGCCCGATGGCGCCCGCCGCATTCAGCACGTTGTGGCGCCCGGGATTTTGCGGAACGCACGATTCCACAACTTCGCCGTTCGGAAGCTTCACCGCGAAATCGCTGCCGACGCCGTGCGGCTCGTACTTCACGATTTGTATGTCGAAACCCTCGCCGAAGCCGTACGTTTTGTACGCATGACCGGTCGATTCCGTGACCGCCACGAGCGATTCGTCCTCGCCGCAAATGACGACCGGCCCATCTGCGGGAACCATCGAGATGAACGCCGCGAACTTCTCGCGGATTTCGTCGAGGTCGCGGTAATGGTCGAGGTGGTCGGCTTCGATGTTGGTGATGAGCGCCGCCGCCGGCGACAGGTAGCGGAACGACTTGTCGGATTCGTCGGCTTCCACCACGTAATGGCGGCCAGTGCCCGAATGCGCGTTCGTGCCGTACGAACGCACGATGCCGCCGATGAGGAACGTGGGGTCGAGGCCCATGGCGTCCATGGCGCTTGCGACCATCGACGAGGTCGTGGTCTTGCCATGCGTGCCTGCCACGGCAACCGTGTCGAGGCCGACGCCCAGGCGCGCGAGCATTTGCGCGCGGTGCCAAATGGTGAGGCCGCGTTCGCGCGCGGCGATGAGCTCGGGGTTGTTCTCGAGCACCGCCGTGGTGACGACGACGACATCGGGGCCGTCTTCGGCGCCGGTGCCGGGGATGTTCTCCGGCTTGTGCTCGCCGATGAACACCTGAACGCCCGCTTCGACAAGCTGCTTGGTATAGCGGCTTTCCTTCATGTCGGAGCCGGTCACGCGCATGCCCTGATCGTGCGCCACGCGTGCGATGCCGCTCATGCCCACGCCGCCGATGCCGATGAAATGCACTGATTGAATGCTGTTCTCGCTCATAACCCGTCCCTGGTCTCGTCGTGTTGGAACGATTATAGAGTGAGAACGCCGCCCGTGCGCCAATAGGCACAGATTATGCGGAAGCTATCCGTGGGAAGCGGCAAGCCTCAAATTGAACATCACCCCAGGGACGGTTGGGGTTGAACATCACCCCAGGGAAGATGTTCAATTTGAGGGAGAGCTCCTACGCAAAGATTAAGCCCCGACAAATTGAACATCTTCCCTGGGGTGATGTTCAACCCCAACCGTCCCTGGGGTGATGTTCAATTTGGGGCTTGCATGACGATGTCGGCGACGGCGGTGGCGGCGTTGGCGGTGTTCTGCGCGCGGGCTGCCGCGGTCATGGAAGCGCGCAAGTCGGCGTCGTCGACGAGCTCGGTTACCAAGCGTGCGAACTCGGGCGTTTCCACCTGGTCGTCGGCGATCATGCGGGCGCAACCTGCCTCCACGTACGCGCGGGCGTTCGTGGTCTGATGGTCTTCGGCCGCGAACGGGAACGGCACGAGCACGGCGGGAATGGCACGCGCGGAAATCTCGGCGAGCGACGAGGCGCCGGCGCGCGAGACTATGGCGTCGGCTGCGGCCATGCAAGCGGGCATGTCGTTCGTGTACCCGAGCAAGCGCCAGCGCTTCTGCTCTTCGGGAGCAAGCGCCAGCGCGTCGACGACAGCGTCGAGCTCTTTCGGGCCGGTGACGTGCACGATGCGCAGGTCCTCGCGCGACAGGAGCTCGTCTTTCATGGCGCACAGCGCCTGGTTCAGGTGCCGCGCTCCGTTGCTTCCGCCCGTGACGAGCAACATGCGCGCGTCATCGGGAATGCCCAGAAGGTCGCGGCCCTCTTCACGCGTCGTCGAGAACACCGATTCGCGCACGGGGCACCCGGTCAACGTGACCTTCGAGGCGTCCTTCACGCCGGCTTTCGCATGCTCGTACGTCAGGCAGACGGCACGCGCTTTGCCCGACAGGTAGCGGTTCGTCCAACCCATGACCGAATTCTGCTCGTGAATGACCAGCGGAATGCCCATCTGCACCGCCGCGCGCCCCACGGGGATGGAGACGTACCCGCCGAAGCCCACGACCACGTCGGGCTTGATCTCGGCGAACCACTGCTTGGCGCGCTTCGTGCTTTTCGCATCGATGGCCAGGCCTTTCACAAGCGTGGCCGGATGCCCGCGATGGAAGCCTTCCGCCTCGAACGGCGTGAAGGGAATGCCCGCGGCCGTCACCCATTCGCGCTCGTTGCCGACGGGCCTGCCGGCGAAGCGCACGTCGACGCCACGTTCGCGCAGCGCCTCGGCAGTCGCAATCGCAGGATTGATGTGACCGGCGGTTCCCCCGCCTGAAAGCACGACCAGCATGGAGACCCCCTAATCGGCCCGCCGCACGACGCGAAGGTCCTCGCGGCGGCGTTCGAAAACGTCTTTCCCGGAATCCTCGGACACGGCCATGATGATGCCCACCATCATGAACGACGCGATCAGCGACGAGCCGCCCGACGAGATGAACGGCAACGGCTTGCCCGTCGTCGGAAACACGCCGATGGCGCACCCGATGTTCAAGAACGCTTGGAACACGAGCATGATGGTCAGCGCGCCGGCGATCATGGCGCCGAAGTCGTCGGAGGCAGCACGCGCGATGCGCAAGCCGGCCCACAGCAGCACCAAGAACGCCGCGATGACCACCAAGGCGCCGATGAGCCCCAGCTCCTCGCCGATGATGGCGAAGATGAAGTCGGTTTCGGACTCGGGCAGGTACAGGTACTTCTCGCGCGAGTTGCCCAAACCCGACCCGAAGATGCCGCCCTCGGCGAACGCATAGTACGAGTGAATGATCTGGTAACCCGCGCCCTGGCCGCCCTGACCGTCGTTCCACGGGTTCAGGTACAGGAAACGATCGCCGCGATACGACGATCCGAACACGGCGATCGCCGCAAACGCCACGAGCGCCGCGATTGTGATCAGCATGGTGCGCAGCGGCACCTCGCCAAGCCACATGACCGCCAGCACGCCCACGGCGATGATGGCCGTCGTGCCCAGGTCGGACTGCGTGATGAACAGGAAGCCCGTCGGCGCGATGACCAACACGATCACCTGCACGATGAACGTCTGCATGTCGACCATGCCCGCGCGGAGGTCGGAAAACAGGCGCGCGGCCATGAGGATGAGCGCGATCTTCACGAACTCGGAAGGCTGCAAGCTGATGGGGCCGAGCAGAAGCCAGCGTTGGGCGCCGAGCGCGGTCAGGCCGAGCAGGGCCGTGAGCAGCAGCAACACGACCGCGATGCCCCAGATGACCCAAACGGCGGGGCCTGCCCAAATGTGATACGGAATGACCTTCCACAGCACGAACGCCGCCACCACGCCGATGACCGCGAACACGAGCTGGTCGGTGAGGTAGCTGACCTGGTTGCCCTCTTCGGTGATGGCCGAAATGGAGGAAGCCGAGTAAATCATGACGAAGCCGAGCAGCGTCAGCCCCAACACGACCAGCAGCAAAACGAGCCTGGGGCCGTTCGCGTCGGGAGCGGGAACGGGGCGTGATGTGCGCTCGCGGGCCATGGGTTACGCGCCCTGCGATTCCGCGCGGGCTGCCACGAGCTGTTTGAACACATCGCCGCGATGCT
Source organism: Eggerthellaceae bacterium (assembly GCA_017459925.1). Lineage (GTDB taxonomy): Bacteria > Actinomycetota > Coriobacteriia > Coriobacteriales > Eggerthellaceae > UBA9715. The sequence continues at coordinate 29,396 of JAFUCC010000115.1, forward strand.
CGAACGAGCGGAACTCGTCGAACGATGCGCATGCCGGCGAAAGGAGCACCACGTCGCCTGCGCCCGCTGCGGAAAGCGCCGCATCGAACGCATCTTCCATATGATCGGCGGTCAGGCACGTGAAGCCTTCGGGCGCATTGGCCTTGGCAGACGCAAACGCCTGCGCGAACCGCGGGCCGCCTTTGCCGTAGCACACGGCCACAGCCGCATGCTCGTGCGTTGCCGCGACGAGCTCGGAAAGGTCGGTGCCCTTGTCGTCGCCGCCCAACATGATGACGACGCGCTTACCCGGGAACGCTTGCAGCGCCTTCAGCGTGGCATCGACGTTGGTGGCCTTCGAGTCGTTGTAGCACTCGACGCCCGCAACCGAACCGCACGGCTCGATACGGTGCACGAGCGGCTTGAAGCTGGCGAGCGCACGGGCGATGGCCGCATCGTCGGCCCCGAGCGCAACGGCAACCGCCGCGGCTGCCAGCGCGTTGCTGGCATTGTGCTCGCCTTTTATCTGCAGGTTGGAAGCTGCGCCGAGCGCATGGTCGACGCCGCCAAGCGCCACATGCAGCACGTCGTCCTCGTCGAGGAACGCAGCATTGGCCGCGCCGCACTTCGCGCGCATGTCGCCGTGGATGCCATCGGCCGTGCCCATGGGGATGTAGTCTTCGCGCCCTGCCGCGCGCATCTCGCGCACCTTCGCGCGCACGACATCGTTTGTCGCATCGAGGATCGCGCATCGCATTTGAACATCTTCCCTGGGGTAATGTTCAACTTGCTGCGATTTGAACATTACCCCAGGGAAGATGTTCAAATTCTCGAGCACCTTGAATTTGGCTTCGGCGTAGGCTTCGAGGGTTTGGTGCCAGTGAATGTGGTCGGGCGTGATGTTCAGCAGCACCGCCACATCGGGCGCGAAGCGCGTGGTGGAATACAGCTGGTAAGACGAGACCTCGGCAACGTAGACGCGCGTTTTGCCTGCGGCGACGGCGTCGAGGCACACATCGCCGATATTTCCCACGGCATCAGCCGCAAACCCGCATTCACGCAACACATGCGCTGCGAGCGAGGTCGTGGTGGTCTTGCCGTTCGTGCCGGTGATGGCCACCCACGTGCTGTCTTCTGCGCTTTCGCGCCAGGCGAACTCGACTTCGCTGATCAGCTCGCCGGAAAGCTCGGCGCCGCGCACGTACAGCTCGTGCCAGAACGGAATGCCGGGGCTTGCGATGCATACGTCGAAATGCCCGACATCGCCTTCCAAAGCATCGTCGCCAAAGGCATACCCGAAATGGGACAATGGGGGCAGGGCACTTTGTCCCACTTTTGCGAAAGTGGGACAAAGTGCC
>JAFUCC010000033.1 GCA_017459925.1 Eggerthellaceae bacterium
GCCGCATGGTTGAACCCGCATTCTATGAACAGGTATACGGCTTTGGTTCTTTCTTCTTGGGTGTGCATGACCTTCCTCCTGACTCCCTATGGAGTCCAGGATTTTGTCCGCACCCCCCAGTGTTCGACTTACGATTGCAATTGAGCCGCCGTGGCCGTGCGGGTTCCTCGCGAAAACCGGCGGGATGGAAGGTCACATTCTTGCGTATCACTGCTTGTACGGTGACGGCGCTGCGCCCGGGACGGCGCGCGGAAAGGGGAAGACATGACTCGGAAAGCAATGGCCGCGCTTGCCGCGGCGATCGCGTTGGCGCTGGCGCTCGCCGGCTGCGGCGGCGCGACAGCAGGATCGTCGGCAGCGGGAAGCTCGCCCGCCTCGGACTCTAGCCAATCCACGCAAAGCGCCTCCTCTACGGCGGCAAGCCCCGCCTCGCAGGAGGCTGATGACAGCGTCGCGCTCTCTGACGACCCGTCTGGCTTCGTGCTGCTCTCCGAGGCCGTGCCCGACGCGATACTCGAGATACGCTACTACTCCACCTACAACTTCGTGGGGGACCGCATCGACGGCTACGAGGAGCCGCTCGCGTTCCTCACCAAGGAGGCGGCCGCGGCGCTCAAGGACGTCAGCGACGAGCTTGCGGCCAAGGGCTACCGCCTGAAGATCTACGACGCCTACCGACCGCAGATGGCGGTGACGAACTTCGTCGAGTGGGCCAAGGACGCCGGCGACACCCGCATGAAGCAGTACTTCTACCCCGAGCTGGACAAGGACGTGCTGTTCCCCCAGGGCTACATCATGGAGCACTCCGGCCACAGCCGCGGGTCGACCGTGGACCTGACGCTCTTCGACATGGCGACCGAGAAGGAAGTGGACATGGGCGGCACGTTCGACTACTTCGGCGAGCTCAGCCACCCGGACTACACCGGCATCACCGACGAGCAGTACGCCAACCGAATGGTCTTGCGCGACGCGATGCTGGCGCACGGCTTCAAGCCGCTCGCGGAGGAGTGGTGGCACTTCACGCTGGAGGACGAGCCGTACCCCGACACCTACTTCACGTTCCCCGTGAACAGCGAATCGCTCGACAAGGCGGCCTAAGCGCCAGCGCAGCCGCCGGCCGCCGGGCCTGTTATGCCGCCCGTGCCGGCCATGTGCGGGTTCTCCGGAACACGAGCGGGACGCGAGAGCGCGTGAACGCGTATAATTGACCGTACGGCGACGACATTGCGCCCGGGGCGGCGCGTGGGAAGGTGAAGCCATGGCCAGGAAAGCAACGGCGGTATTCGCGGCGGTCGCATTGGCGCTGGCGCTCGTCTCGTGCACGCAGCAGGCGCAAACTTCCGCTTCGGGCGAAAGCAAGCCCTACGGCTCGCCCTGGGTTTCGAGCGTGTTCGCCGGCAACCTGCCCAGCGAAGCGCCCGACGCCGCGGACGACCTGTACCTGCACTACGCCTACGACTATGCGGCCGCGCATCAGGACGCCTCCTACGCCTCGGTCGCGGACGACGCGCAGGGCGAGCTGCAGGCGGCCGTGACCGCCGTCGTGAAGGACGAATCGGTTGCAAGCCCCGAGCTGGAGCAGCTGCGCATCCTCTACGGCCAGGCCGCTGACGTGGACGCGCGCGAGGCTGCCGGCGCCGAGGAGCTGAAGCCCTACCTGCGGGCCGTCCTCGACGCGCAGTCGCTCGACGAGCTCGAGGCGGTGCTGCTCTCCGACGGCTTCCCGTTCAGCCCCTGGATCGAGACCACCGCGAGCGCGCCCGACATGAAGTCGGCCATGTGCGTGGCGGTCATGCCGCGCATGCTGTTCACCGACGCGGAGTCTGACGCCGCAGTGTACCAGGACCCCGGCGACGAGGAGACGCGGGCAGCGCACGAGCTCATGCTGGCGGACAAGCGCACCCTCGTCGAGGCCGACCTCGTGCTGCTCTCGCTGGCAGAGGACGCCGACCGGGCGGCAGAGACCGCCGGGCGCATGTTCGAGCTGGAGAGGGGCTACGGCAAGGACGAGGACCCCGAGAAATACCGGGACGCGGGATACGGCGCCGAGGCGCGTGCCGTGCAGTTCCTAACGTTTGACGAGCTCGCGGCGGCGTGCCCGAACTTCCCGGTGCGCGGGACGCTCGCCAAGCTCGGCGAAGACGCGGGCGAGGGCGCCGTCGTCATGTACCCGGAGTGGCTCGCCTCCTTCAACGGCATATGGACCGAGGAGAACTTCGAGCTTTTGCGCACGATGACCGCAGTGAAGGTCCTGCGCGAGTGCTCGGACTTCGTCGCCCCGTCGTACTACGCGGACGCGCGAGCGGCGACAGGTCAGGAGGAGCCCACGGCCGACGGGCTCGCGTGGGCGGCGTGCGACAAGCCGGAGACGTTCTCCCAGCTGCTTGGCGAGACCTACGTGGAGCGCGGGCTCGGCGAGGGCGCGCAAGAAGAGCTGGAGCGGCTCGCGAACGGCCTCATCGACTCCTACATAGAACTCGTCGAGGAGACGCCCTGGCTGGAGGCGGAGTCGCGCGAGGCCGTCATCGACAAGATAGACAACATGGCCCTGAACGTCCTCCGCCCGGACGGGGGCTACTTCGACTACGGCGGGCTGAAGCTGACGCCGAGCGCGGAGGGCGGGACGCTTCTGGGCAACTACCTCGCGCTCAAGGCGTACAACGACAGGCTCGAGGCCGCGCTGATAGGCCAGCCGGCACGGGCGTCGGCCACGTGGCTCTACATCAGGCCCACCGTGCAGAACTGCTTCTACGAGCCGGTGAGCAACTCGATCAACGTCTTTCCCGGCTACGTCACGGGCGCAGCGTACGCCGAGGGGATGACCTCGGAAGAACTGCTCGCGGGCATGGGGTTCGCCATGGGCCACGAGATAAGCCACGCGTTCGACTACTCGGGCAGCCAGTTCGACGCGTACGGCCGTCCCGACCCGGTCTTCGCCGATGCCGACGTTCAGGAGTTCACCGCGATACGCCAGAGGATCGCCGAGCGCTACTCGACGTTCGAGGTTCTGCCCGGAACATTCGTCGACGGCGAGGACGTGAGCGTCGAGGCGACCGCAGACCTCTGTGGGCTGCAGGCCGTCCTCGCCCATGCCCGCACTATCGAGGGCTTCGACCGCGAAGAGTTCTTCGGGCGTTTCGCCCGGTCGTGGGCGGCGGTGTACTCGCCTGATTACGCCGGGCTGCTGCTCGCCGACGCCCACGCGCCCGCAAACCTGCGCGTGGACGCGAGCGCCCAGATGCTCGACGGGTTCTACGAGACGTACGGCGCGGCAGAGGGCGATGACATGTACCTCGCCCCGGAGAGCCGCGTCGCGATGTGGGGGAAGGCTTCCGGCTCCGAGTGAGCTGCGGGCGCAAGCGCGGGGCCGGGCGCAAGCGCCCCGAACGAGAAAGCGGGGCCCGCCCGAAGGCGAGTCCCGCGAAGACAGCCGTTCCCTGCAGGCGCCTAGAGGATCCTCTTGCTCTGCCCCGACAGGTCGGCGCCCGCCGGCCCGTTGTCGACCTCAATCGGGATCGGCTTGCCGCAATGCGGGCACGTGCCCGCCGTCACGCCCTCCCCGGCGGCCACGGGCATGCCGCAGCTCGGGCACGTCCCCTTCTGGATGTTGGAATCGTCCATCGTCAGCGCGCTTGGCCTGAAGCACATGATGGCCCTCCTTCTAATCGTTGACCTGCATCGCTTTCCTGCTTCCAGGCGACCCTCCTCGCCCTCTTGCCCCATTATACGCAGGCGCCGCCCGTTCCGTCCCGGGCTTTTCGAATCCGTAACCTTTGGGCGAGCTGCCCGGCCGTGCCCGCCGCCGTGTCCGTCCCACTTTGCCTGCGGAGGCCGGCCCGGTTGCTGCCCTCGTCCCAGCTTGCGCTTCAGGAACCGCGACAGCGGCCATCCGAGCGCGTAGACCGATATCGCCTCGCCGGTGCCCACGAGAAGTTCTGCAGCACGGCCAGGCACGCCATGGTGAGCGCCGCGTACAGGGCGCACGTCAGGTTCACCTGCCTTCTCAAGCTCTTGTCATCCAATTCTCGCGTCGTGCGACCCGAATTACACTGAACTCGTCATCTATCGAGACGTTGGCGCTCCACGAGCTCGGCGAACAAGCCGCCGCGCTCGATGAGCTCGTCGTAGGAGCCGTCCTCGACGATTCGGCCTCCGTCGAGGTACAGGATGCGGTCGCAGTTCTTGATGGTCGAGAGCCGGTGCGCGATGACGATGCGCGTGCATTTCAGCGCGTCGAGCGATTCCGACACCTGCTTCTGAGTCTTGTTGTCGAGCGCGCTCGTGGCCTCGTCGAATATGAGCACGCGGGGCTTCGGCGCCACGGCGCGCGCTATCATGAGCCGCTGCTTCTGCCCACCCGATATGCCGCCGGCACCTTCGGAGATCATGGTCTGCATGCCCATCGGCATGGCCCGGATGTCGTCGGCTATCCCGGCGATCTCGGCGGCCTCCCACGCGTCGTCGAGCGACAGGTGCGGGGCGGAAATCGTGATGTTCGAGAAGATGTCCTCCGCGAACAGGCTTCCGTCCTGCGTCACCACGCCGATGCGTCGGCGCAGCGAGCGCAGGTCGACGCCGGAGATGTCCTTCCCGTCGTAGTAGACGGCGCCCTTCTCGGGCTTCTCGAAGCCGAGCAGCAGGCGCACGAGCGTCGACTTGCCGCAGCCCGACTTGCCCACGATGGCCACGTACTGGCCGGGGCGGATGCTCAGGTCCATGCCGTCGATGACGTAAGGCGCGCTCTCGTCGTAGCGGAACCGCACGTCCTCGAGCTCGATGCTGCCGAACAGGCCCGTCAGTATCTCCTTGTCCTCGGCGACCTCGGGCTCGGCGTTCAGGATGGGCTCCAGCATGTCGAGGTATGGCCGGATCTGTGCCGACGCCTTCACCACGCCGGCGAGCGACGCGAACGCGCCGAGCACCATGCCGTACGCCGTGAAGAACGCGATGTAGTCCGACGGAGTGACGCCCGAGGTCGCGGCCAGGTAGTACAGCCAGATGGCGCCCGCCATCGTGACGGCCGTGTTGATGGCGCTGCTCAGCTTCAGGAACAGCGGCGGGTTGTACTGCAGCTCGGCGCTTCTGGTGTACGAGCGCGCCCACTGCGCGAACGCGCGCTTCTCGGCGCCGGCGAGCTTGATCTTCTGCACGCCGTGGATCATGGCGAAGCTCTTGCCGTTCTCCTTGGCGGCGAACTGCATCTGCCGGCGCGTGACCCGCATCTGCGCGATCGTCGTCGCGAGCGCCACCGCGACCGTGGCCGCGATTATCCCGACGGCCGGCCACATCAGCGCCGGCGCGAACTGGCCGACCTGCGTCACGTACAGCAGCGAGAACAGGGCGGTCGTGCCGAGCGAGAACACGTTCGACACGATGAGCTCGACGAGGCTCTTGGCAGCCATGCTGCGGCTCGCCAGCTCGCCGGCGCTGTAGTCGCGGAAGAACGTCGCCGGCAGGCTGAGGATGCGCATCATGAACGCCGACGCCACCGAAAGGGACGCCTTCGTGAGTATTCGGTTCACGGCGATCTCCCTTGACGCCGTCACGAGCTGGCGCGACACCGCCGCGCACAGCAGGAACGCCGCCGTGGACCACAGGACCGCGTAGCTGCCCGTGTCTGCCACGTAGCCGGTGAGCACCTTCACGATGGGCGGCACCAGCATGCCGGTGAGCGTGACGAGCAGCGTTATGCCGACGAGCAGCGCCACATCGGCCGCATTGAGGCATTGCTTCATGTACCTAAGCAGGTCGGGCACGCCGATCTTGCCGAGCGGCAGCGGCCGGTAGAAGCAGCGGGCCTGCGCCGCGAAGTCGCGCGCGTTGCTGGCGTTCACCGAGACCTTGCGCCCCGCCTCGTCGCGGAACCAGTAACCCCGGTAGGCTTTGGGGAACACGGGGACCGGTGCGCCGTCGGACGCACGGTAGGCGATCATCGGACCGAACGCGTCCTTGTACCACCTGTCCGACAACGCCACCATGCGATGCATGATGCCATGCGGGCGCAACGCGTATTCGAGCTGCTCGTCGGGATCGGCCACATCGGCCGGGATGTCGACGGGGTTGATGCGGTAGAACTTCAGGATGTCGTCGACCGCCTCCTTGGTGACGACGCGGCCGCTGGCGAGCGAGCCGGCCGCCTCCCTGCCGACGACCGCCGAGGCCATGCGCAGGATGGAGTCCTCGAACAGCGACTGGTCGCCGTGTTTGCGCTGGCGAATCTGCTCATCGAACAGGCCCATGACCTCACCTCCCCGCTATCCTAGTCATTGCTCACCAGCTCGGCGTAGGCGCCGCCGCGGGCGTACAGCTCTTCGTGGGTGCCGCGCTCGACGACGCGCCCGCGGTCGAGCACGATGATTTCGTCGCAGTCGCGGATCGTGGAGAGCCGGTGCGCGATGACGATGGTCGTGACGCCGCGCATGCGCACCGCCCTCACGAGCTCGAACTCGGTTGCGGCGTCGAGCGCGCTCGTCGCCTCGTCCATCACGATGACGTGCGGGTCGGCCGCAAGCACGCGGGCGATCTCGAGACGCTGCCTCTGGCCCCCGGACAGGTCGCGCCCGCCTTCCTGGATCATGCCTTCGTATCCGCCATCGCGCGCGATGATGTCGTCGTGGATCTGCGCGTCGCGCGCCGCCAGGATGACCTCGAAGTCCTCGACGGACTCGTCCCACATGCGGATGTTGTTCGCGATGGTGTCCTCGAACAGGATGATGTCCTGGTCGACCACGGCCACCGACCCCGTGAACACGCTGCGGTCGATGTCGCGCGCCGGCTTGCCGTCGAACAGCACCTCGCCGTCCCAAGGTTGGTATAGGCCCGCGATGAGCTTCGAGACCGTCGATTTGCCGCAGCCCGACGCGCCGACGAGCGCCACGCTGGCACCCGGCTCCACGCACATCGAGAAGTCCTCGATGACGGGGTCGGAGAGCCGCGCGTACCCGAACGTCACGTGCTTGAGCTCCACCTTGCCGCGCAGCTTGCCGCAGTCGTCCTCGTCGGACAGCGGTTCGTCGCGGTAGCTCGGGTCGAGCGGGTGCTCCATGACGTCTTCGACGCGCTCCATCTGCGTGCGCATCTCCTGCAGCGTCTGGCTCGCCTGCACCGTGGTCATGGCGGGGCTCATGAACTGCTGCAGGTAGCCTTGGAAGGCCATGACCATGCCGAGCGTGAACTGCCCCTGCATGACGAGGAACACGCCTATGACGAGCACGGCGTAGTTCGCGAGGCTCGCGAGGAAGCTCGGCACCATGCCCAGGTACAGGTTCAGGTTGGCGAAACGCGTCGTGGCCGCGTTCACCGAGGCCTGGTAGCCGGCCCACTTGGCGAAGTAGCCGTTCTCGGCGCCGGCCGCCTTGATGGTCTCGATCATCTGGATGCCCGAGACGGTGGCCGAGTCGAGCCTGCCCGCGTCGCGCATCTGCACGCGGGTGATGTTCACGCGCCTGCGGGAGATGTAGCTCGCGAGCAGCGAGTTCACGACGATGGTCGCGATCCCCACCGCCGTGAGCAGCGCCGAGTAGCGGATCATGACGATGAGGTAGAACGCCATCATGGCGATGTTGAGCGCGAGAGGGGTAAACGTGTTCACGAGCGTCTCGGCGATGGCGGCGTTGGTCACCTTGCGCTGCTGGATGTCGCCGGCCAGGCGCTGCGAGAAGAATTCCATGGGCATTCGCAGCACCTTCCACATGAACGAGGAGGACCCGATGACGGCCATCTTTCCGTTTATCTTGAGCGAGTAGATCGATGACGCCGCGACCACGACGACATGCAAGACGGCTACGGCGCTCAGCAGCGCTATGAAGGGCATGAGCAGCTCGGAGTTCTCGCCGGTGAGCAGGCGGTCCATGAAGAAGCGCGAGAACGCGGGCGTCATCATGTCGAACAGGTAGCCGACGAACGTGGTCAGCGCGACGAACGCGACGGCGACGCCCGCCCCGCGCAGCCGGTTGCGCGCGAACTCGAGCGTGCTCTTGCGCTTTCCGCTGGGGATGAAAGCCTCCGTCGGTGCGAAGGTCAGGCAGATGCCGCCGTAGGAACGCTCGAATTCTTCCATCGGAACCTTGCGAGAGCCCTTCGCGGGGTCGTTGACGTACGCGTGATTGCCCTTGAAGCCGCAACACACGGCGTAGCTGCCGCCCTGCCACGAGACGATGCACGGGAACGTGCTCTCCTCGCGAAGCGCATCGACGCCGCGCTGGTAACCCTCGACCTCGAGCCCGTAGCTGCGGGCGGCGTTCGCGATGTTTTGCAGGCTAGTGCCGTCGCGCGACACGCCGCAGTCGAGCCGCACCTGCTCGAGCGGCATCCACTTGCCGTAATACGCCGCGATCATGGCGAGCGCGGCGGCGCCGCATTCGAGCGCCTCCATCTGCATGACCACGGGCACCTTGGCGACGCCCTTGCGCGTTGGTAGGGTAGCCTTTCCCACGGCCCGCCCCGTCAGTTGAGCAACATCGAGATGACCTGCGTGGTCTTGTACCCCACGCGCACCTCGTAGGACCCGTCGGGGATGTTGGCGCGCGCGGAGGCCACGATCTGGCCGTCCTCGTCGATGCCGACGGCGAGGACCTCGGCCTGCACGTCGCCGACTTCCATCTCCATGCCGGCCTGCACTTTGCTCGCCTTGGCCTCGTCGTCGAACAGCACGGTGAGCTCGCCTCCGAAGGCGCGCGCCGTGCCCGTGGCGTAGCTTTCGATGGTGGTGAAGCCGCTCCACAGCAGCAGCCCCGAGACGAGCAGCACGATGGCGACGAGCAGCAACCATATCTTCGGACTCGTCACCTTCAGGTAGTCGTTGAGCTGCTCGGGCGAGGATATCCTACGAGCGCCTTCGCTTTCTCCGGATGTTCCCATTCGCTCCCCGTTCCATTCATTCGGAACAATCATTGTACATCAGGCCATGCATGGCCATGTCGTCGAACTGCGGTGCGGCGCCCATGAATTCGACCCCCTTGATTGCCATCGAGCCGCCGGCCCGCCGCCGTTATTCGGGCATCGTGCCGGTGCGCGGGGCGAATCGCCATGGATGCGCGTACAATGCAGGGAGGTGAAACGAAGAGGAAAGGCAGAGCTTATAGCATGCAAAAACGAGATTACCTGGTGTCGGTGGTGACGCCGTTCCACAACGCGAAGCCGCACCTGTTCGAGAGGTGCGTCGAGTCGATGAGGGCCCAGACGATGGGCTTCGAGAACATACAATGGGTGATAGCCCTGCACAACTCCGAGGAGGAATACGTCGCCTCCGTGCGCGGGCTCTGCGGCGGGTTACCCAACGTCACCGTCTTCGAGCTGTACAACGACCACCGCACGGCGTCGAGCCCGCGCAACGCGTGCATGGAGCACGTGGCGGGCAAGTACGTGTTCTTCCTGGACGCCGACGACTTCCTGTTCCCCTACGCGCTCGAGCAGCTCGTCGCCGCGATGGAGGAGCACGCAGCCGACATCGGGTCGTTCCGCGAGGAGTCGCTCGTCGGCAGCGAGGGGCTGCAGCTCGTGGACAACCTGCGCTTCAAGAGCCTGCTCGACCAGACGGTGCCCATCCACGTGCTGCACCGCAACAGCCCCGAGATGGCGGGCTGGATCGACCCCCGCAACGGCACGGTGCACAAGATGTACCGCGTGGGCCTTCTGCGCGAGCACGGCATCGCGTTCGAGGACGAGGTGCGCATCGGCGAGGACATCACCTTCAACCTGCGCTGCCTGAGGCACGCGGACACCGTCGTGTTCCTGCCGCAGCTCATCGGCTACGGCTACGTGATGAACGCCGGCTCGCTCGCGCAGAGCGTCGGCAAGGAGGAGAACGCCCTCATGACGGTCCTCGTCGACAGCCTGGCCTGGGTCGAGGCCTCGGCCGACAGCGGGCTGGACGCCTCGAACGTCGCGTGGATCGCGCTCGTGCGCGTGGCGAAGGCGCTGAGCGCCCCGGGCGTCCCGCCCGAGATCGTGGACGCGTGGAAGCCCCGCTTCGCTCCCTACGCCGACTCGTTCCCGCCGTTGAAGGGCAACGCGAAGTGGATCTTCTCGGAGGAGGCGGCCCAGGGCGTCATGGCGCTCGTGCGCGGCTTCTTCGCGGGCGGCGACGCGGCCGAGGTGAACGACAACGAGAAGCTGCTCCACTGGATCCTCTCGCAGAACGCGGCCACCGAGATCGGGCTGAAGTGCCGCTTCGACCGCATCCGCTCCTACGAGGCCTACAAGCAGGCGGTGCCGATGAGCGACTATTCCTTCTACGCGCCGCTCGTGGAGCTGACCACCCGCATCGGCGAGGTGAACATATTCAGCGCCGAGGCCCCGGCGGGCTACTCGCTCACCTCGGGCGCGACCGGGCCCGCCAAGCTCGTGCCCTACACGGCACGCCACCTGCGCACCTACATGGACGCGATGCGCGACGTGCTGGCCGCGGGCGAGCCGACCTTCGCATTGTTCGAGAGCCTGCCCAACGACATGGAGTACGTCGACGGCGGCAAGCTCGACTCCATCGTGGGCGCGACGCTGTCCGCCATCCGCCTCGAGCTCGTCGACTGCTCCTACGCCAAGCGCTTCAAGCAGGGCGCGGTGACGAGCCCGGCCGAGCTGCTCTTCCCCGACGAGGTGATTGACCCGCGCTACCCGCGCCTGCTGTTCGCGCTCCTCGACCGCGACGTGTCCCAGGTGGCCGCGCCCTTCACGTGGGTGCTGCTCGACACCATGCAGTTCCTGGAGAAGCACCACGCCCGCCTCGCCGATGACATAGAGCGAGGCGAGATCACCTACACTGGCGAGCTTCCCGAGGGGATCCGCGCGCAGCTCGAGGCCAAGCTGAACGCCGACCCCGAGCGCGCCGGGGAGCTGCGCGAGGCGTTCGCCTGCGGGTTCGAGGGGATCGTGGGCCGCATCTGGCCGAAGTGCCGCCGGGTCGTCACAGCCGGCACGGGGCCGTTCTCCCTCTACACCCGCAAGCTCGCGTTCTACACCGGCGACATCCCGCTCGACAACGGCTACCTCGCGGCCTCCGAGGCCGTGGTCGGGCGCTCGATGGGGCCGGGCACGGGCGAGTACGCGCTGCTCACCGACAACGCGTTCTTCGAGTTCCTGGAGCCCGGTGCCGACGAGCCCGTCATGGCGGCAGGCGTCGAGCCCGGCAAGTGCTACGAGCTCATCTTGACGAACGCCGCGGGATTGTACCGCTACCGCCTGGGCGACGCCGTGCAAATCGAGCGCATCGAGAGCGGCGTGCCCGTCTTCACGTACGCGTACCGCGCCGACGAGGTCGTGGAGGTCGGGGGCGCCACCGTGACCGAGGACGAGCTGGAAGCGGCCGCCCTCGCGATCGAGGACGCGTCCGGCGCCGACATTCGCGACTTCTGCGCCATGGAGGAGGACGGGCGGCTGGTCATCCTCGTGGAGCCGGCGTCGGACCCGGGCGAGCTCGACAGGCTGCTCGCCTGCGACGCGGGGAGGCTCGGCGAGGCGGCCGACGTCGCGCTGGCGGCCATCGACGAGGGCTATCGCCGCGCGAGGGAGGCCGGCGAGGCCGGGGCTGTGCAGGTGCGCGTGCTCGAGCCCGAGACGCAGCTGGCCTGGCGCGACCGCAAGATGTTCCTGGAGCGCACGGCCCCCGACCAGCTGAAGCCCGTGCGCGTGCTCGACGACGAGGACAAGCGGCGCTTCTTCACGGCGCTGACGGCGGGGAAGTGATCCGAGAACGGACGAGTGCGACCACGTGCTGGTCGGCCGCTGCGAGGGCGAGTCCGACCCCGACCCTGCCGAGGCGAGCAAGGTGCGCTGGGTGGGCTTCGACGGGCCGCCGCCGGGCAGGCGGAGCGCCCGGGGCGTTTGCCGCCTGGGCGCCGATGGTGCTCACCATGGAGATGGCCGACATCGGGAGCGTCGGAACCGAATAGAGCGCGACTCGGCACCATCGGGAAACGACCCGTGTCGCACCAGCCGCCGGCCCGCAGGGCTCGGCGGAAGCGCGCTCCATGCCAAGCAAATTGAAAACCACCGCACAAGTTGCGCCCTTTCCGATCGCATCGTTGATTCGCCGCGCGTATCGGGCTATCATTCGCATCGCACGCGCTAATCGAAAAACACTGCACATGTGAAGCCGAAATCGAGGGACTATGAGAATCGACAGGGACGAGTACCTAGGGCAGCTGATACAGAGGAAGCACAGCCCCTACATCAAGGTGGTCACGGGCGTGCGCCGCTGCGGCAAGAGCTACCTGCTCAAGACCCTCTTCCGCGACCATCTTCGCGGCGAGGGCGTGAGCGACGAGCAGATCGTCGTCGTGGAGCTCGACGACGACAAGTTCGAGGACCAGCGCGACCGCAAGGCGTTGCGCGAGTACGTGGAGGGGAAGGCTCCCGACGAGGGCACGCAGTACTACATCATCCTCGACGAGATCCAAATGGTCGACGCGTTCGAGGGCGCGGTCATATCGCTGAACAACCACGAGAACTACGACGTGTACATCACCGGAAGCAACTCGAAGTTCCTCTCGAGGGACATCTCGACCCGCTTCAAGGACCGGGGCACGGAGATACGCATCCACCCCCTGTCCTTCCGTGAGTTCTACGGCGCCTACGCGGGCGACAAGCGTTTCGCGCTGCAGGAGTACCTCGCCTACGGGGGCATGCCCCACCTGTTCGACGAGCCCGACGAGGCGTCGAAGATGCGCTACCTGGAAAACCTCATCTCCCAGACGTACCTGAGCGACGTCGTGGAGCGTAACGACGTGCGGCTCCCAGAGGAGATGGGCGCGCTCTTCGACGTGCTCTGCTCGACGACGGGCTCGCTCGTGAACCCGAGCGGGATCGCGGGCACCCTGCAGGCGGAGAAGCACGTCAAGATCACGGACGACACGGTGTACGCCTACATCAGGCACCTCGAGGACGCGTTCCTGTTCGAGCGGGCGCGCAGGTACGACATCAAGGGCAAGGCGTACCTGAAGACGCCCGCCAAGTACTATCCCGAGGACGTGGGGCTGCGCAACGCGCGGATCAACTTCAGGCAGAACGACATCGGCTTCGGCATAGAGAACGTCGTCTACAACGAGCTGCGCGGCCGGGGCTACGCCGTCGACGTCGGGCTGCTGGAATGCCGGGAGCGCAACGGCGAAGGCAGGCAGGTTTACAAGCAGAGGGAGGTCGACTTCGTCGCCCGCTTGGGCAGCCGCGAGTACTACATCCAGGTCATGGACAGGGTGCCTGCCGGCCAGCACGGGGATAACGAGTACGACAGCCTGAGGAAGGTGCCGGGATCGTTCCGCAAGATCGCCGTCGTGAACTCGCCTTTCAAGGCATACGTCGACGAGGACGGCATCCTGATCGTCTCGCTGGAGGAATTCCTGCTGGACAGGGACTCGCTCAACCTGTGATAGGAGCCCGTTCGGCGGCGGGAGGATAGCCGGGCCCGCCGCCCAGGAAGGGTGGGAAAACCGGCTCGGGCGGATCCGGCCGGTTCCTATTGCTTATACCCTACGGGCGCGAGTTCCGTCCCGGCGTGGCGGCCGTCGGGTGCCAGCGGCTACCAGGGGCCCTCGCGCGAGGTGGTTAACAGCAATCAATCAACCTTTGGAAGAACCATCGCCTGCAAGGACGGAGCATGCGCGCTATGCGTATAAGCGGTGAAAGCATGCGAGCCGGGGAAGGAGCGGGCGTGGACGTCAGGCGATTCGAGCAGATGCTTGAGAGGGTGCTTCAGGTGGATTACTCGGCGGGGACCGGGGCGTTCCGCGACGGGCTGCTCGCGCGCTGCCTGGCCGAGCTGGACGCAGGCTCGGCCTACGACGGCGCCGAGCTCGATGACGACGACCTGGGCTTGCTCGCCGCAGCCGGCGACCCGGATGCGGGAGGCGCCGCCTTCGGGGATGGCTTCCCGATGCGGGAATAGGCGATCCAGAAGGGGCGCGCCCTTGTTCGACATCTGGGAGGCAAACTACGCCATAGACCTCTGGGGCATGGCGTTTTGCGCCGTCGGGGCGTTCTGCACGTTCCTTCTCCGGGCAGCGCTCTCCCTGCACCTGTGCCTGCGCATCGGCGAGGCCGGCGGGAGCACCTATAGGGGTCGGCCGGCGGCAAGGGCGTGAGCGCGTCGTACGTCCGCGTGCTTGGCATGGCGAGTACATGGAGCAGTATTCCTGGGCAGAGATGGCCAAGGCAGCCCTGCTCGGCGGGTCAGCGCTGTAGGGAAACCGCGCGATTGCAGTTCACGGGGGCGTGCCGGGCGACACTTTACGACAGGCGCCGTTTGTCACCCGTGCTTAAGCTGGCGGGAGCCGGTGAATCACTTCTGCAACGGTTCGTTCCCTAAAATGGTCACCGTATGGGCAACCGCATTCGAAGGGAAGTGCGCCCACGGCAAGGCACAAAAGACAGCTCCCGCCCGAGCGCGAGTTCGAGCGGCTCTACCGCGAGAGCTACGAGCTCGTGTACAACTACGTGCGCGTGCGCATGGGCGGCGCAGACGGCGTGGAAGACGTCGTTGCCGAGGCGTATCTGAAGGCCGCCCGTTCGTTCGACAAGTTCGACCCCGCGCGGGCCAAGTTCTCCACCTGGGTCGTGAGGATCGCATCCAACTGCATGAAGGACCATTGGAGGCGCGCCCGCCCCTCGTCCTGCATAGACGACGTGCCCGAGACGTTCCTTTCCCAGCCCGACGCCTCGAAAGCCGTAGACGACCGCGACCTGGTCGGCAGGCTGCTTGGCGTGCTCGACGGGACGGAACGCGACCTCGTGCTGATGAAGTACCTCCTCGGCTACCGCAACGTCGACATCGCGGCGGAGCTCGGCATGAACGCCTCGACCGTGGCGACCAAGCTGGCCAACGCGCTCGCGAAGATGCGATCGGCTGCGGAAAGGTCGCAAGGGCGGTCAGGCGAAGGCCAGGGTGAGGAAACCGCCGGGCATCGGCAGAATGAACTTCCGTAAGAGAAGGGAGCACCCATATGAAGGGAATGAGAATCGCAGGAGTTGCGCTGGCGATCGCGTGCGCGATGCTGCTCGCGTCGTGCGGACAGGCGCAGCAGCCGCAGAACGGGGCGCAAGAGCCCGCGACGACGTCGGAAGGCGTCGACACCAAGATCACGGTCACCTACGACGGGCAAGCGGGGCCCGCCGGGGCCCGCTTCCTGGAGGAAGGCGACCGCGTGGCCGTCATCTCTCCCTCGGCGCTGCCGACACAGGAGCAGGTCGACGCCGTCGTCGAGGGGCTCAAGGGCTGGGGTTACGAGCCCGTCGAGGGCAAGCACGTCGTGCAGCAGGGCCGCACGCTCGACGACTGCCTCGCCGACCTCGTCTGGGCCTTGGAGGACGACTCGGTCGACGCCGTGTTCTGCGTCCGCGGGGGCTACGGCGCCTCCGAGGTGGCCGACGCGCTGCCGGCCGGCCTCGTCGCGAAGGCGGGCAAGCCCGTGATCGGCTACAGCGACATAACCGCCCTGCACTCGGCGTGGACGAGCGCGGGAGTCCCCTCCTTCCACGCCTGCATGTCCGGCGCGTTCGCGGACGACTTCCCCGCGGAGTGCGCCGAGGCCGAGCGGCGCATGCTGAAGGGCGAGCTTCCCGCCTACGCCTGCGAGGGAACGAGCCCCGGAAAGCCCGGCGAGGCCGACGGCGTCCTGATCGGCGGCAACCTGTCGACCTTCACGTCGGTGCTCGGCACGGCCTACGACTGCACCAAGGCCGACGGGCCCTACATCCTGTTCCTCGAGGACGTGGGCGAGGACGTGCAGCACGTTCACCGCTACCTCGCGGTCCTGAAGCACCTGGGCGTGCTCGACCGCGCGGCGGGCATCGTGTTCGGCGAGTGGACCGACGTGCCGGCCGACATGGACGACTACGACGGCTCCTCGCGCGGCGGCGCCTTCGCCTCAATGTCGGACATGATCGCGCGTCAGTACCTCGGCGACCTGGAGTGCCCCGTGGCGTTCGGCTTCCCCGCGGGCCACGGCGACGCGAACTACCCGCTGCTCATGGGCGCCGAGGCGCACCTCGACGTCGCGGAAGGGGGCTACACCCTGAGCTGGAGCTGAGGTGAATCAGCCATGCGAGCGTGGCTCGACCAACCGGGCTTTGAGATACGGCTTGGCGTCGGGCGATAGATCGACGATTGCAATTCGGCCTGCCGCCGATTTTGCTTAACCAGCTCAACCATCACTTTCCCGAGCATGGCAAGATGGAATCCGGTTTTGGAACGTAGAACAGGCAGCGGCAAAACAGCGCCTAGGCAAAGCGGCGTCCAGATCGAGCATAAGAGGACAACACCATGAAATTCGACGATTTGACCGAGGGGCAGAAGGCCAAGGCGCAGGCGTGCAAGACGCCTGAGGAGGTCCTGGCGCTGGCCAAGGAGGAGGGCTACGAGCTATCTGATGACGAGCTTGAAGCTGTCTCCGGCGGCTGGTTGGGAGACAAGGATGGCGGACCGTTGAAGCGCTTGTAGAGCCGTCTCCGGCGATGTGGGGTGCCCCGCCGTGCAGCTGCTCGTGAGCGGTTGCGGCGAGGGTGCGCTGTGTGCGGTCCTGGAGGCTGCCGGCCGCTCGGGCCTGTGCGGCGCAAATGCCAGGCTCGCAGGCATTATGTGGCTGTGGGTCGCGAATAAGTCCAAGACGGAATCGGCGGGTTGAGCGTATCAGCGCATGGAAGGGTGGTGAAGGCCACCCAGTGACGAAGCTACGACGAAAGGCGGCGGTCATGGCAGACAAGACGCAGGTCAAGACTTTGGATGAGCTCGGGGACGGGATCGAGGTATCGAACGAGATCCCGGACGAGCTCCTAGAGGGCGTCGTGGGCGGTGCGATTTCCGATCCCGTGTGCCCCAACTGCGGCACCAGCTCGAACTCCTTCCTTTCCGGGCCGGACTACTACGGCCGCTATTGCCAGAAGTGCGGAATTTCGTGGCCGTACTACGTGTAGGCATGCCACAGCCCCTACCCAATTCCTGATCGCGGTCTGGGGCGACATTGATTTTAGAAAGGAATCTGATATGGAACGTAGCGGAAGTCAAAAAGCATTGTTGGTAATCTCGATCATCGAGATCGTCTTCGCCGTCCTGGCCCTGATCGTCGGGCTCGCCATGGGGGTTCTCGGAGGCATGGCCGGCGTGGCCGGGCTGGAAGGCGAGCTGACGGCGACCGAAGCAGCCTACGGCTCCGCCGGACTCGCGCTCCTGTCGGCCGTCGTCATCATCGAGGCCGTGTGGAGCCTGCTGTGCGGCATCTTCGGCGTCCGCGCGGCCAACGACAACCAGAAGATCATGATCGTGTGGGTGTTCGCCCTCATCGGCGTGATCCTGGGCATCGTGGGCCTCGTGAGCGCGATCGTCAACGGCTCGTTCGGGCAGAACGCGGCCTCGCTGATCGTCGGACTCATCGTGGACGTCGTGCTGTTCTGGATCGCCAACAACATCAAGCGCGAGGCCGGCAAATAGGTTCGAATAGACGCCTTCAACAGGAAGGCGAAAGAGCACGTTTCATGACACTCGGCCCCAACATTGTGGGACTACCGCGCGCTTCCGTTCAACTTCATGGGGCAGGTCGTGCTGCAGAACTCGATGGTGTACAGCGTCGCGGCGACGCTCATCGTGTGGGTGTTCTACCCGCTGCTCGACACCGCGCTTAGGCGCATGCCGCGCGGCGCGGCCAACGCGCTCGCGCTCGGGCTCCTCGGCATGTACCTGTTCCTCGCCGCGCTGTACTTCTTCGACCCCGCGGCCCTGTTCGGGGCTGGTGACGCGGTTCTGGGCCGGGCCTGATGCCGTCGGCGGCAAACGGCGGACGACGGCCGTGGCCGTGCGCTCAATTGAATTTGTAGGTCGAACACTGTTGCGTTAAGTCTTGCAGGAAGAAGGGGCGCAAGCCCCTTCGCTTTGGAGGCGCGGGCCTTGGCCCGCCCGATCGAAGCGAACGTCAAACCCGGCCAACGCGATACGGCTTCGCCCTCCTTGTGTGTCGCGCCTTCGGCGCTCTCGATGACGCGGCGGCCCC
>JAFUCC010000116.1 GCA_017459925.1 Eggerthellaceae bacterium
CAGAGGATTCCGGGAGACGAGTCAGTTGCCTCGGGAGTGTAGATCGTGTATTCCGCACACGAAGCGGCAACGTATCCGATTGTGAATCCTCCCGTTTCAAGGTAAACGGGCGCCTTTGCCGCCTCGATGTTTCGGCCAGCGCCAACATAGGGCATGTTGTCGTTTTCTAGCGTGGCAAGCGTGTCGATGAAGGCTTCTTCCCCGTAATCGAACACGTGGTTGTTAGCGAGGCCGGCGATGTCGACGCCGAGGTCATCGAGATACGTGACATGCGATGGCGATCCGCGAAACGTGTACATTTTCCCTTCGAGGGGCTCGCCTCGATCGCTGTAGCAAAACTCGTTGTTGATCCACATGAGGTCTTGGCCGCGCATGATGTCGATGAAGCGCTGGTCGATGCCGTCGGCGATATCGGTAGAGCCGATTTCAGCCAAATGCTCCATGGGAATGTAATTGTCGGCAAAGCAGATATCGCCGGCGAAGCCAAGTGAAATGCTGAAATGGCGTGCTGCCTCATCTGCGATGCGTTCGCGCGTGATTGACCATGGGTCGGCAGGGGCGCAGCTTGCAAGCGCTAATCCGCTCACGAGCAGTGCGATAACGGTTATATGAAGGGCTGCGCGTTTCATGGGTTCCTTTCGCGGAAGCGTGTATGGCAATGATAACCGATTGGGATACAATAGCCGCGTCCGATGAACGGACGAACGGGGAGCTTGCGCGATGCAGGCTGAGAGGAAGCGTAGGGCCGCTTCGACCCGAAGAACCTGATGCGGGTAATGCCGCCGGAGGGAGTGTCTTATGGAAAGCTCTGGAACAAATCGTGTTTTGGCAACCCCGACGCTTGGGCTTGTGTGGTTCGGGGCGTCGGTCTCGCTTGCGGAAATACTGACGGGAACGTTTTTCGCCCCACTTGGGCTCGAAATGGGCCTGCTGGCAATCCTCGTGGGCCATGTGATCGGATGCGTGCTGTTCGGTCTCGTGGCATACGCGAGTGCGCGTGCCGGCGTTTCGGCGATGGGCGCAGCGCGCAGGTCGTTCGGCGCGGCGGGTGAGAAGTTCTTCTCGGTGGCGAACATCGTGCAGCTTGTCGGTTGGACGGCCATCATGGTGGTATCAGGGGCGTCCGCAGCGTCTCTGCTTGTGCCGCAGTTGGGAATCGCCGGATGGTGCATCGTCATCGGCGCGCTCATCATCGTGTGGATCGCGCTCGGCACGAAGCGCATGGGCTACGTGCAGTCTGTTGCGGCAGTGCTTTTGTTCGCGCTTACCGTCGTCGCAAGTTCGGCCGTGTTCGGTTCGGGTGATGTGGCGGCGCAACCCGATGAGGCGCTTTCGTTTGGCGCTGCGGTCGAGCTTGCCGTTGCCATGCCGCTTTCATGGTTGCCGGTCGTCGGCGATTACGTGAGGGAGGCCAAACATCCGTTAGCGGGGTCGATTGCGTCTACCATCGCGTATTGCGCTGGCAGCTGCTGGATGTTCGCAATCGGCCTTGGGTGCGCGCTCTTCGCGGGGTCCGACGATATCGCGCTCGTGCTTTCGCAGGGTGGTTTGGGCGTAGTGGGAATTCTCATCGTCGTGCTGTCCACGGTGACGACGACGTTCCTCGATGCGCAATCTGCCGGCATATCGGCGACGAGTGTGTGGAATAAGCTCGATGCGCGCGTGTGCGGTATCGTCGCAACTGTGCTCGGGGTGGTTCTCGCCGTCTTCGCCCCCGTGTCTGATTTCGAAGAGTTCCTGTACCTGATCGGCTCGATTTTCGCCCCGATGGCCGCAATCGTGATAGCTGATTACTTCTTGTTGAAGCGAAACAACGACGGCAAAGGCATCGACATCCGCAATGCGGTTTTATGGGTGCTCGGTTTTGCGCTGTATCGCGTGTCGCTAGGGTGGGACATCCCTTGCGGTAACACCCTTCCCGTCATTGCGATAATCGTTATTGCGGCTCTTGCTGTCGATGGAGTAGCGCGTGTTTTACAGCGGTCGCGTGGTGGGCGCTGATCCACCGCCGATGACGAAATCGATGCGCTCCCTCAATCGCTCGGCTGACACGATCTCGTCGAACAAGGGCGTCTTCATCTTGTTGTGAACCATGACGATGTAGGGGTATGCCGCGACGGCGAACTTGATGCGCAGCGTCTTCTGCTCGTCGGTGTTCACGATGCAGAATTTAACGTCGTCGCCGTATTGCTCGGAAAGCTCTTCGAACACGGGAACGAGCTCATCGCAGAACGTGCACCAACCAGCCGTGAACTCGATGACGCACGGAACGTCGCTTTGGACGACTTCAGCTTCGAAGTTCTCTTCTGTGATTTCGTGAACCATAAGGCGCTCCTAGGAGATCGTTGTTAGGGGCATTATAGGTAAAACGAGAAGAAGTGATAGGCGACCATGTCGACGACGGAGTCGAAGACCTTCGGCGAGCCGAGCGAGCCGCCACAGCCGCACTGGGGAAGCGTGCGAAACATGGCGCCTGATTTCAAGGCGGTTTCGGGATTCAGGCGGTCCCATCGGCAGATGCGCAGGTAGTTTCCCTCAGGCTGGCGGACAGTAAGCTGCCCGGTGTCGCCGTCAAGCGACCCGATGAATCGGACTGCGGGGTCGCTGGCTGTGAGCTCTTGCAAATTGTGCGGCGCTTCCGCAACGCGATTGTCGCAAGCGTGCGCATTCCCCGTTCTTCCGTCGAAATACCCGACGATCGAATCGTCTGATGGATTGACGAGGTAACAAGAGCCGTTGTCGAGCTCTCGGTACGAGTACGGCCTTATATCGACGCTTGAATCCATGTGCTTCTGGTCACTCCCACTCTACCCGGGAAAACGTCCATTAGGTCTATCGCTTCGCTCCGATTCCGTCACGTTGTACCTGGCGCGCAAGGATGTTCCTCGAACTGGTACTCATTTGATACTCACGCGCCAAGGCTATTCTAAGAAGAACAGCTGGCTTGTACGTTTCCTGTCTATTTGATAAGGCCCTCGTCCAACAGGAAATCGTAGATTCCCAGCCGGAGGACGCCGGCCTCATCAACCCATGGAGGCATAATCGACTGGCTCACCACAACCCTCTTGTGGAAGTCGCGCACAGCCAGCAACGGGCGCAACTCGGCCTCTTCCTTTAACGGGTCGGTCATGGAATAGGCGGATTGGATATACACCTGCCGGTTGCCCTTGCGCGCGATGAAGTCGATCTCGCAGTTCTTCTGGTGGCGCTTGCCCTCTTCGTCCTTCTCCACTATCTGGACCACGCCGACGTCGACGGAGTACCCGCGTGCTACGAGCTCGTTGTAGACGATGTTCTCCATGATGTGGGTCTCCTCCTGCTGCCGCAGCCCCAGCCGGACGTTACGCAGCCCCACATCCTCGCAGTAGTACTTGTTGGGGTAGTCGAAGTAGTGCTTGCCCTTCACGTCGTAGCGGCGCGCTTTGGAGAACATGAAGGACTCCTCGAGGTGGTCGAGGTAGGCCGCGATGGTCTCGTTGTCGACCTTGATGCGCTTTACCGTCTCGAGGGTGTTAGCGATCTTCGTTGGATTGGTGAGCGAGCCCACCGACGAGCAGAGGTCGTCGACGAGCTCGGAGAGTACCGACGGGAGCTCGATCTCGTAGCGCTCCAGGATGTCTTGGAAGTAAACCTCCTCGAACAGGTCGTTCAGGTAGGCGAACTTCTCCTCGGGGCTCGTCTTTGCGAGGGCGAGCGGCATCCCCCCGAAAAGCATGTACTGCCCGAACGCCTGCAATCTGTCCCCGCCGACGTAGCTGTAGTACTCCGAGAAGCTCAAGGGGTGCACGCGGACCGTGTCGCCGCGTCCCCGGAACTCGGTTGCAACATCTTTGGAGAGCATCTTCGAGTTGCTGCCAGTCACATAGACGTCGACGTTTCCCATGCGCAGCAGGCCGTTGAGGAGCCCGTAGAGCCTCACCTGCCTGTCGGGGTCGCGCATCTCCTCACGGGTTATGGCGAGCTGCACCTCATCGAGTAGGACGTAGTGCATGGTACCGTCGCTACTGATACGGGACCGGATATGCTTCGAGAGCTCGTCTACGTCGCGCAGCGCCTCGTTCTCGTCATCGTCGAGCGCGACCTCGATGACGTGGTCGTCGGGAACGCCCAGTTCGCGCAGGTAGTCGCGGAAGATATTGAACACGAGGAAGCTCTTTCCGCATCTCCTGATGCCGGTGATGACCTTGATCTGGCCGTTGTGCATCTTGCCGACGAGCCTGTCCAAGTATGTCTTCCGCTGAATAATCATCCCAATCACATCCGCTATTTACTCGCATTTACGACTAAGTTGCGGATAAGTATATGCCAGTCACGGTCACATGACAATGCGCTGCTTCCAACCTTTCAATAGAACAGCTATCGATTGTGGTGGCATAAAGGCCCCATTCGCATAAGACACCTTTTTCCTGTTGCAAGCAGCTATTCGATGATTAACGTATTCCCGCCAGCCTCATTGGGTTCGACCCGAACTGTTGGTCCGGAATGAGCGGGAAGCTTTTCATCAAACAACGCTTCAATCTCTTCTTTGGTTATCGTATGAGCTTGCATGTACTCATCGGTTTGCGTATAAACCGTCGTAATTCAGCGTATGAAATGCCAAGAGAAGCGCCTCAAAGACACCCAGAAGACGGCCGGGGAATAATGCCCTTGATTATTCCCACTCTAGGCGGGGTAGCGTCTCTAGAATCCCGTTTGTTGCCCTGATTTTATCGTGTCGCATCTATTTTGCCTAAGTTTCCTAGTTGGGGCGGAGGGTGTGATGCCCAGTCCGGGTCCTTGGATTGCGGATTGGGACTGAGGCTAGCCGCCATCATCGACGGCTAGCCACATTGCATGCCGTTTTGCCCGAAAGAGGGTGGCCTATTCGTACTGGGGCACCGTGCCCATGGCGTGCTTGCCGCCGTCCAGGATCAGGTCCACGCCCGTCAGGTACTCATGGCCGGGCTCCAGCAGCTTCACGATGAAGTTCGCCATCTCCTCGGGTTTACCGAGCCTGCCGAATGCCGTTCCAGCGGCGATTCCCGCGATAGCCTCCTCGGAGTTCTGCCGCAGCATGGGTGTGTCGAACGAGCCTGGGGCCACCGAGAAGATCTGGCTGCTCTTCTTTCCGAAACGCAGCGCATTGGCGGCCGTGTAGTACTGCACGAAGCGCTTGGATGCGATGTACGTGAGGAACTCGGGCCCCATGAATGCCATGCGGGGATCCACCTCTTTCGTGGTCGTGCACTCAAAGGATTTCTCGAAGAAGTCCTCGGCGTTCGGGTTTGCCCAGATGGCAAGCTCTTCCTGGGTAGGCTGGTAGTAGTAGCCGGTAATCGAGGAGTAGTTCACGATGCACGAGCCGCCCACGTAGGGCAGGAAGGCCTCCACGACGTTGATGGTGCCCTGCACGTTCACCTGCCAGATGAGCTCGCTTGAACCCGAATCGACTCCAGCCGCGTTCACGACATTGCCGATGGGCGCTTTGGATGCCGCGTATTCTACGAAGGCATCCAGCGATGCGCGGTCGGATATGTCGCACTGCTTGCCATAGCCCTCGACACCCGCTTCCTTCAGGGCCGCAACAGCGCGGTTCAGGCGCTCCTCGTTTCGGCCACCCACGATGACGGGACCCATCTTGCCCAGCTCGATTGCCGTCGCAAGCCCCATTCCCGAGGTACCGCCTAAAACTACCTGCAGTTTCTTCTCGACGCTCATGAGTTCTCCTTGTGTCTAATGGAATACCTATTATTCTTATCGCAGGAACAGCTTTTAAAATCATGAGCCCATTCGGACATTCGACCCAATCTTCGGTGAACGGAACTTCGCTGCATCACGCGCTATCGCCTCCTTCGGTTTGCTTCCCAATTCGCGAACATGCTGGCCATGCCCTCGGACTGGGCGAATTCGGTCATCTTCGCTTCGTTCACCGTTGTTTCCTCTCATCAAGAGTTGCCCGAATGAAGAAGCGCTCCCATGGGAATCCATGGACAAATCCCTGGACAAATCGTCCCAAAAGGAGTGCTCTTTTCGTGGAGGAGCGGTGCGCCGATTCTCGAATACACCACTTCTGAACTGCGGTTTCGTTGTGTTTCAGGATGGAGTGCGGAAAAGTGTTTTCTCGCGAATTTTATTCCCACTCAATGATGGATTATTCGAACTCTATGATTGGACGCCGTGCCATGCGCGGCGTCTCGTTTCCTCTCGTGCCGCCCCGTCTCATGCGTGTTGTTTCATTCCAAGGGAGTATTTCCGGGTTTCCGCGAAATGTGGGAACTCACCTTGAGCTCAGTCGGGTGAGTTCCACCTTGAACTCACCGAGGGGAGTATTTTCGCGAGCATGGGGAATAATGCCCCTGACCTGCGGTTTTGCAGGGCTTCGGGAGCGGGGCGAGTTCCACCCGTTTTTCGGAGTCTTCCGGCACCAGTGGGGAGTATTGATTTTTCACATGAGAATAATAGCTTCTACCTGCGGAAACACATCCTTCTCCCCTTGCAGGTGAGTTCAAGGAGGGCGGCGCTACAAATCGCCTCTGCAGGTACCTTCCGCGTTCGATATCCATGCGCCCAACCGAGGACTCTGTTCCTTCGGCTCTGGTCCTATTACGGGAAACTGTGTTGAGACACGGTTTCCCGTAATAGCCGTGGGTGCGATTCCGCGAAGTCGCAGACAGCTTCGACCCCAACGCAGAGCCGCGTCACCGCCGTCGACGCGCTCGGCGTCCTTACCTCTCACTTTTCTTCTTACTTACCTCTCACTTTTCCTCTCACTTTGAGCTAACCGGTGAGATAATGTGACGTGGAGGAGGAAGCGCGATGAACAGTCTCGAAAACCTAGTGATTGACCTAGCAGGGCGACCGGTCGAAGAAGAATGGTTCGAATTCAAGGAGAGCTGGTACGAGCCCCGGGCGATCGGCGAGTACATCTCGTGCCTGTCCAACGCCGCGGCGTTTTACGGCCGCGAGGAGGGCTACCTCGTCTGGGGAATCGAGGACGGCACGCATGCCATAGTCGGCACCGACTTCACGTGGAAGCGCGAAGTCAAAGGGGAGCCCTTCGAGCACTTCATTGCGAGGCAACTGAACCCCGACCTCGCGTTCAGATTCGAGGAATGCGCAGTCCGCGGCAAGCGGGCCGTCGTGCTCGCGGTTCCGGCGGCAAGCAAGGTGCCCACCTCCTTCGACGGCGCGCGATACTTCCGCATCGGCTCGAGCAAGGTGAACCTGGCCAAGCATCCCGACCGCGAGTCGGCGCTCTTCGAGGTCCTGCGGCGCGGGCCGGCGACGATGACTAACGCCGAGTCCGACGACCAGGACCTCAGCTTCACGCGCCTGTTCACGTACTACGCCGGAAGGGGCATCGAGCTCAA
>JAFUCC010000117.1 GCA_017459925.1 Eggerthellaceae bacterium
GGATGTGGTACCGCCGAAGAAGTTGCCCATAACCTGGCACATCCGCGCCCAGCCGTACTCGTCAGAGCTCGGAGGCCGGTAGCCCTTCAGCTCGCAGTACTTCAGCAGAGGCTCGACGGTGTCTCGCCCGCCGTTCCAGTGAATGCTATGCCGAAATCGGCATAGCCTGCATTAAGCCGAGGAAATGGCTAAGTTGAGGAATTCGC
Organism: Eggerthellaceae bacterium; assembly: GCA_017459925.1. Lineage (GTDB taxonomy): Bacteria > Actinomycetota > Coriobacteriia > Coriobacteriales > Eggerthellaceae > UBA9715. The sequence goes on from JAFUCC010000117.1 coordinate 207, forward strand.
AGGATGCCTGCTAGATGAGGCGCAGTTTCGTTTTCCCCGGCTTAATGCATGCCCGATTATGCTCTCCCCATCCGTATTGCCACCTATCGAAGGGAGCGAAAATGAAAAACGTGGCAGTTGGCAGAATCTGGAAGGCGGCGGAAAGGGAGATGAGGGGAGCGGGTCATAGCGAGAAGACTATAAGGAACTATCGAGATCTGTTCGCGGAGCTTGAACGGCAATGCCCCGGCGGCGATTACAACGCGGACGTTGGGAAGGAGTATGCGAACCGTGGGGCATATTCGCCCAGGTACAGCAGGATGCGAGCCCGCATTGTGAAAATCGCCGACCGATACGCCTCCGGCGAAATGCCGTGTACGGGCAAGCCCGTTGGTGGGAAGACCGTTACGCCGAAGAGCGCGGAGTTCGAATCGCTGCTGGAAGGACTCGATGGGTATGCCGACGACCGGGGCCTCGCGGCGAAAACCAGATCAGACTACCGGTACATGGCGTCGCTCTACCTCGTCTACCTCGAGGGAAACGGGGTGACGAGCCTGCGCGAGGCCAAGGCCTCCACCGTCGCGGGGTTCATCTCGCATTTGTCCGAAGCTGGCTCGAAGTCCCCGAAGTCGCTGATCGTGAGCCACCTGCGGCCGCTGTTCGTCATGGCCGGACGAGACGACCTCTATCGGGCGTCGCAGATGGTCGGCGCGCGCCAGCCGCACGAACCGCATACGGTGCTCGATGACGCCGACGCGGAGGCGCTGGCTGCTGTCTGCGTCAACGGCGACGTCCCGGCCGCGAGCGCCGCAGCCACCCTCTTGGCGCTGACCACCGGGCTGCGCGGCTGCGACATAGCCTGCCTGGAGCTCTCCTGCATTGACTGGCGGCGCACGCTCATAACGATCGTGCAGCGCAAGACCGGGAACCCCGTCACGGTGCCGCTGCTGCCCGCTGTAGCGGACGCCATTGCCCGCTACATCCTGGACGAGCGGCCCGACACCGGCGACCCGCACGTCTTCCTGGGCTCGAGGCAGCCCCACAGGCCATTCAAGAACGCATCCTCGATACGCGACCTGATAGAGGTCGCCTTCATAGCAGCGGGGATCGAGAGGACGCCAGTCGGAACGCGCATCCTGCGGCACAGTGCTGCAACCAGGATGCTCCGGAGCGGCGAGGTGCCGTTGGCGACGATATCGGCCGTGCTGGGCCATGCAGGCCCGTCGACGACGGAGGCCTACCTCGAGGCCGACTCCGGGCACATGCTCGAATGCGTGCTGCCCCTGCCTAAGGGGGCGATGGCATGAGGCGCGAGGATTTGCACAGCGGCCTGGCCGACGAAATCTGGGCGTTCCGGGAATTCAAGAAGGCCTGCGGCATCGAGGGCGGCGACCGCGACTGGATGTTGCGCAGCATGGACCGGTATCTCGCCGAGACGGGATCGACGGAAATCTGCCGCGAGTCCGTCGAGGGATTCATCCGCCGCAGGATAGACACGACGCGCCCCGAGACCTACAACTGGATCTGCTACGTGCGCGACTTCACCAGGTGGGCGGCGCTCGAGGGCATCGGCGAGTACGTCGTGCCCGCCGGCAGCTACAAGACCGGCAACGCGCGGAAGACGCCGTACCTGCTGACGGAAGCCGAGGTGGACTCTTTCTTCGGCGCCATGCCGTCCGCGTGCAGGAGAGGCGTGTGGAGCTGGCAGGCCAAGGCCTTCTTCGGCCTGATGCACGCATGCGGCCTGAGGACCGGCGAGGCGGCGGCGCTCGCCGTCGAAGACGTCGACTTCGGGGAGTCACGGCTGACGATCGCCTCTTCGAAGGGCAGCAGGACGCGCGTGCTGCCGGTCACGCCCGAGGTCAATGGCATGCTGTCAAAATGCCACGCGGCGACGTCGGGGGCATTCGGCGAGGCCCGAGCCGGCTTCTTCGTGAACAATTTGGGCAAACCGGTGACCGTCAAGATGGCGGGCTGGATGTTCGGCAGGATCTGGGCCGCTGCGGGGCTGCCAGATGAGAAATCCGGCGCGAGGCCCCGCGCCTACTGCTTCCGCCACCGCTTCGCCTATGCGAACATCGAGCGCTGGGCGCGCGAGGGGCGGGACGTGGACGCGATGCTGCCCTACCTCGCGAAGTACATGGGCCATGCGCACATCGGGAGCACCTACTACTACGTGCACACATCGCCGGACTTCATGTCGGGCTTCGCCGACATGGTCCGCTCGACCGATTCCGTGATGCCGGAGGTGGGGTTCGATGGCTAGGCGGAAGAACATGGAGGATGCCGTCCGTTTCTGGACCATGGCCCGGGAGTGGCTGCATGCGTACCTGCCCAAGGTGCGGCGAGCGTCGCCCAAGACGGTCGAGGCGTACCGGGCGTCGCTCGAAAATCTGATTGGCTACTTGGAAGCTGAGCGCGGGATGGCCCGTGAGGAAATCGGGTTCGGGACGTTTGGCCGGACGACCGTGAAGGGATGGGTCGCCTGGATGAACGGCGAGAAGGGCTACTCCGCCAAGACCGTCAACCTGCGCCTGACGGCGCTGAAGTCGCTCCTGCGCTACTGCTCGGCCGAGGACCCGTCGCTGACCGCGGAATACGTGGGCGCCTGCACGGTGAGGCCGCCGAAGGTTGCCAGGAAGCCCGTGGACTATCTGAAACCCGAGGAGACGAAGGCGCTGCTCACAGCATATTCCGGAAGGACCGCGAAGGAGCGGCGAAACAGGGCGATGCTGGTGCTTCTCTACGAGACCGGCGCGAGAGTGTCCGAACTGACGGGCGTCAGGGCATCTGATCTGCAGCTCGATGCGCCTGCTAGGATTACCCTGATGGGCAAAGGCGGCAAGTGGCGCGCCGTGCCCCTCGGCGACGCCTGCGCGGCGCACATGCGCGTGTACATGGACGAGTTCCACCCTCATGCCGAGCCCGGCGACCCGCTGTTCTTCTGCATGCGCGACGGCGCCAGACATGCGTTGTCGACCGATGCCGTGTCCCTTGTTCTGAAAAAAGCCGGCGACACCGCGAAGGCAATCTGCCCAGACATGCCGAGACTGCACTGCCACCTGATCCGCAAGACGCGCGCCATGGACCTGTACCAGGCAGGTGTGCCGTTGCCGCTGGTGGCGCAACTCCTCGGCCATGAAAGCGTGTCGACCACGTCGGGATTCTACGCATTCGCGACAGACAGCATGATGGAGCGGGCCGTCCGCGCTGCCGCACCGGAATCCGCTGCCGCGTTTGGAGGCGTAGCACCGGAAAGGATGTCGACCCTCTTCAGCCTCAGGTAACCGTAGCGGGGCCGCATGGGCCCTCCGGCATACGGGGCAGCATCGCCGCTCGTCATGGATTCACAAATATGTGATTCACTAATTTGTGAACCCATGCTACAATGCCATCGTGTCGACACAGGAGGTGAAGAATGCTCACGGAATTGGGAAGGTACCTGCGGGCGCTCAGAGAGCAGAGCGGCGAACTGCTCAAGGACATGGCCGACCGCCTATCGATGTCCCCGGCAATGCTGTCGAGTGTCGAGAACGGCAGCCGGAACGTGCCGAAGGAGTTCGTCCCGAAGATTGTCGGGGAATACGGACTCGACGCGTCGGAACAGGAGAAGCTCGGCCTGGCAATCGCCAGGACAAAGGAGGAGGTTGCTGTGAGCCTCAAAGGGCTGTCGCAATCCGACCAGCGCCTCGCGTTCTCCTTCGCCAGGCGGTTCTCGGAACTGGGCGACGAGGACAAGGACAGCATCAAGCGCATCTTGGAGAAGGGCGGTGAGGACCGATGAACCACTATGCAGACGGCGTGGAAGTGCCACCGTGCAGCGTGGCCGACCTGCGGAGGCTTGCGACGCAGATCAGAATGGCGATAGGCCTGACTGACGACAAGCCCTTCCCGGTCGGCCACTTCATCGAGTACGTCCTGCCGAAGATCTACGACGACTTCGCGCTCGAAATCCTCCCGAAGCAGCTGCTCGGCGAGAAGCACGGCGAAACATTCCCCAACAAGCACCTCATGCGCCTGAGGGAAGACGTCTACATCGGGATCTGCGAGGGAGACGGGCAGCATCGGTTCACGGGCATGCACGAATGCTCGCATCTTATCTACCACGAAGGGGTTCCCCTGTCCTTGGCCCGCCGCAGCGCGAAGCACCTTCCGGCCTTCCGCAACTCGGAATGGCAGGCCGATACTCTGGCGGCCGAGCTGCTGATGCCGTACGGGGCGGTAAAGGACATGAGCTCGTGGAAAATCGAGCTGCTGTACGGCGTGTCGCACAGCGCGGCGCAATGTCGGAGGGACAAGATAGACAAGGAGGCGATGCGTTATCAATACGTAAGGATATAAGAGGTGCTCATGATCGCTGCTGGAACAGCTGGTCAGAGCGCCCCTCGTCGGATCGGTATATGCGATCCTGTGACAAGAAGCATTATGCCACATCCGACGAGCAGTCGAACAATCATTACGAACTTCTGCTTGAAAGGAGGGCATGATGCCTTCTACGGAAAAACTCGTCCCGGAGCCGGACGAGAACCCCCGGCTTCGCAAGAAGCCGGCACACCACGCTCGCGACGTGTTCCATGCCTGGATGCTGGAGGGGGCCGAATACGTTAAGCCCCTGGGGATGCCCAAGCTCGCGCCCGTCCATGTCGACCCCGGCCGCCTCGTCGCGTTCTCGGACGCGATGGATCCGAAGTGGCGCGACTTCGACTGCTTCGTCCACTTCTGCGAGGATGATTGCAGGATCGAGCGCTTCTGGGGCAACCCGAAAGCCTACATCGGCAAGTTGGGCAAGTTCCAGGGGGTCGTCGGCCTTGACTACAGCGTGTGCTGGGACTTCCCGGTGGCGCTGAAGGACTACAACCACTGGCGCAACTCGGTCTGTACCTACTGGCTGCAGCAACAC
>JAFUCC010000118.1 GCA_017459925.1 Eggerthellaceae bacterium
ACGTCCTGCTACTCATTCTTGAAGCGTTTTGCCCAACGAAATTCGGTTAGCTCTGTTCGCGCTGGATTATGCCTGCACGGTTTCGGGTTCTTCATCGGTGCCTTCAGCATGCTTGCAGTGGCGCTTCGGGCGATGGGCGTCGAGTTCGGCACCCAGCTTGTCGAGGATGGTGGAGAGCTGCTCCTTCTCCTCGTCACTCAGGACTGCGAACATATCGGCAGCCGCCAGGGCGCGGCGCTCGGCGATCTCGGCGGCGCGGGCGCGGCCCTCGTCGGTCAGCCTGACCTCGATGGCACGGCCGTCGGTCTCGGACTTCTTGCGCTCGACCAGGCCGCGATCTTCCATGCGGGCGAGCAGCTCGCCCATGGTCTGCGGACGGATGCCCAGCAGGAAGGCCAGATCCTTCTGGTTGATGCCCTCTTGCATCGAGATCATCGTCAGTGCGCGAGCCTGACCGTGGCGCTTACCGTGACCATGACCATGCCCTTTGCCGTGGCAGTCGGGACCGTCGGACGGACGACCCTCCGGCCCGTGGCCATGGGGGCCATGCGGATGCTGAACGCCTTCGCCCATCTCGAAGCGGGCTGCTTCGGGACGGCCGTGGCCGTGACGGCCTTCGCCTTGCGGGCCATGATCATGGCCGTGGCCATGTTTGTGAGGGCGCGGACCCTCGCCGTCGATGTGACGCATGATCATGCCGGTGCGGACGAATTTCTGCATGAGCTCTTCGTTGTTGGTAGCCATGTGTTGCTTCCTCTCTTCTTGATTAATAAGCTTCCTTAGCTTTCTGTCTACATAATAGTAAGGTTTCTTATTAAATCAAGAGTACCGGAAGTAATTTAGTAAGTATCCTTACTTTCACCACAACGCTGAAAGATTCTCGTTAATGAGTGGCAGGACGTTCCTGAGGCTCATTTCCCGTACATCTTCCGAGCAGTATCGTGCCGTGAAAATGAGTCTCAGGAACGTCCTGCTACTCATTCAAGAAGCCCTTTATGGGTTCGTTTATTGCGAAAGCACCTCGCGGTACAAGGCATCGAGCTCTTTGATGATGACGGCCTGGGAGTAGTTGCCGCTCGCATAGGCGGCGATGTCTTCGCGCCACGCGGGATTGGCCGATGCGCGCGCGAGCGTTTCCTCGATACCACGCGCCAAATCGGCCGGGTCCTCGGGGTTCACGAGCTCGCCCACCTCATGGTTCACGAAATCAGGCAGGCCGCCCTGGTTCGTGGCGACCACCGGCGTGCCGCACGCCATGGCCTCGACGGCCACCAGGCCGAACGGCTCGCGGCGCGAAGGCACGAGGTCGATGTCGGCGATGTTGTACAGCCGCGCCAACTCGTCTTGCGCCACGTTTCCGATGAAGTGCACGCGCGTAAGCCCGAGCTCCTTCGCCTGTGCTTCCAGGCTCTTGCGCTCTTCCCCATCGCCGGCAAGCACCGTCAACGCGTTGGGGCACGCAGATTCGTACGTCGCAGCGGCTTTCATGAGGATGTCGATGCCCTTGAAGCGCGTCATCTTACCGGCGAACAGCACGATGTCCTCGCCCTGGTAATCGAGCCCATGGGCGCCGAGCACTTCGGCGCGGTCGAGCACCTGCGGATAGAAGATATCGGGATTGTAGCCGTTGCGCATACGCACGAGCTTGTCGGCATATTGCGGGTAAATATCCAACACGAGCTTCTCGTTGTCGGCGGAAATGCAGATGACCTTCTTGCAGGCCTCCATCGCCGTGTCCGCGAAATGGCGCATCTCGGGCCACTTGTCGTAGCCCATGAGGTCGGTGCCGTGCGCCGTGAGCACGAGCGGCACGCCGCAATCCGCCGCCAGCGACGGCAGCGCCCACACATGCTGGCCATGGATGACGTCGGGGGCAAACTCGCGCACTTCCTCGTCGATGGCCTGCTTGAAAGCGGCCAGGTACGCTTCCATCTGCTCCTCGATCAGATGCTCGAACGCCACGACCGACACGGGATGCGTCGTGAAGCACGGGAAGTTGAACGGCAGGGCACCCGCATCGGTCGCCGTCGGGTCGTCAGGGTTCGTGAAGAACACCGGGTGAAGGCGCACGCCCTCGTACTGCGGAATGTCGACCGTGTTCACGGGAAGGATGACGCACACCTCGTGACCCAGCTTCACCAGCTGCGTGGCCAGGTTCTTCGTGTACGTGCCGCTGCCCGACCCCTCCAGCGGGAAATGGTTGATCATGAGAATTCGCATGGCGATCGTCCTCCTCGTTTCGGTCTGAATATCATACCCGAACGAACCAGGTACCTGGCGCCTGTTTCACTTCAAGTTGATTGTTCGCGTGGCAATGCGCTCGACGAGGGCGGGGCTATGGGAAACGAAGACCATGCCGGCGCCCGATTCACGCTGCCAATCGAGGAGGAACTGCCAAATCTGCGCCTGCGTGAGCGCATCGAGCATGGTCGAGATCTCATCTGCAATCAGGTACTTCGGTCGCGTGGCGATGGCGCGCGCTATGCAGAAACGCTGCAGCTCGCCGCCGGATAGCTCGTGCGGATAGCGCCGCAACCACTCGTCCCGGATGCCCAGCGCGCCGAGCAGCGCAGAATCGACCTCGCCAGCTTCGGCAAGCGTGCGCTCCATGCGCAGGCGCGGGTCGACTGCGAGCTCCGGATGCTGGCCGATGAGCTGCACGGGGCAAGCGCCCGCTTTCGGGAGCGGCTCGCCATCGCAGAGCACTTCGCCAGCCTGCGGCTTCTCGTATCCCGCGAGCAAGCGGCACAAGGTGGTCTTGCCGAAGCCGGAAGGCGCCGACAAAGCCAGGCGTTCGCCCGACTCGACCGACAGCGAAAACCCTTCGTACAGCAGCAAGTCTTTCGCATAACCGAACGTGATATCGCGTGCTTCTAGCATGCCGCACCGCCTTCTGCGGAAAAGCCGTGTTCGGGAAGCGCATGCCAAAGCGCTTTGCTGAATGGATGTTCCAGCATGTCGGGGGCGGCGAAATTCGCAACCGCCGTCTCCTCGACGATCGTGCCGTCCTTGAACACGGCAACGCGATCGGCCACCCGCAAGGCGAGCTCGATGTCGTGCGTGATCAGCATGACGCCACCACCCGCATCTGCAAAGGACCGGAAATCGGCCAGCGCTTTCACGGCAAGGTCGAGGTCGAGCCCGGGCGTCGGCTCATCGGCGATGATGAGCTTCGGGTCGTCCATAAGCGCGCAGCACAGCAGCACACGGCGGGCCATGCCTCCCGACAGCTCGTGCGGATACAAAGCCGCTGCTTCATCGCCCAAACCGTAACGCTCGAACAGCTCCCGTCTCCGGCTGCGACGCTCGGCCGCGCTACCCGCAGAACCGAAGCCCTCCACCTGCTTGCCCACCCGCATCAGCGGGTCGAGATGGCTCACGCTCTGGGGCACGAGCGATATCCCATGGCCGCGCATGCCCGCAAGCGATGCAGCGTCCATCAGCTCGCCGTCGAACCACAGCTCGCCGCGAACGTCGGCATTAGGCTCGAACAAGCCCATGATGCTGTCGGCCAGAAGCGTCTTTCCCGACCCGGATGCGCCCACCACGGCCACGATCTCGCCCTCGTGAACGGAAATGCTCAAGTCGTTGATGACGTAGCTCATGCGCTGCTCGGCTGAAAAGAACGACGCATCGGGATCGTACATGCGAAACCCGACCGACAGGTTGCTGACCTGCAGCAGGTGATGGCCATGCGCATGATGCGACGTCGTCGCATGCGTATGGTGATGATGCGATTCTGCATGCGTATGATCGTGCGCGTGTTCGCGTTTCTCGTCTTCGAGCATATCCACCCCCTATTCCTGCGAGCTATGGGGATCGAGGATACGGCGAAGATTCGAGCCGACGACGTCGAACAACATGACGGTCAGCACGAGCGCAAGGCCCGGGAACAGGGCGAGCCACCACATGCCTGCCGATAGGTACGACATCGATTCCGACAAGATGATGCCGATGGCCGGGATGTCGGGGGGAAGCCCGAACCCGAGGAACGTGATGGCGGCCTCGTGCATGATGGCGTGCGGGAACAGCAACACAAGTCCCACGATGAACTGCGGCAACACGTAAGGAACCATGTGCGTGAGAGCTATGCGGAACTTGCTTTGTCCCAGCTTTTGCGCATGTGCGACGAATTCCGACTCACGGCATTGCAGGATCTCAGCGCGCAGCACGCGCGTCAGGGACGGCCAATGCGTCAGCGACACCGCTACCGTCACGCCCACGATGCCCTTGCCGAGCGCATATGAGATGAGGATGAGCATGACGATGTGGGGTATGCCCATGAACAAGTCGACGAACCAGGTGACCACCGCATCGGCCTTCTTGCCGCCGAGCGCGGCGACAGCCGCAAGCGCAAGCGCGATGAGCGCCGACACGCATGCCGCCAGCAAGCCGATGAGCACGCTTGTCGAGAGTCCCGCGAACGTGCGCGCCAGCATGTCGCGGCCCATCCAGTCTGTTCCGAACAAGTGCTCCGCAGACGGCATGAGGTTCTTCGCGGAGAAATCAGCTGTCACGGCTTGGCCGGCAAGGAGCTGGCCCGCCGCGACCACAATGGCCAGCAACACCGCCGCGCCGATACACGATGCCACCGTGACCTTTCGGTTGGCCACGCGCCGTCCTATCGGCACGTGCAACACGGGTATCGACATGAACTGAGTTTCGCGGGGACGCAACGCCATGGAATTCCACTTACCCATGTGCGGCCTCCCCTCTCCTAATGCGAGGGTCTATCACGCCGTACAGGATGTTCGCAATGAGGTTGCCGCCGAACACGAACGCAGATGACACGACCGCGATTGCCACGAGCAACGCCGCATCGCCGCCAAGCGCGGCCGTCACCGCCGCCTGTCCCAGACCTGGGTACGAGAAAACCTGTTCGACAAGCACCGAGCCGCCGAAGATTTCGGAAATCGACGCGAACTGCAAGGTGATGGCGGGCAGCGCCAGATTGCGCAAGCCGTGGCGGCGAACCGCCTCCCATGTCCCCATTCCACGCGCCCGGGCAAAACGGACGTAGTCGCTCTCCATGACGTCGATGGTCTTCTCGCGCGTGTGCAGCGCGATCTGCGCCACGCCCACAACCGAAAGCGTGATAGCGGGAATCACCATGTGATGGGCGATGTCGAGCAGCGTCACATCAGCCGCGGCTTTGCCGATCGGCGCCGAGAACCCGATGGGAAACCACCCGAGCGCCACCGCGAACACCATGAGGAACAGCAGGCCCAGCCAGAACGTGGGCGTCGCAGCCAACACGAAACAATACGCTTTCACGACCTTGTCGACGACGCTGCCGCGCTTCACGCCGGCAACGATGCCCAGCGTGAAGCCGAGCACTCCGCTGACGACCCAGGCGACGGTCATGAGCAGAAGCGTATTGCCCGCACGCCAGGAAATGACATCGGCGACCGGCGCGTTGTAGCGCAGAGACGTTCCCAAATCGCCTTGCAGCGCCGCCGTGAGCCAATTGACGTAGCGCTGCCAAATGGGCACGTCGACGCCCCAGTATTCTGCGAGCTGCGCGCGCTTCGCCTCGCTCATCGACGTCCACGCAGCCTGGCCCACATTCGCTTGCACGGGGTCGACCGGCGAAAGGCTTATGAGAAGAAACGCGATGACGCTCACTGCAAACAGCAGGAGCGCCAATCGCACGATATGTTTCAGGATGAATTTCGCCACCGCGTCAGTCTAGCAGCTTACCAGCTCCACTGGTCGACGTTGTTCAGCACCGACCAGCCATGTCCATGCGGCTGGGGCTTCTGGTCGGCGACCTTCAGGCCGTCACGCTGGAAGAACAGGTGGTCGACGTTGGCAATCCACACCCAAGGCGCATCGCCTTGCGGCGCGAATCCGGTCGTTCCGTCCCACTGGGCGTTCTTCCAGTAGGCGAACGATTCCTCGACCGTCGGCTGCGTGAGCGCATCGGCGATGTACTGGTCGACCGTCGGATTCGAGTAATCTGCCACGTTGAAGCTGCCGGTGGTGGCGTACAGGCTCTCGATTTCCATCGGAGCGTTGCTGCCGAAGCCCCACACGACCGGCGTGCTGTAGCCGTATGCCATGGCTTCGCTCATCATCATGCCCTTGGTGTTCACCTCGATGCCGATTTCCTTCATCTGGTTGGCGAACTCGAGCGCAATGCCCTGGCGAACCGAGTCAGTCGTGCTGTAGATGACGTCGAACGATGCGCGCAGGCCGTCTTTGGCGTAGATGCCGTCGTCGCCCTTCACCCAGCCAGCGTCGGTCAGGAACTTCTCGGCAGCCGCCGGGTCGTAAGCGACCTCCATGGCGTCGCTGTACCACGGCATGCCGGTGCCCACGCTGTACGCGATAGTTCCATAGCCGTTCAGAACGTTGTCGATGAACTTCTGTCGGTCGACGCCCGCGTTGATGGCGCGGCGAATCTCGATATTGCAGGTGACATCGTTGCCGGCGGGAATCTGCTCGCCATCCGATTCAATCGTGGCGCCTGCTGCAATGGTCGGAAGCGCAAGGCCACGCGAGTCGACGCTCTTGCAGGCGAGCACGTCGTAACCGGAAGGAACGTTAGTGGCGATGGTCGCCGACGTGAACGCAAGATCGACCTCGCCCGCATTGGCGGCGGCAAGCGCAGCGTCCTCTTCCATGAACAGGATGACCACGCGGTCCATTTTCACCGGATCGCCGTAGTAATCGGGGTTAGCCACGAGAATGGCCTGCTGGCCGCGATCCCACTGCTCGAGCATGTAACGACCGGAACCGACGGTCGTTTCCGGCGTGGTGCCATAATCGGCGGTGTAAGCGTGCTCGGGAACGATGCCCACGACCGCCAGGATGTACAGCAGCGCGTTGTACGGGCGGTTCAGCGTGATGACGCACGTGGTCGCATCGGGGGCGTCTGCATGGTCAACCATGGAAAGGTCGGTTTCGGCAGCAGGCTCGGTCACGATCTTGTTGATGGTGAATGCGACATCGGCAGCCGTCAGCGGCTCGCCGTCTGTGAACTTCACGTCGTCGCGAATGGTGAACGTCCACGTAAGGCCGTCATCGGAAACCTTGTAGTCGGTTGCCAGGTCGTTGTGGAAGTTCAAATCAGCATCGGTCGTGATGAGCGTCGACTGGATAAGCGGCTCGTGCATGTGTTCGCCACTGCCCCAGTTGATGACCGGGTTGAAGCCAGCTTCGGGCTCGGCCTCGGTCGACAGCGCCACGATGACTTGCGACTGATCGGCGGATGTTGCTTCGCCCGACGAAGAGGCGGAGCTAGCCGAAGCCGCGCTTGAAGAGGCAGCCCCTCCCCCGCAACCAGCCAACGCCAAGGCAAATACCATGGCCATCGCGATTGCGGCAATTGCGTTAAGCCGTTTTCCCATGTTCCCTCCTATGTGTTACGCAATTCGGTTCCGTAACATGCAATATACACGCGATGGGTAACACGGTCAATAACTTCGTAACATTCAATTGTGGGTATGGTCAGATTATTCCCCGAATGGGAGTTGTTGTGGAAAGAGTTGCCTTGCGAGGCCTAATGAGTAGCAGGACTGTCCTGTGACTCATTTTCGTAAATGAGTCACAGGACAGTCCTGCTACTCATCTTTCACGCTCACGAGGACGACGAGCGCGACGACTGCCATGACGACAGCGCACCCGATGAAGGCGACATGATAACCTGCGAACGTGATGGCCGCCGCATCGGCGCCCGCCGGCGCGAACATGGGCCCGAACGCCGTCAGGCTGACGATGGCCGCCGTGCCGAACGACGCCCCTACCTGCATGAGCGTCGAGAGGACCGCGTTGCCGTGCTGGATGATCTCGTTGGGAAGCGAGTTGATGCCCCATGTGTTTGTCGGCGTTGAAACGAACTGCCATCCGAGCGTTTCCACCATGTACAGCACGGCCACGAGGACAACCGATGCGTCGATTTCCACGAAGCACAGCCCTACCGCGGAAGCGACGAGCAGCAACACCCCGGTTAGCGCGATGGCGCGCACGCCGCGCTTGTCGAACACGCGGCCGGCCACGATGCCCGACATGGCGCCGACGATCGCGGCAGGAGCCATGGCAATGCCGGTGACGGTGGGCGTGGCGCCGAGCGAGTTCTGCATGACGAGCGGCAAAAGCACGTCGATGGCGATGAGCCCGGCCTCCATGAGGCAGCAGACGATGACTGCGTTGCGGAAGCGGCGCGACCTGAACGTCTCGACGCGCAGCATGGGAACCTTAAGCGTGCCTTGGCGTCGAACGAAGACGCCGAGCAGGACGGCGCCGACAACCATGAGCAGCGCAGACACCCACGGCGAAGGCGTGGAGGTGATCGTCGACAGGCCGTACAGCAAGCCGACCATGCCCAGCGTCGACAGCACGATGGAAAGCGCGTCGAAGCTCGTGCGCTCGAAGCCTTCGTGGTCCTTCATGAAGACAGCCGCGATGACGACGATCGCAAGGCCGAGCCCCGCCACGATGGCGAACAGCGCACGCCATCCCACGATGTCGATGAGCGCACCCGAAGCCGGAGGGCCGATGGCCGGCGCGAAGCTGATGACCAGGCCGATGATGCCCATCATCTGTCCGCGGTTTTCGCGTGGTGCCGTGAGCAGCGCCAACGTAAACACCATGGGCATGACGACGCCGCCAGCGCACGCCTGCAAGACACGCCCGACCAGCAACCAGGCGAACGTCGGCCCCGCCGCCACGACAGCTGACCCGATGGCGAACAGCGCAATGGAGCCTGCGTACAGACGGCGCGTCGAGAATCGCCCGAGCAGAAACGCGTTCAAGGGTATGACCACAGCCTCGACCATGGCGTAGACCGACGTGAGCCACTGCACAGTGGTTTCGTTCACGCTCATCTCATGCATGATGACGGGCAGCGCGGGCGCGAGCAACGTGTAGTTCAGCACCACGAGCAAGCAGCCCGTCAGCAGCACCGCCATCTGAAGTATGTCTTGTCGGCTCAATCCCATGAACTCGAAAGAATAGCGTAGAATAGTATGATTCGTTTTCCTAATCGGCGAATTCATAATCAATTTCCTCGGAGGAAATTGATTCACGTGAAAGGTTAGCATGGACGCAGTTTTCGAAGAAGAGCAGCAGCACCTCACCTGGGCTTTTGGCAAGCTCGAAGAGATCGAGCGCGACGTGCGCGCCGAGATCGAGCGCACGCTGGCTGACGCCCTGGCCGACAAGGAAGACCTGTTCGACGAGATGACCCGCGACTTCGCGCGCGACATCCAGCTGGAAACGCTCGCCGAGCTGGAGGCCATGAACCGCATCATCGAGAGCTACAACCTGACCGCCGACATCAACGAGGAAAAACTGCGCCGTGCCCAGCTGCTCATGCGGCGCCCGTACTTCGCGAAGGTTCGCCTGAAGCTCAACCACGCCGACGAGCCGAAAGACATCTACATCGGCGCCGCGGGCATGACCGACGAGAAGCGCCGCCACTTCATCGTGGACTGGCGCAGCCCCGTCGCCGAGGTGTACTACAACCAGGAAAACGGCGCCACGTCGTACGACGCGAACGGCCGCACGATCGAGGTCGACTTGCAGCTGCGCCGCCAGTTCGACATCGAGCGCGACCGCCTGAACTCGTATTTCGACACCACCGTGGCCATCGAGGACCCGCTGCTTTTGGCGTCGCTCGCCAAGCGCCGCACCGCGCAACTGCAGGCCATCACAACCACCATCCAGAAAGAGCAGAACCGCGTCATCCGCCATGCCGACGTGCCCGCGCTGCTCGTGCACGGCATCGCCGGGTCGGGCAAGACGTCGGTGCTGCTGCAGCGCATCGCATACCTGTTCTACACCGAGCGCGACACGCTCAACCCCGACCAGGTGTTCCTGCTGACGCCCAACCCCGTGTTCGGGCGCTACATCGACAACGTGCTCCCCGACATGGGCGAGTCGAACCCGCACATCATGACGTGGGACGCCCTCATGGAAACGCTCGGGCTAACCGGCCGCGGCGTATCGCGCGATGCCGACATCTCGGTGCTGCGACGCATCGACGAGCTCGTGCCCAAGCTTCGACTCGAAGCCAACGACTTCAACGACCTGCGCGTCGAAGACGAACGTGTCATCGCGGCGCATTCCGTGCGCGCCTCGATGGAGAAGTTCGCGCACCTACCCATGGGCACGCACCGCTGCACGCTTGCCATCGAGGATTTGAAGGACAAGCTGGAACAGCGCATCATGCGCCTGTCGAAGGACGAGGAGACGCAAGAACGCGTCATGGACCTTCCCGACGACGAGCAGATCCGCCTGTTCGGCCAGCAACTCGCACCGCTCGACGAAGCGGAAGTCGCCAGCTACACCCGCCAGTGGCTCGTCAAGCGCTATGCGCCCATCGCCGAGGCCATCGAGGAAGGCGCATGGCTGAGGCTCGACCGCATCGGCATGCGCATGCTCGGCACCGAGACGCTCGACGCCGTGGAATGGCTGTATTTGAAACTGGCGCTCGTCGGAGGAGGTGCGCGCGACGCGCGTTACGTCATGGTCGACGAGGTGCAGGACTACACCACCACCCAGCTCGCCGTGCTGGCGCGCTATTTCAGCAACGCAAACTTCCTGCTGCTCGGCGATGAAAACCAAGCCGTGAACGCGGGAACGGCGACGTTCGCCGAAATCCGCGACCTGTTCCGCGACCTGCGCGGCAGCGTGGACGAATGCGCGCTCATGATCAGCTACCGCTCGTCCCCCGAAATCACCGAGCTGTTCTCGAAACTGCTTCCCGACGATGAGCGTCTGGAAGCCTCGTCGGTGCAACGCCCTGGCACCGAGCCGGAAATCATCGAATGCGATGGCGATGCCGCCTACGACGAGGCGCTTCGCGCCGCCGTGCGCACTGCTGCTGAGGAAGAGAGCCTCTGCGCGCTCATCGCCAACAGCCGCACCCGCGCCAAGCAACTTGCGAAGCTGCTCGAAGGCGAGGCCATCGCCACGGTGCCGCAGGACAGCACACTGCCTTCGAGCGGCGTGGTGCTCCTAGACGTGAAGCTTGCGAAGGGCCTGGAATTCGATCACGTCATCGTGCCCGACGTGCAAGAAGGCGCGTTCCCCGACGAGCCGCTGCGCCGTCATCGCCTGTACACGGCCATCTCCCGCGCCACCCAGCGCGTCACGTTGCTGGCTAACGGGAAACTGGCGAACGTGCTGCGATAACCTGATTGCGACGGAAGGACCGCTTGGCGGTTGGGTTGAACATCACCCCAGGGGTGATGTTCAAGTTTGCTGAAGCTTCATCTTCATGTAGA
>JAFUCC010000119.1 GCA_017459925.1 Eggerthellaceae bacterium
CGTCACCGCCTCGTATCCGAGGGGTTTCTTCGGCATGCACTGATACATGTCCTTTATCCCATATTCGTATGTCAAAGTGCTTCAAATTCCTATTCGAAAAATCTCAGGTTTACCCCTTGACTTCTAATAGCAGGTCTTCCTGATCATCTCGTTGAGGGCGCGGCGCACGTCCGCTATGCCCCATTCGAGCTCCTCCATGGCGTCGACGATGTCGGAGACGTCTTCCCCGTCGAAGCCGTGCTCGTTGATCCTGCGGGCTATCTGGTTGAGGTTGCCGGTGGCGTTCGCGAGCAGGCGGTTGGCTTCGCGCATGGGGGCCACGTCGAACGTCGTCACCGAAAGCCCGCAGCGCGTCGCCGCCTCTATCATGTAGCGGCTGCGCGTGAGTCCGGCCGCCTTCGCCCTCCGGTTTATGGCGGAAAGCTCGGACGGCGTGGCGCGCATGTGTATGCGCTCGCTCGCCCTACGCATCGGGATCGGCCTCCTCCGTGCGCGAGAGGGTCAGGATGGTGCCGGTGCGCGTGTGCTGGCGGCGGTACTCGATTCCCCGGTCGGCCATGAAGCCGGCGTGCTGTGCGAGGTGCTTGCCGAAGGCGGCCACGCTCACGCCCTCGGCGCCGATGCCCGCGAGCAAATCGGTCGCGGTGCCCTGCCAGGGCGCCGCGCGGCCCGCCATGAAGTCGACCGTGCGAAGCACGTCGTCCGGCACGTCGCGCTCCTCGAGCTCCTCCTTGCTCGTGACCTCGACGAGGTCCCACCTGCACTGGCGGAAGCGGACCTTGAGCTCCATGTACTCGCGGTCGCGCCCGGCGATCGAGAGCGTCGCGTTCCCGTCGGCCCGGTTGACGTTGGAGAGCACCATCGTGGAGTCCGCGCAGCCGGTGATGCCGGTAGTGCCGCTCACGGTGTTGAACACGTCCGAGTCGCCCATCTTGCGCGTGTGGTGCACGACGACGACCGCGGCGCCGCTGCCGTCGGCGAGGCGCTTCAGCGGCGTGAGGTCGGCGTAGTCGGCCGCGTAGGCGCTGTCGCGGCTCGGCTCGCGCACCATCTGGAATGTGTCGACGATGACGAGCCGCGTGCCAGGGTGCTCCGCCAGGTGGTCCTCGACCTGCGGGATGAGGCCGCTGGCGACCTTCTCGGCGGCGGTGGCGAAGTGCAGCTCGCCGGTCGCCTCGTCGAGCAGTTTCCACGCGCGCTTCTTGATGCGCTTGCGCGGATCCTCGAGGGCGAGGTAGAGGACCTTCGACTTGCACGTCGCGAAGCCGAGGAACGGGTCGCCCTGGCTGACGGCTATGCCCATGCCGAGCGTCATCCAGCTCTTGCCGACCTTGGGCGGGCCGACGAGCAGGTGCAGGCCCGTGGTGATGAGGTCCTCGACGATCCAGTCGTCGGCCTCCTCGACCTCCTGCAGGATCTCGTCGAGCGTGAACGTGGCGAGTTTCCCCATCGCGCTCACCGCCCGGCACCCCGCCGCACGAGCGTCCAGCCGCCTCGCGGGTCGCGCTCGAGGTCGCAGCCGAGGTGGTCGGCGATCGCCCGCACGGCGTCGTCGATGTCGCAGGCGTAGCGGACGATGTCGTCGTGGTCGGGCCACGCCCCGAAGCCGTGGTCCCTGAGCATGCGCTTGTCGCCCAGCAGGTCGGCGTAGTAGCCGCGGCAGCTAGCGTCCATGGCGGGCCGCCTTCCGGCGCGCGGCGCTCTTCGGCCACGTGATGTCTATGCTGCCCTTCTCGGCGAGGTAAGCGTCGAGGTCGGCTGCGCGGACGAACACGGCGCGCCCGACGTGTATCACGCCGACCTCGTGCATGAGCAGCAGCGCCTTGCTGCGCCCGCAGCCGAACAGGTCTGCGAAGTCCTGCCATCCGAGGAAGGGCTTCGGGTAGTCCGTGGTGGTCATGTCTGTCCTTCCCGGCGGCCGGCTTGCCGCCCGGCCGCCTTCTCCGTTTGGTCTTGCCCTGGCGCGCCCGGCGGGGTTGGGTTCCCGCCCGCCGCGCCCAAACCGGTTTGGCGCCAATAGAATCGCATGTGGTGACACGACAAAACGGCGAGAATGGGTTGGATAGCGCCCTGACACGTTTGGTTTTTCGCATGACACGACAAGGCAGGCGTTCGGGAGCGGTTGGTTTCGGCTAGAATTGTCGTGTCAAGTTTGGAAGGAGGACGGATGGCTGGCGATGGCGTGGTTGCCGGTGCGGCCGATGCGGGCGCCGTGAGCGCCGGGGAGGCCGCGCCCGACGCCGAGCGCTTCAGGGGGCTGCACGTCTGCGCGGAGCTGACGGACAACGCCCTCTTCCATGCGTGCGGAAACGGGCTCGGCCCCTCGTTCGCTGGCAGGCTCGTCATGCGGTTCTCCGAGCCGCGCGCCGGGGGGATGCCGAACAAGCGCACGAGGAAATCCGAGGTGTGCGGCTTTTTGCAGCAGGATGCGGTGGACGCCCTGGTCGCGTTCGCGAACATCGCCGAGAGGGCGGCGCCCTATGCCTGGGCGGCCGACCCGGTGCCCGAGGCGCCCGAGCGCGGCTGGCTGGGCGACGCGGGCAAGGGAAGGAGCGTGCTCGTGGCGGAGGCGGGCCGCTTCGCCGACCGCTTCGGGCTGCCGCACATGGGCGCGGACGGCACGGGCCCCGAAACCCGGAACACGCCGCTTCGCCGCGGCACGCTCAGGTTCACGGGCTCCTACGAGGACGAGTTCAGGGCCTCTGCGAGGCGCATGAGGGAGGTGCTCTCCTCTCCTGGCAGCGCCTTCAGCAGGAACATGTACAGGCGCAGCCTCGAGGAGCGGGGGCTCTATGTCGAGGGCGACGCCGCCGCGACCGAGGCGCGCATATTCGTCGACGGCATGGCCCCCTTCGCCAAGGACTTCTCGGGCATCAGCGATTACCGAAAGCAACGCGCGGCCATCGTGGCGGAGCGCGACGGGCTCGAGGCCCGGATGAGGGACGCCCGGCCCGACGCCGCCGAAACCGGGGAGGTCGACAACAGGATCGCGCGCCTGCACCTGGACGAGGGGATGCTGTCGCTCGCATGCGAGAGGGCGTTCCGGCGCTTCGACGATGCCGGGCGGCGCTCCCTGTCGGAAGACGGCTACGTGCTGCCCGACGTCGACGCGATGTACGGCGTGGGCCTGCTCTTCCGCGACGCGATCGAGCTCTTCGCGGCCATCGGCGGCGACGACGCGGCCTTCGCCCGCGTGCTCACGAAGGCGCACATGGAGTTGTTCGACGTTGCGGGTGCGGTGGGCGATCCGGAAGGCGGCGGCGCCGATCCGGCCGTGGCGGCCGCGGAGGGCCGCTACACGCTGTGGTTCGAGTCGTGCGGGTCCGATCCCGCCAACCCGGGCTCGAACATGAGCCGCCACGAATACGTCGCCGACGTAGCCGGCACTCGCCTGAGGCTTCGCCGCAGGGAATCCGATTGGCGGGACGAGGAGCGGTACGGCTGCGGCCGCGCAGTGCACGTGCTCTGCGGCCCCGGAGAGACGCCGCGCGCGTTCGAGGGGCTCGTCAGAAAGCACCTCCCCGACTTCCTCGACGGGCTGATCCGCGAGGGGGTCGAGCTGAACTACCGCGGGCTGTTCGCCGAGCCTGCGCCCATCGACTCGAAGAGGCCGGCCGTCACGGTGAACGACTTCGGAAGCGACCTCGTGCGCACGCTCTGGACGGTGATGGACCTCGTCAGCAAGGGCGAGATCCCGCTGCGCATCGCGCGCTGCAAGTGCTGCGGGAGGCTGATGAACACCGCGCGGGAGGCCGGCCACGCGCGCGAGTTCTGCGACAGCAGCTGCCGCAGCCTCCACCGCAAGCGCGTCGCGGCGCAGGAGAAATCGGGCAAGGAGAACGAGGATGCCAGGGTCAGGCGCGAGTTCCTGGAGTACATGGAATCAGGCCGGGGCATCCACGTCGGCATGACGTCGCACATGGGCCCCGAAATGCAGCCCGACCCAGAACCGGAGCGGGAGGGCGTCTTGGAGTCGATCCTGCGCAGGATCACGGGCTAACGCGCGGTCCCGTGACAGGGCCCGGGGCATGCCGCATCACCCGTCACATCCGTCACACCTGTCACAACTACCACAGCTTCCAGTTGGGGTTATGTTTCAAAAAGTGTGTCCGCCCGAATTATTCACCGCCTGTAACCCGTGGGCATGTGGAACTCGCTCCAGACGATTCCCGATCCGTATTCCTCAGGCGCGCCGTCCTCGCGCTTCCGATCCGATGAAGCCGCC
>JAFUCC010000120.1 GCA_017459925.1 Eggerthellaceae bacterium
GGTAAGGGCAGCCGAGGGCGCCTTCCCCGAGGGGGCGCGGCTCGAGGCGAGCCTCGTCGCCGACGGGGCCGAGCAGGCCAAGGTGGAAAGCGTGGTTCAGGCGGAGCGCGCCGGCGGCAGGCACGTCGCCGCCAGCTACGTCATCGACGTGAGCGTGCTCGACGCTGACGGCGCCGAGCTGCAGCCCGCTGACGGCGCCGCGGTCGAGGTGTCCTTCGCCGCGGCCGAGGCGGCGGACCAAAACCTGACTGCCGGCGTGTACCACGTGCATGAAATGGAAGGCGGCGTCCTCGAGGCCGAGGCCCTCGACGTCACCGAGGAAGGCGGTGCCGCGACCGCTTCAACCGACGGCTTCTCCTACTACACCGTCGAGTTCACTTACAACGACTTGCAATACGTTATGGAGGGCGATGCCACCGTGGCGCTCGCCGACATCCTCGCGGCCGTGGGCCTTTCCGGCGAGCCCAGCGCGGTCAGCGTGAGCGACCCCGAGCTGTTCTCCGCTGCCGAGCAGGACGGCGTCTGGGCCGTCACCGCCCACAAAGCCTTCACGAGCACCGAATGGATGAAGGTCACCATTGCCGGCGTGGGGTACCAGATCACGGTGACGGACGACACCCTTCCGTCTTGGGCGACTAGTGCGGGGTTGACAAGTGACAGCGCATCCTGGAATCCGTCCAGCAATACGGTGACGTTGAATCAGGATGTTACGGTGACGGGAACGATGGTGGTTTCCGGAATTGTCGTATTCGACCTGAACGGCCACAATATCGTCGGAAGCGAGAGCGGCAGTATATTCAAGGTCGAAACTGGGGGCACCTTGACGTTGACCGGGACGGGTACATTGACTGGGAAGAGGGGCTCTACAACAAACGGATCGCTTCAAGGCCAAAACGCCACCGGAGCGGATGTCTATATCAATGGCGGCACGTTCAATCTTCAGGGTGGGACGCTTACAAGCACGTCGGATGTGGAGGTTTGGGGAGGCAGCGCCGTCGGGCTGGATGGCGGTGCTTTCAACATGTCCGGGGGAGAGCTTGCAGGCAGCGCGAAGAGCACATGTGGCGTTGTATTGATTCTTCAAGGAACCTTCACGATGACCGGGGGAAGCATACATGACAACAAGTCTTCCGGAGTGCAAATGTACAGGAAGGATAATGACACGGGGCATCCAGGTTCTTTCATCATGGAAGACGGAAGCATTTACAACAATACATCCGGTGATTGGGGCGGCGGCGGAGTAAAGGTGGAGCACGGCGCCTTCGCCATGACCGGAGGCAGCATCCACGACAACGTCGTTGCAGCAAATGCGCAAAAAAACGGTGGCGGCGTTTTGGTTAGCGACAATGGAACCATGAGTGTATCGGGCGGCGCTCGGATATATGACAACAAAGCTAAGAATGGAAGCGACAGGGAGAATGTATACCTTGCAGGGAAAGAGATAGCGGTCTCCGGCCCGTTGTCCGACGATGCTTCCATCGGTATCACCATGCAGTCCCCCGGCGTGTTCACGTCAAGCGCGACAGGCGTCAAGGCGAGCGACTACCAGGACAGGTTCACCAGCGACGACCCCAATTACTCGGTTGTGGTGGAGGGCAACGAGCTGAAGCTCGGCGCCCCGACCGATTACCAGCTTTACGTTGGCGGCGTGCACGTCACAAGTGCGAAGACCTCTGGCGAAGGCTGGAGCTACGATGCGGCTTCCAACACGCTGACGTTGAAGAACTACAAATTCAGCGGAACAGGAGAGGCTGATGGGGTCGACCCGACAGCGATTTATTACGCACCGCAAGACAAAGCTTTCCGTATCGTATTAGAGGGAGCGAACAGCATAACGCAGGGCCATAAAAACGGTGGCACCACCTGGGGCATTTACAGCAGGTCCGATTTCACCATAGGTGGGACTGGAACGCTCGACGTCACGACGGCTGACGGGGCCGAGCGCGCCGCTGCGATCTACTCGGAAAAGAATCTGGAGATCACCGGGGGCACGATCAACGCGACGTCGGGTAGCGTGACCGGCGGACCGCAGGGCTACGGCATCGGCGGCGGAGGCACGGTCCTCACGATAGGGGAAGGCGCCAAGGTCGCGTTGGCCGGCCCGAAGGGCGCCACGAACATGACCGTCAAGAACGCCGCCCTCGGCGTTGGCTGGGCGGATGCGGCCGGCACGCAGGGGAAGGCCCTCGTCGAGGCCAGCGAGCCTGGGCAGGATCTGGTTTCCTACCAGAAGGTCCAGTTCCCGGCGAAAACCGCCGCAGTGACCTTCAAGGTCGCAAAAGGCTCATGGGATGACGGGACCGCAGAGGACAAGACGGTCACTCTCTTCGGCGCGGAAAGCGACACGCTGAAGCTGGCGGCGACGGACATTCCGGCTGTTGGCGGCAAGCCAGGCGACGGCTACAAGGCCGGCACCTGGGATACGGCGCCGAGCACGGAGACGGCCATCGCCGAGGCGACAACCTACACCTACACCTACGCGCAGAAGGAAGCGGCGGTCGTCGCGAAGCCCCCCGTCGCCGAGGAGCTGACTGCCAGCGGGCAGGCGCAGGCTCTTGTTACGGCGGCTACGGCAGAGGGCGGCACGATGCAGTACGCCATCGGCAAAGATGCCGATACCGCCCCGACAACCGGTTGGGGCGCGTCTATCCCCACCGGCACCGACGCGGGGACCTACTACGTCTGGTACAAGGCGGTCGGCGACGAGGGCCACTTGGATTCCAAGGCCGCAAGCGTCACCGTGACCATCGCGCCCAAACCCACGTATTCCTGCGCTTCGGGGGACGGCGCCAGCTGGACGAAGGGCTCGTCTGACCCGCTCACCTTCACCTTCAAGCGCAGCGTCGACGACGGCAAGACCTACAAGGCTTTCAAGGGCGCCAAGGTCGACGGCACCGACGTGCCGGAGTCGGCCTACGCCACGGCCGAGGGCAGCCTCGTCCTGTCGATGACGACGACTTACCTCGAGACGCTCCCTGCGGGAGAGCACGAGCTGACCGCCGTCTTCGAGGATGGCGAGGCCGCCGCCAAGTTCACCGTGAACGACGCAAAGACGAGGCCCGCCGCGGCCGCGTCTTCGGATTCTTCATCCCCGAAGACCGGCGACGCGTTGCCCGTCGCAACGCTTGCGGCTTGCGCCGCGCTGGGCGCCGCAATGCTGCTCGTGTCGCGCGCCCGCCTCCGCAAGCCCGCGCACGCCGGCAAGCACGCTCGTAGATAAGCGACCGCGCGAACTAACTTGCATGAAAGCCCGGCGCGTTATGCGCCGGGCTTCGTTTTGTCAACTGAGGAAGTCAGCAGGCGCAATGCCTGATATAACGGAAAGCGGTTTACTCGAACAGTTCCGCAGCGCGTTCCAGCTTGCCTACGATCTCGATGTGCTGGGGGCAGGCGGCTTCGCACGAGAAGCACTGGATGCACTCGGAGGCCTTGCCGCCGCTGGAGGTCTGGAAGCCGAACCAGTTCTTGCCATTGTCGATGCCGTACAGGTTTGTGCGGTTGAGCGCTTCCATGATCTGGGCGATCTTGATGTCCATCGGGCATGCCTTCATACAGTACTGGCAGTTCGTGCATGGGTTGTCGAGCATTTCGTCGAGCTTGGCGCGCGCGGCGTCAAGCGTGGCGAGCTCGGCATCCCCGAGGGGTTCGTACGTGCGCCAGGTTTCCAGGTTCTCTTCCATCTGTTGAAGCGAGCTCATGCCGGACAGGCAGGTGAGCAATCCCTCGACGCCAAGTGCGAAGCGCAGCGCCCATTGGGGGAACGTCCAGTCAGGATGCGCCTCGCGCAAGATGTTGGCGACGGGCTCGGGCGGCGTGGCCAGCGTGCCGCCGCGTACCGGCTCCATGATGATGACCGGCAGGCCATGTTTGCGCGCGACCTCGTGGCACTTGCGCGACTGCGTGCCGGGATTCTCCCAGTCAGCCCAGTTTATCTGCAGCTGCACGAACTCCATCTCGGGGTGCGCCTCGATGACTTCTTCCAGGCGCTCGGCGTTGTCGTGATGCGAGAAGCCGATGTGCTTCACCTTGCCTGCCGCCTTCAGCTCCTTCACGAAACCCCACATCTCCAGGTCGTCGAACACCTTCGTGCGCGCACCGCCCGTGTTGTGGATAAGGTAGAAGTCGAAATAGCCTGCGCCCGTGTTCTCGAGCGAGATGTCGAAGTCCTTGCGGGCGTCATCGTAACTTTTGGGGCCGATCCAAGCGGCATTCTTCGTCGCCAGCTGGAACGATTCGCGCGGGTAACGCTCGACGAGCGCCTGGCGGATGGCGTTTTCCGATTCGCCATACGCGCGCGCCGTGTCGAAGTACGTGCAGCCGGCCTCCAAGAACGCGTCAACCATCTGCTTGGTCTGCTCGATGTCGATTGTCTGCCCGTCCTCGAGCCTCGGCAGCCTCATGAGGCCGAAGCCCAGTTTGGGAATGTTCTCGCCTAGGTATGCCATGCGCGTCCTCTCTCTAATGACAATGTGTCGCTTATTATAATGGAACAAGTGGCAGGTGTGGAACAGATACCGGGTATGCGTTCCACTTGAAGTGGAACGCATACCCGGTATCTGTTCCACGGCGATTGGTTTCACGATGGTATACTTCTCGGTTGGAAACCAAGCGCGTCACATGCTGCCGAACAGGAAGGAACGTCATGGCTGACCGCGATATCAACATTCCCATGGGCCCCGACCGCACGGGCGAAATCGAATTGCCGCCCATCGATTTCGGTGATGCAGGCGGACAAGTTGAAACCGCCGCAGACCCGCTTGCCGAGCCCACATACCCGCAGACCACGACAGAGCCGCAGGGCGAGGTCGCTTACGCTGGAATCAACGATAAGCGCTACGAGGAACTTGCAGACAAGTACGATGTCGGCGGCATGAGCGAGGAAGAGGCGAATGCCCAGGGCATCGACGATGTGCAGATGAGCTTCCTGGCGCTGAAGGACTCCATCGACCAGGGCCGCGAATTGAAAGCCCGTGAAAAGGAGCTAGACGATTTCGCCAACCAGCTCGACGACGACCGCGAAGAGCTGGCCGATCGCGAAGACATTTTGGCAAACTACCAGGTCATGGTGACCGATCTCGACAACATCATCGCCCAGCACACCGAGCAGCGCGATAGCCGAAAAGCCGAGCTATCGCAGGTCACCGTTCAGCTCGATGAGACGACTGAGGCGCTCGAGCGTATGCGCGAGTACCACGATGGCCAGATGGACCCGTTCGAGAAGAACCTGGGTCGGGCCCGCGCGTACGCCGACCAGGCGAAGAACGACGAGCGTAGCCGCAAGTCCGAGCTGAATGCGGCTGAATCCGAATTGAAACGCGCCGCGACGGGCGACGATACCACAATGGTCGAGGCGCGCCTCGAGCAAGTCGAGGCGGCTTACGACGAGGCGTCCGCCCGTAGCGAGGCGGCCAAAGAGCAGCTCGACCAGGCTCAGAAAGCCTATGACGACGCCATCGCTCAGGTCGAGCAGGCTGAAGCGCCGCTCGAGCGCCAGATCGAGGACCTGCAGAAGCAGGCCGACGAGCTGAAGGACAGCATCAACCGTCTGGGCGATGAGATCTCCGTGCAGCGTAAGCGCCGCCAATATTGCGACACGGTGTACCAGTACCCCGAAGAGACGGCCAAGCTGCGCGAAGCGGTCCGTTCCGACGAGCAGAAGATGGTTCAGCTCGATGCCGAAGCAGATGATTTGCGCGACCGTCTTGCTAAGAGCAAGGAGCGGTCGAAGAAGGCCAAGATCGCCATCGGCGTCATCATTGCCATCATCATCGTGGTGATCGTGCTGGTCGTCGTCCTGATGAACCGCTAATCCAGCTATGCCGTTTGTCCGATTGGACGACTTATCCGACCGCCGCTTGCGGCCGTACTCCGGCATGACCGACGGTCAGCTGAAGCGCGGGGAAGGGTTCAGGCGCGACAATCCGCAAGGCCTGTTCATCGGCGAGTCTGCCCGCGTAATCGAGCGTGCGCTCGATGCGGGCGTACGGTTGCTTTCGCTGCTGGTCGACGACCGCTGGCTCGAACACGACCGCGACATCGTCGAGCGCGCGCAGGCGGCGTTTCCCGAGGCGCCCGTGTTTCTTGTCACGCCCGAGCAGCATCACGAGCTCACCGGCTATGAGGTCGTCCGCGGCGCGTTGGCGTGCTTCGAGCGCCCCGAACCGCCGAGCGTGAATGACGTGCTGCAAGGCGCGTGTCGCATCGCGATTCTGGAAGACGTCACGAACTATGCCAACATGGGTGCGATCTTCCGCTCTGCCGCCGCACTCGGATGGGACGCCGTGCTGGTCACGCCTTCGTGCCACGACCCGTATTACCGCCGCTGCGCCCGCGTTAGCATGGGCGCGGTCTTCCAAGTGCCATGGGCGCGCATCGAAGGCGGCCGCGATTGGGCACCCTCGCTCGTCCCGCGTTTGCGCGATCAGAACATAACGACGGTCGCGCTTGCCCTGCGCGACGACTCCCTCGACCTGCGCGATCCACAGCTCGCCAGCGCCGAGCGCCTGGCTGTCGTGCTCGGCACGGAAGGGGAGGGCCTTTCCGATTCCACCATCGCCGCCTGCGATCATACGGTGAAGATTCCCATGCATCACGGGGCCGATTCCCTGAACGTGGCCGCCTGCGCCGCCATCGCGTTTTGGGAATTGGCTTGCTAATGCGCGGTTGAACGCTCGCCCCAGGGACAGGGGGCAGCTGAACGCTCACCCCAGGGGTGATGTTCAAATTAAAGAGACGATTTAGCGTAAAAAGGAAGTTTCAATAATTTGAACATCACCCCTGGGGTGAGCGTTCAGCTGCCCCCTGTCCCTGGGGTGAGCGTTCAACCAACCGCATGCCCAGTAGTTGTGCTACAATACCTGCTTGGCCGACAAGGCGGCCTTCCAAAGAATACCTGGCAGTCGCGAAAGGGCAGTCCCAACCTGCAGCTTCGCAACACTGCGCGATCTTCGAGTCGCACGCCTGACATGCAGGCAAGGAGCCGTCGCATTTAAAAATGCGCAGAGGACGGTTTGAAGGTTTTGTGCGCTCTCGTTTCTCCCTTGAATTCATGCTCTGACCTTGGGTAGTATGTATCGTTGCTGCTTAATGGCTATTTGTATGGAGGAGACCCGTTGGCGAAGCAGGATGTCATCGAACTCGAGGGAACTGTCCTCGAAGCATTGCCGAACGCAATGTTTAGGGTGGAACTGGAAAACGGCCACAAAATCTTGGCCCACATTTCCGGCAAGATGCGCATGCATTACATCAAGATCCTGCCGGGCGACAAGGTGACGGTCGAGCTTTCCGTCTACGACCTGAACCGCGGACGCATCACCTACCGCTTCAAGTAGCACGGCAGCGGGGGAGCCGTTCCCCGTGGGGCAATCCACCGCGCCCTACATATATAGGTAAGAAAATCATCGGCAGCGGCTGGCCGTGATAGATAGGCAAGGCAAGGAAGTAACCGAAAGGAAGCAATTATGAAGGTACGTCCTTCGGTCAAGAAGATGTGCGACAAGTGCAAGATCATTCGTCGCCATGGCAAGGTTTTCGTGATCTGCGAGAACCCGCGTCACAAGCAGCGTCAAGGTTAAGGAAGGGATACGTTATATGGCTCGTCTTGTTGGTGTCGACCTCCCGCGCAACAAGCGCATCGAGATCGGCCTCACCTACATCTACGGCATCGGTCTTACCACTTCCAAGAAGATCCTCGCGGAAACGGGCATTAATCCCGATACCCGCACCGACGATCTGACGGAAGAGGAGCTCGCGAAGCTGCGCGACTACATCCAGAACAACCTCACCGTCGAGGGCGACCTGCATCGCGAGGTTTCCCAGAACGTGAAGCGCCTGATGGAGATCGGCTGCTATCGCGGCCTGCGCCATCGTCGCGGCCTGCCCGTTCGCGGTCAGCGCACGCACACGAACGCCCGCACCCGCAAGGGTCCGCGCAAGCAAATCGGCGGCAAGAAGAAGTAAGGGTAGGCACACATGGCACAGAAGAAAAAGGTGACTACGCGCGTCAAGCGCTCCGAGCGTAAGAACATCGCCGTCGGCGCTGCGCACATCAAGTCCACGTTCAACAACACCATCGTCAGCATCACCGACCCGCAGGGCAACGTCATCTCCTGGCAGTCCGCCGGCACGGTCGGTTTCAAGGGCTCCCGCAAGTCCACGCCGTTCGCCGCGCAGATGGCCGCCGAGGCCGCCGCGAAGACGGCAATGGAGCACGGCCTGCACAAGGTGGCCGTCTACGTGAAGGGTCCCGGCTCCGGCCGCGAGACCGCCGTTCGCTCCCTGCAGGCTGCTGGCCTCGAGGTTTCCAGCATCCAGGATTGCACGCCCATCCCGCACAACGGTTGCCGTCCGCGCAAGCGTCGTCGCGTCTAGTTCGAAAGGAACCACATTATGGCAATTGACAGGACTCCGGTTCTGAAGCGCTGCCGCCAGCTGGGCATCGACCCGGTGGTGCTGGGCTATACCACGAAGGAATCGAAGCGTCAGCCGGCTCGCCGTCGCAAGGAAAGCGAATACGGCATGCAGCTGCGCGAGAAGCAGAAGGTCAAGTTCATCTACGGCGTGCTGGAAAAGCAGTTCCGCGGCTACTACAAGCGCGCCCTCTCGCAGGAAGGCGTCACGGGCGAGAACCTGATGGCCATCCTCGAGTCCCGCTTGGACAACGTCGTGTTCCGCCTGGGCTTCGCCCGCACGCGCAAGGAAGCGCGTCAGACGGTCACGCATGGTCACATCACCGTCAACGGCAAGCGCGTCGACATTCCGTCGTACCGCGTGCGTCCGGGCGACCTGGTCGCCGTGGCGCCGAAGGCCAAGGAACTGCTCGTCATCAAGAGCGCCCTGGTCAGCAACGAGCGCGTGTCGGTTCCGGCTTGGCTGGAAGTCGACATCGAGAAGTTGCAGGGCAGCGTCCTCTCGCTTCCCACCCGCGATCAGATCGACCTCGACATTAACGAGCAGCTGATCGTCGAACTCTACTCGAAGTAATCGCGCCGTAAGTTAAGGAGGCTTATCACACATGACAGAGTTCATGAGGCCGACAGTTACAACGGAAGAAGTCAACGAGACCGTCGCGCGCTTCATCGTCGATCCGCTCGAGCGCGGCTACGGCAACACGCTGGGCAATTCGCTTCGCCGCGTGCTGCTCTCGTCGCTCGACGGTGCGAAGGCTACCGCCATCCAGATCGAAGGCGTGCAGCACGAGTTCACCACCGCCGAAGGCGTTATCGAGGACATCACCGATATCGTCCTGAACGTGAAGGGCCTGGTCTTCCAGGCGCTCAACGGCGACATCGAAGAGGCGGTCGCGCATGTGTCCGCCGAGGGTCCGTGCGTAGTCACGGGCGCCGACCTGCAGGTTCCGACCGAGTTTACGCTCATCAACCCGGAACACGTCATCGCCACGGTCGCCGACGGCGGCCAGCTGGAGATGTCCATCCGCATTGGCGTGGGCCGCGGTTACGTGTCCGCCGAGCGCAACAAGCGCACGGAGGATCCGATCGGCATCATCCACGTCGACTCGCTGTTCTCGCCGGTTCGCCGTTGCACGATGAACGTCACGAACACCCGCGTGGGCCAGCGCACCGACTACGACAAGCTGGTGCTCGAGGTCGAAACCGACGGTTCCATCACGCCGACTGACGCGGTGCTGCAGGCCGTCAACATCATCAACCAGTACATGGGCGCGTTCATGGTTCTGGCCGAGGTCGAAGGCGAAGAAGAGGTCGAGGTCGTCTCGATCTTCGCGCCGGAGGGCCAGGAATCGAACGCCGAGCTCGACAAGCAGATCGAAGACCTCGACCTGTCCGTCCGCTCGTACAACTGCCTGAAGCGCGCCGGCATCCACTCGGTGCGTCAGCTGGTCGAGTTCTCCGAGAACGACCTGCTCAACATTAGGAACTTCGGTGCCAAGTCCATCGAAGAGGTCAAGGATAAGCTCATTTCCATGGGCCTCAACTTGAAGCTGTAATAGGAGTTAGCAACTATGAGACACAACTACAAGGGTCGCAAGCTCGGCACCGACGCGTCGCACACCAAGGCGATGAAGCGTTCGCTGACCGCCGCGCTTCTGTACAACGACCGCATCAAGACGATCGAGTCTCGCGCGAAGGAGATTCGCCCCGAGGTCGACCGCATCATCACCTGGGCCAAGAAGGGCGACCTGCATTCCCGTCGTCTGGCCATCGCCCGTCTGGGTGGCGGCGAGCAGAACAAGGAAATCGTCCGCGAGATCTTCGAGAAGGTCGAGCAGGGCATGTTCGCTGACCGCAACGGCGGTTACACCCGCATCATGAAGCTCGGCCCCCGCAAGGGCGACGGCGCCCCCATGGTCATCATGGAGCTGTGCACCGAGCCGGTGCAGAAGAAGTCCAAGAAGGCTGCCGAGCCCAAGAAGGTCGAAAAGGCCAAGAAGGCCGAGGTCGTCGAGGACGAGGTCATCGATGTCGAGGCTGAGGCTGTGGCCGAGGAAGAGGCCGCCGAAGAGCTGGCCGAAGTCTCCGCCGAGGTCGAGGCCGAGGCTGAAGAGGCTGTCGAGGCCGCTGACGAAGCGGGCGACGCCGAGGCTGCTGCCGAAGCTGCCGAGGTCGCCGAAGAGGCCGCCGAGGTTACGGAAGCTGCCGAAGAAGCCGCTGAGGAAGCCGCCGAATAATCTAGGCTTCACACCAAGCATTGCAAGAGCCGCCTTCGGGCGGCTCTTCTTATTTCAAAATGAGCAGCAGAATGAGTAGCAGGACGTTCCTCCTACTCATTTCCGTAAAGTGCACCTGGCTTCGGCGCTGTTTCTGAAAATGAGTAGGAGGAACGTCCTGCTACTCATTTTCTTGTACCGGAAGCGGATTGAATAATCGTGACAATGCGGCTGAACAGCTTGGGCTCGGCCTGCGAAAGGTCGTCGCGTGCGCTATCGTGCAGCAGGTGCACGGTGCTCGCCGCGGCAGCAGCCTCGTCGAGCTGCACGTGCACGATTGCGTCACGCGCAATGTCGCCGGAATAGCTTACGGAAACCCCTGCAGCTTCACGTGCGTCGGGAACATCGTCCGAATCGCTGTACAGCAGCAGGTCTATCTCGGTTTCTCCCGCTCTGCTTTCCGACATCACGAAAGGACGATGGTTGGCGTCGTTCACCTGATTCGCATCGTAATAGCGCTCGTACATGCTGTTGTCGATATGCCAGACAATCACGCCAGTCGGTCCTTCGTAGTCAGACGTAAGGCCGATATCCTGGCCTTCGGCAGGTCGGTTCTCGATGATGAAGTACTCGTCGGGATCGCTCGTGGGAATGATGAGCTGCGAGT
Source organism: Eggerthellaceae bacterium (assembly GCA_017459925.1). GTDB lineage: Bacteria > Actinomycetota > Coriobacteriia > Coriobacteriales > Eggerthellaceae > UBA9715. Next base: position 11,292 of record JAFUCC010000120.1, read on the forward strand.
AGCCCGCATTGGAAAGCTGGCTCGAAACCGTGTAATCGCCGCTTTTCGTGATGATGGCCGGTTTAGCCCAGCCCAGGGCATAGCGGCTCCATGCGTCAAGCGAAGTCGGGATGTTCCGATAGCCGTTGCCGTCATCTGCGTATTGCCAACCGCCCTGGTCCATCAGGCTAAGGGCTCCGACCTCGAATCCCGCCCACGGACCTTCGGTGACGGAGACGGCGTACAGGTCGGGAAGTCCGAGGGCGTGGCCGAGCTCGTGGTACACCGTGCCCAACGGCTCTTGCTCGGCGTTCTCTATGGGGCCGGTCTCGTCCCAGTAGCGCTCGGAAATCGCGATATAAGTGTCAAACGTGATGCCGTCGAGTTCGCGGCTGCCGCCAATGACCGACAAGTAGCCTGCGTGCGACCAGAGCAAGGGGATATCGGTTCGCTGGTAATCCAAGACCGCCGCTCCTTCGTACCCCGCGATGCAGAGGCAGATGCAGAGCTCATCTTGGCTCAGCTCGCCGTTGCCGTCGGCGTCATACGATGCGAAGTCGATGAATTCGCTCGCCGCCGACAACGAGCTCATCGCGCAACGGGCGAAATCGCGGGTGGTGGCAGAATCGACGTTCACGGCCCCCCACGCACCATGCGCTTGGTGAAGCGTGACGTGCACGATGCCGTCGTCGGGGCGGTCGGCGCCATTCGTGTTTCCCGATGCACCCGCAGCGCTCGTCTCGCGTGCAGGCGCGAACGTGAAGGCGCCTTCGGACATATCGGAATAATATGCGGCCGGCGACTCGACCGAGCCGAAGAGGGAGGCGTTCCAATCGTAGCCGTCTTCATAGGGCACGGCCGCCTCGGGTTCGTCGCCGCCGTCGAAGCCGACGACGATCATGACGAGCGGCATGGTGCGCGGCGCGCCGGCGCCGCTGCGCTCGTCGGCGAAAGCGGGTGAAACTGCCAGCAGGGCAATTGCGCAGACAAGCAGCCATGCGGTCACGATATGTCTGCTCAAGCTTCGCATGTTCCCACTATAACTGAACAGTTCCCGCCGATGGCGCTCGGTTGCCAAGTGGAAAGGTGGTGCTGCGGGATTGATTTCGCCGGGGGAAATTGCTTTACTGAACGGATGCGGTTTCGGGCTTTGACATATATAGCGGGCGATTCCTTGGTGCACCGATGCGACGCGCGCGCGAAAATCGTGCTGCTGCTGGCGTTTTCCATCGGAATCTTCTTCGCCGGGAATTGGCTGGCCCTGGCGGCGTTTGCCATCGTCGCGGCTCTTGCCGTCGTTCTTGCCCGGCTGCCGTTCGGCGAGGTGAACCGCCTGCTCGCGCCCGTGTACGTGCTCGCTGCGTTCTCGGTGCTGTTCAACGTGATCGCCACGCCGAGCGTCGACGGCCTGATGGCCGGCCTGTTCTTCGGCGTGCGCATGATCGTCCTCATCGCGGCGAGCTTCGTCGTGTGCCTGACCACGTCTTCCAACGAGCTTCTCGGGGCGTTCCGCTGGTTTATCGGGCCCCTGAAGCATCTGCGCGTGCCTGTTGACGACATCGCCTTCACGCTCGCCCTCTCGCTTCGCTTCATTCCCGTCATCGAACGCGAATTCGAAACCGTGCGCGCGGCCCAGAAATCGCGCGGCGCCGAGCTGTCGGGTTCGCTCGCGCACAAGCTGAGCATCTGGGGCGCGGCCTTCTCCGCCGTGTTCGTCGGCCTCTTCCGCCACGCCGACGCCCTTGCCACCGCCATGGATGCCCGCTGCTACGGCGCCAAGAGATGAGCAACGGGGCCTGTCCCAATGCTAGTAACACCAGCTGCCGTGTTTCGTCCGCTTTCATTTGCGCGAGTGCTATCATGAAGCCACGTTGTTCAATCCGACCCTCCAAGGAGGCACACCCATGAGCATGATCATCGACGTGTACGGCCGCGAGGTACTCGACTCGCGCGGCAACCCCACCGTTGAGGTGGAGGTCGTTCTGGAAAGCGGCGCCATGGGGCGTGCGATGGTTCCGTCTGGCGCTTCGACGGGCGCGTTCGAAGCCGTCGAGCTGCGCGATGGCGACAAGGACCGTTACCTTGGCAAGGGCGTTCTGCAGGCTGTCGAGCACGTGAACAGCGAGCTCGCCGATGAGCTGGTGGGGCTGGAATCCGACGACCAGCGCGCCATCGACGACGCCATGATCGCCCTCGACGGCACCGACAACAAGGGCAACTTCGGCGCCAATGCCATCCTGGGCGTGTCGCTGGCTTGCGCGAAGGCGTCGGCCGAGGAAGCCGGCCTCCCGCTGTACAAGTACGTCGGCGGCCCGAACGCGCATCTGCTGCCCACTCCGATGATGAACATCCTCAACGGCGGCGTGCACGCCGACAACAACGTGGACTTCCAGGAGTTCATGATCATGCCGGTCGGCGCTCCCACGTTCGCCGAGGCGCTGCGCTGGTGCGCCGAGATCTACCATACGCTGAAGAAGGTCCTGCATGACGCCGGTCTCGGCGGCGGCGTGGGCGACGAAGGCGGCTTCGCGCCGAACTTCAAGACCAACAAGGAGCCGCTCGAGTACATCGTGAAGGCGTGCGAGGCTGCTGGCTACAAGCCCGGCGAGGACATCATGTTCGCCATGGACCCGGCTTCTACCGAGTTCTACGATGCCGAGAAGGGCAAGTACGTCCTGGCAGGCGAGGGCCGCGAGCTCTCGAGCGACGAGATGGTCGACTACTGGGCCGCGCTGGTCGAGGAGTTCCCCATCATCAGCATCGAAGACGGCATGGCCGAGGAAGACTGGGACGGCTGGAAGAAGCTGACCGACCGCATCGGCGACAAGGTGCAGCTGGTGGGCGACGACCTGTTCGTCACCAACTCGTCGCGTCTGGCCAAGGGCATCGAGCTCGGCTGCGCGAACGCCATCCTCATCAAGGTGAACCAGATCGGCAGCCTGACCGAGACGCTCGAGGCCATCGAGCTGGCCAAGACCCACGGCTATGCGTGCGTCATGTCGCACCGCTCCGGCGAGACCGAGGACACCACGATCGCCGACCTGTCCGTGGCCTGCAACACCGGCCAGATCAAGACCGGCGCGCCGTGCCGCTCCGACCGCGTGGCGAAGTACAACCAGCTGCTGCGCATCGAGGAAGAGCTCGACTCGCAGGCCGTGTACGCCGGCATTTCCGCGTTCTACAACATCAATCGCTAGGGCGGAGTCATCCTGGGGAAATGAGTATCAGGAAATGAGTAGCAGGAACGTCCTGATACTCATTGATTCGGGGATTAGAACATCCTCGAACGAGATAAAGCGGTATGATAGGTGCGCTCCGAGTTTCGGGGCGCACTTTTGTTGTGGGCGACAAATCCCCGTAGGGGCGCGATTCATCGCGCCCGCCTGCCAAGGTTGACGGGCGCGATGAATCACGCCCCTACGGGGTTACTCGTGCGAGTATTATTTGGAGGGCATACATGGCTGTACCCGAGATGATTTCACTGGAAGACGCGCGTGCGCTCGTGCTGTCGCGCGTCGAGGCGCTGGAAACCGAGGAGGTCGGCATCCTCGACATGATCGGCCGTGTGGCGGCTGAAGATTTGACAAGCGACATCGATATTTCGCCGTTCGCGCACTCGGCGATGGACGGCTTCGCCCTGCGCGCCGCCCAGTTGGAAGGCGCGAGTGCCGATGCGCCGGTCGAGCTCGACGTCATTGCCGAAGTGCCCGCAGGCGCCTGGTTCGACGGCGCCATCGAAGAGGGCCAATGCGTGCGCATCATGACGGGCGCCCCGCTTCCCGAAACAGCTGACGCCGTCGTGAAATACGAGATCGTCGACGTGGTGACGGGCGATGGGCGTAAAGGCAGCCGCGTGGCGTTCACGAAGCCGACGGGTGTGGGCGACAACATCCGCTCCGCAGGCGAGGAGGCCAAGGCGGGTGAGGTCATCGTGCGCACAGGCGAGGTCGTGCACTCCGCCGGCGTGGGCTTTCTGGCAGGCTGCGGCGTGACGCGCTGCAAGACGTACCGCCGTCCGCGCGTGGCCATCATCGCGACCGGCTCCGAGCTGGTCGATCCGACCGAGGTGCCCACGAAGGGCAAGATCCGCAATTCCAACAGCTATGCGCTGGCCGCGTGCGCCATCGACGCGGGCGCGGTTCCCACAGTGCTGCCCATTGCGGCGGACGATTTCGACGGCCTGCGCGCCGAAGTCGTCGCTGCTGCTGCGAAATACGACTTCGTCGTCACGAGCGGCGGTGCGGCTAACGGCGACTTTGACTTCATCAAGAAGGTCGTCGACTACGAGGGCGAGCTGCTCATGTCCACGGTGAACATGCGCCCGGGCAAGGCTCAGACGTTCGGCATCGTGAACGGCACGCCCGTGTTCGGCCTGCCCGGCAACCCGGCTGCTGCGTATCTGGGCTTCGAGATGATCATCCGCCCGGCGCTGCGCAAGATGCAGGGCTACTCGCACTTCGAGCGCCCGCACGTGAAGGCGCGCCTCGTCGGCACGGCGAAGAAGAAGGACCCGCGCCGCATCTTCAACCGCGCGACGCTTTCCAAAGACGACGAGGGCTACCTGGTCACTCCCGCGAGCAATCAGAGCTCCGGTTTGTTCGGGCCCATTCAGAAGGCCAACTGCTTCGTCATCTTGCCTGAAGGCGAGGCCCGCACGTATGAAGAAGGCGAGCTCATGGACTGCGTGATGCTCGACATCCCGGAAGAGGTGCTGCTGTAATGACTGATTTGAAGTTTGCAATCGTGACCTGCTCGGACACGCGCTCAATCGAAGAGGATACGGCCGGTGCGGCGCTCGAAGGGCTCATCGCCGAGAACGGCTGGGAATGCGCGAGCCGCGTCATCGTGAAGGACGAGCGTGCCGATATCGCCGCGGCAATCGTCGAGGCGTGCGACACCGTCGATGCCGATATCGTGCTGACGTGCGGCGGCAGCGGCCTTTCGCTGCGCGACGTCACGCCCGAAGCCACGCAGGACGTGTGCGAGCGCAACGTGCCCGGCATCGCCGAGGCCATGCGCGCTCATTCGCTGGCCATTACGCCGTACGCCATGCTGTCGCGAGCGCTGTGCATGCAGCGCGGGCGCCATATCGTCATCAACCTGCCCGGCAGCGAGAAAGCCGCCCGCGAGAACTGGGACGGCATCGTGAAGGCGCTGCCCCACGCCGCCAAGATGATGGCAGGCGGCGGCCACTAACGACTTTTCAGGCGGGTTGAACGTCACCCCAGGGGTAATGTTCAAATTGAACATTACCCCTGGGGTGACGTTCA
>JAFUCC010000121.1 GCA_017459925.1 Eggerthellaceae bacterium
GGAGGCGAGCGCGGACTCGATCTCGGCGTCGGCGATCGGCGAGCGCCCCGCGTTTATGGCCTCGACCTTCTCAGGCACGACGTCGACCGCGAGCACGCGGTTGCGCCTCGCCAGCAGCGCCGCCAGCGAAAGGCCCACGTATCCCGTTCCCGCTACCGCTATGTTCATTGATGGCTCCTTGTCACACGGTTCCATTGCTGGCGAGAATCCACGCGATCCAGTTTTGCCGTAGCGCCATTGAAGTAATCGTCCACGTGCGGCAGCAGGAATCGCGCAAAACCCTGTCCGTCAGGCTCGATGATGCGTCGATCTATAAGACGCTGGCGGTAACTGCTCACTTCGCTTTGCTCTTTGCCCAAGCGTTTGGCCACAGCGCCAGTGCCGATGCGCCCCTGGCCGTCTTGGACTTCGCACATAGCCTGAAGATAGCTCGAGAGGCTCTCGGGTAAAGCAGACAGAATAGGCGCCAGGACGTTTTCCCGATACGATTCGAGCGCTATGGGCTCAACGGCGCGCATCAGATCTTCGTCGATTTCCGCATATCCGCCAACGAGCCGGTTGAAGGCGCGCTCTACGGCATAGTAGCCCACGAGCTGCATGAGATACGGATACCCCTGGCTGAACAGCCCGGCTTCCCAAATCGCTTCGTCGGAAACGCGAAGCTCGGGCATCTTCTGGAATATGCTCCTGAACGCATCGAGGGTTTCGTCAACTTGCATGCACCCGATTTTCATGTCGTAGGCGCGCTGCATGAACGTGCACCCGGGATATGACGCAATCTTCTCCTTCGAACCAGGCAAGCCGGCCATCACGAGCATGACGGGGAGCCCTTTACGCAACACGAGCTGGACTGCGGCGCAAAGGGTTTCGGCGTCTTCCTCTGGAACTTTCTGCACTTCATCCACCGTGATGAGAATCCCCTTGCGCAGGGTAAGCGACTGGCATTGTTCCAGGAGAAGGCGCCCGAGGCTCGCATCCGAATATGCAGTTGTCACGGACGAGGAAGCACCCGCGACCGAAATGCCCATCACGTTTGGCTGCAGGCTTTTCTCAACCGTTCTTTCCGTTCCGCCAACGAGCGCCTCGATGACAGATTGAACCGCGTGAGAGGAATGCACGTCGATAGTCGACCATCCGCTGTCGGCGGCGAGCTGCGAGGTCTTTTCGAGCAATGTCGTTTTCCCGCAGCCCCTGCTTCCCGTGATGAAGAAAGCCCTATGCGGGCTGTTTCCGTTTTCGAGCGCCGCCTGAACAAACGCCAGCTCGTTTCTTCGGCCAAAGAACACTTGCGGCAGCCCGCCAAAAGCAGGAGTAAACATATTGCGCGACATGAAATCACTCCTTGGTAATGCCTGTTCAGCTCTGTATTATAGCAAATTAGCAAATTGAACTTTTATAGCAAATATAGCAATTTAGCAAACGCACGATTGTTAGCACGGGCAGAACGCACGTCCGAGAGAGGCCGGATTCACATCCGGCACACGCCGCATCCACATTTGACGTTTCGGACTGCGGGCTTCAGGAGCGGCCCGCTCCCTCCCCACCTGGGAGAGGGGGAAACGCCCCGGCGAAACCCCGAAGAAAAACGTCAGAAAGTCGCCAGCAAGTCGGCGCAGCCTCCGTGAGCTGGCGAACGCCGTGGTCGAGCTGGAGAAGGTGCGCAAGCGCTATAATCGGCTCAGCAGCGAGGTCCTCTCCGACGAGCTCCTGTCGTGGGCGTACCTGCTGACGAAGGGCTATTGCGACGATTCGGAGGTGGAGCAGATGATCAGCGAGGTCCCGGACATCGAGTATTTCGCCGAGCTGTACGGCCGCGCCGTCGACGACCCGAAGGTCAAGCGGGCCTTCGAGGACGCCGTGTCCGCCGAGCGCGAGTACCACTCGCGGCAGCGTTACTACGCCCGCCTCGAGCGCGAGGCGGTTGAGCGGGGATTGGAGCAGGGTCTTGAGCAGGGTCTTGAGCGGGGTCTTGAGCAGGGCAGGAAAGAAGGGCGCTCATCGCTTGCCAAGACTCTGAGCGAGCTCGGCGTAGATGAGTCGATCATCGCCCAAGCACTTGAAGCGGCCAACGCCGAAGATGCTGCTGTTTGATAAAGCGCATAATAGCCGGCAAGACGCCTAATCGCCGGCGGCTAGGCGCCTTCCGCGATTCTCTCAACCGCCTCTTTTGCAGCATGGCCAAACGCCTTGGCATTCTTGTACCACAGGTACAGCCACTCGCCCACCGGCGCACCGCAAGCGTCTTTATACAGCGCCCACACGAACCAGTAGAAGCTCGAAATGGCGATGTAGCTTAGGCAATGCGCCAGCTCATGCTGCGTGGGCGTGCGCTGGAAGTACAACTGCAGCACACGCTCGGTCTCTTCCACCCCATACGGGCTGCAGCACACGAACGTGCCCAAGTCGCTGGCGTAGTCGGACATGCCAGAATACTCCCAATCGATGAGGTACATCTTGCCCTCGGCGATGAGCAGGTTGGGATTGTAGAAGTCGTTGTGGCACAAGCACGGCTTGGTACCGTCCCGCGAAACGAACTGCGCCAAGCTGTCGATGAGCGCATACAGCTCTTTGAAGTCGTCGAACGACGCCCGATGCCGCTCGTCGAGCAGCGCCACGAGCTCCTGCGCCTTCTCGTACACGTCGAACGACCACTTCGATTCGACGCCGCACTCATGCAGGGTGCGGGCCATGCCAAGCGCCTCTTCGACCTGGCCCCAATCGTTGTAATCGAGCTCGGCGCAATCGGGCAGGTAGCGCGAGATCTTCCACCCTTCGCGCGGATCCTCGTAGATGTACGTATCGTCGAGCCCGAGCTTGTAGCCAACTTGCTGGGAGAACGCTTCGCTTTCGCGGTTGATGATCTTGTCGGTGCCCGCGCCGGGGTGGCGGTACACGTACTGCTTGCCCTTGGCGTCGAACTTGAACGACAGGTTCGTGAGGCCCTGGCTTATCGGCACGATGCCGGAAATGCCCGAGCGCTTCACGTCGAGCGTCTTGCAGATGTTGTCGAGAATCGACGAGTCGACGTTCTCGATGAACGCCGGGTCGAAATCGCGCAATTCGCCGAGCGAATCGAATTCATGCACAACGCCCTGTTCGTAGGGTCGCATGACCATATGCAGCATGTCCAAATGCTCGCGGAAGATGTCTTCCCACAGCTTAGGCGCCGTTTCCGGACGGTCGTACTCCTCCTCGAGTATGCGGCGGAACTCGCCGGAGAACGCACGGTCGAAATACGCGTGACCCAGCATGCCGAACTGGTCGGAACCGCCGATGCGCACGCCCACGATGCGCTTGCCCGTACCGGTTTCCAGCAGGTACTCGTCGGTGCGCCCCTTGAAGAACGTGGCCGCGTAGTACGCCTGGTACACGTACGGCTCGAACACGTTTTCCGAGAAGTAGTTGTCCGACGAGCAGATAAACGTGTTCCCCAGCTGCTCGCGCACCAGCATGAGCGTGGAGTTGTTGTTCCGGTTTGCGTACTCCTCGTTCACGCGGATCTTCACGCCGAACTTGTCTTCGAGATAGAAGAACTGCTCTTTCATGTAGCCCACGACAACGGTGATGTCGTCGATGCCCGCTTCTTTCAGCTGGCCGATCTGGCGCTCGATGAGCACTTCGCCTTTTACGCGCAGCAAGCCCTTGGGCCGCTCGTAGGAAATCGGCGCGAAGCGAGACGAAATGCCCGCCGCCATGATGATGGCGTTATCGACCTTATGCGGCTTCAGCGCTTCGAGGCCGCTTTGCGTAATGCGCCCTTCTTCGTCGAGCAAGCCGCTTTGCTTCAGCTCGCGCGTAGCCGTGTTCACGCTTCCGAGCGATATGCCGATTCTGTCAGCGACTTTCCGCTGCGAGCGCGGTCCGCAAACCGCTGCATCTGCCAACACGCCGAATTGATTTCGCGTAAGCGTTTCTGACCTCATGCTTGCCTCTTGTGTTCAATTCTTTATAAACTGGCCAGAAAATTATACGCTAACCGCCTGGGCGCAGTGGCGGAACTACAGCTCTACACCAAGTTCCGACTTCACCAGATCGAACGCCGCTGCGATGGCCTTGTCCATGTCGTAGTACTTGTAGCCGCCAAGGCGCCCCGCGAACACGACGCTTCCCTCTTGCTCTGCGAGTTGGCGGTATTGCTCGTACAGCTGCGTATTGCGTTCATCGTTGATGGGATAGTACGGCTCGTCTCCCGGCTGCCAATCCGCCGGATACTCGCGCGTGATGACCGTCTTGGGCTGCGTGCCGAACTCGAAATGCTTGTGCTCGATGATGCGCGTGTACGGGACCTCGCGCTCGTTGTAGTTCACGACGGCCACGCCCTGGTGGTTCTCCTCGTCGAGCGTTTCCGACTCGAATCGCAGGCTGCGGTATTCCAGGTTGCCGAGCTTGAAGTCGTAGAAATCGTCGATGGGACCGCAGTATATGACGCGGTCGGCGATGTCGGGCTGCTCGGCCACGAGGTCGCGGTATTCCACGCCCGTGCGAACCTCGACGCCTTCCAGCATGCGCTCGACCATCTTGGTGTAGCCGCCGATGGGAATGCCCTGGTAACGGTCGTTGAAATAGTTGTTGTCATACGTGAACCTGCAGGGAAGGCGCTTGATGATGGAAGCAGGCAGTTCCTTGCAATCGCGTCCCCACTGTTTTTCGGTATAGCCCTTCACGAGCTTCTCGAAGATGTCACGTCCGACGAGCGACAGCGCCTGCTCTTCCAGGTTCTGCGGCTCGCCAATGTTCTCGGCTGCGATCTGCTCGGCGATCTTGGCCTTCGCCTCGGCGGGCGTCACCACGCCCCACATCTTCGAGAACGTGTTCATGTTGAAGGGCATGTTGTACGTCTCGCCCTTGTAATAGGCGATCGGCGAATTCACGTAGTTGTTGAACTCTGCGAATTGGTTCACGTAGTCCCACACGTTTTTCAGCGAGGTATGGAAAATATGCGCGCCATACTTGTGAACCTGGATGCCCTCGATCTCCTCGGTGTACACATTGCCGGCGATATGGTCGCGCCTATCGATAACCAGGCACGTCTTGCCCAGCTTATGCGCCTCGTGCGCGAACACGGCGCCCGTGAGACCTGCGCCAACAACAAGGTAATCGTACTGAGCCATAAGAGCTTCCTTTCTATTCGGCTCGCACCATTATACTGAAACACCCGCTCTAGGCGGGTGTTTGCAATGCTTGAAAGTTGGACGCCCACCTCAGGGGCGGTTGGGAGTTGAACGTCACCCCAGGGAAGATGTTCAATTTGTCGAGGCATAATCCTTGCGCAGGAACACTCCCTCAAATTGAACATCTTCCCTGGGGTGACGTTCAACTCC
>JAFUCC010000122.1 GCA_017459925.1 Eggerthellaceae bacterium
AGTTCCGCAGCGAGCGAAGCGAGCGAGGACTGTCTGAGCACGGGGCCCCCTCGCGCAGGCCGAAAGCGCCGACTGCCCCCTCACAATTCATAGGTTCCCCTTCGCATTGCGGAACAGCCCATGTTGATCGCAAGCGGAAGCGCCGCGATGTGGCACGGCGCCGTGTTCACATGCACGCCAAGCGCCGTCGTTGAACCGCCGAGGGCAGCGGCGCCGATGCCGAGCGCATTCACGGCTTCGAGCAGCTCGGCTTCGAATGCGGCAACCTCGGGATTGGGGGCCGCTTCGCCAAGCGGGCGCATGAGCGCCATCTTGGCAAGGCCGGCGACCTTGTCGAACGTTGCCCCGATGCCGATGCCGATGACGAGCGGCGGACATGCGTTGGCCGCTTTCTCGCGCACGCACGAAAGCACGGCATCGACAACGCCCTGCCGTCCCGCACCCGGCGTGAGCATGACCACGCGGCTCGCGTTGTCCGAGCCGCCGCCCTTGCACATGACGTGCAAGCGCGCACCTGGTGACGGGCACGTGTGTATCTCGGCAAAAGCAGGCGTGTTGTCGTTCGTGTTCGCGCGATCGACGAGCGCATCGCGCACAAGCGACTTGCGCAGATTGTTGGCCGTGTAAGCGTCGGCAACCGCCTCGTTCACCCCGTCGAGCACATCACCTGAAATGCTGGTATCGGGTCCGATTTCCAGGCACACCCACACCGAACCCGTGTCCTGGCAAATCGCCACGCGGTCTTCGCGTGCGATGCGCGCGTTTTCCACGAGGAGCCCCAACGCTTCGGCAGCACGGGGGCTCTCTTCGCGCCCGTATGCCGCCTTCAGCCCGCGTTCGATGTCTTCTGGCAGTTCAAATGCCAGTTGCGGAAGCGCTTCGAGCAGCTTGGCGGTTACCTGTTCTTTCGTGATGACCCTTGTCATACGGCGCCCCTACGACTTCTTCCTACGGCCCTTCCCGCGGCCCTTTCCCTTGGCGGCCTTCTCTTCCTGCTCCTGCTCTTTCGCGGGGCAGTTGAAGTTCGGGCAAAGTTTCCAAGGCCCGCGCGTCGTCGTGACGATGACCATGGGCGCCCCGCATGCCTCGCACACCTCGTCGGTGGCCGTGAGCTTGCCGTATTGCGGAAGCGGATAGCTGCATCCGCAATCGTCGTAGTTCTCGCAGCGGATGAAGCGCTTCAACGTGCGCGGGTTGCGCTGCGCGATGAGCTTCGCGTCGAAGATGCCGCGGTCGGTGCATGCCGGGCAGATGCCGACCTCGATGTCGGGCTCTTGGTTCGTCTCGCAATTCGGGTCGATGCACTGCACGCGCGGCTTGGCGCGGAACGCCGAAACCTTCACCTGGGGCATGCCACAGGTCGGGCATGGGTCGTCCGCAACCTCGATCTTGCCCTTTGGCAGCGGGTACGTCACATCGCAATCGGGCCAGCCCGCACACCCGATGAACATGCTGCGCGTCTTGCTGGAAGCGCGGATCTGCAGGTCCTTGCCGCATTTAGGGCACTTCCCGACGTATGCGTCAGCCGCAACGGCGTCGGCGAGCGCCTCTTTCACCTTTTCCTGCACGGGCAACAGCGCCGAAAGCTCGGCGGACAGCAGGTCGCGCGAGTTCATGACCACGTCGGCCTTCGTCGTCGTGCCGGCGGCGATGGCGCTCATCTCGTCTTCGAGCTCGGCCGTCATGTCGGGATGCGTGATGTGGGGCGCATACGCGTCGAGCGCGTCGACGACCGCCATGCCGAGCTGCGAAGGCTCGATGGGGTCGTTCATGATGTACTTCACATCGTATAGGCGCTGGATGATGGAATGGCGCGTGGACTTCGTGCCCAGCCCGAGCTTTTCCATCTCCTGGATGAGCTTGCCCTGGCTGTAACGCGCGGGCGGCTCGGTCTGCTTCTTCTCGCAGGTCGCGCCGTTGAAGGCGATGACCTGTCCTTCCTCGAGCGAGGGAAGCTGATCGTCCTTTTTCACGCCGTACGGGTAAATTGCGCGGAAGCCCGCCTTCACCGTGACGTCGCCGCGGGCCGCGAACTGCTCGCGCTCGCCCGCGCCCGTGCCGGGAACGTCGAGCGTGACCTTCGTGCCCTCGACGATGGCCGCCTCCGACAGCGTCGCCAGGAACCGGCGAGCCACCAGGTTGTACAGCTTGTACTCGGCCGCGCCCAAGTCGTCCGGAGTCGCCTTCGCCGTCGGGTAGATGGGCGGGTGGTCGGTTTCCTCCTTGTTGCCGCGCGTGGCGGTGAGCTTGCCCTTCGACAGCAGCTCGCTGCAATACGACGAGTACGCCGGATTGCCGCTTATGGTGCGCACGACCTCGGAGAGGTTCAGCGACGACGGGTACACCGTGTTGTCGACGCGCGGGTAGGAGATGTAACCGTCCATGTACAGGCTCTCGGCGATGCGCATGGTGCGCGCGGGGGAAAGGCCCTCGGCAGCCGCTGCGGCCATGAGGCTCGTGGTATTGAAGGGGGCCGGCGGGCGCACGGTGCGCTTCTTCTTCTCGATTGCGGCCACACGCGCGTCGGTTGCCCCATCGACGTGGGACATTGCGAGCTTGGCCGCATCTTCGGTCTTGAAGCGAGCCGTCGCATGCGGTGCCTCGAACGTGTCGTCGCCTTCGCCGAACGACCCCTTGATCACCCAGTAATCCTCGGGGACGAACGCCAAGCGCTCGCGTTCGCGCGCAACGATAAGGGCCAGCGTCGGCGTCTGCACGCGGCCAGAGCTGCGCACGTTGCCATACCCGGCGAACTTCACGAGCGTGAGGTAGCGCGTCAGCGCCGCGCCCCAAATGAGGTCGATGTCCTGACGCGACTCGCCTGCCGCAGCCAGGTTCTCGTCAAGCTCGACGAGGTTCGTGAACGCATGGTTGATTTCTTCTTTGGTAAACGCGGAATACCTCGCACGGCTGACCGGCGCGATGTCGTTGACTTCCTTGATGCACGACAGGGCATCGGACCCGATGAGCTCGCCTTCGCGGTCGAAGTCGGTGGCGATGCAGATGCTGTCGGCCTTCTTCGCCAGGTTCTTGAGCGAACGGATGATGTCCTTTTCCTTCGGAAGCTTCTCGATGGGCGCGTATGCCAGGTACGGCAACGCCTCCATCTTCCAGCCCTTCAGGTCTACGCCGTCTTCGGAAAACGGCTTTTTCTTCTTGAAGGGGGGCTTGGGCAGCGAATCGGGAATATTGGCTTCGACAGCCTCGCCTTCCGCTGTGACGCCGCGCCAACCGCCGCGCTTCTTGTATACGAGCTGGGGGGTGAAATCGGGCTCGAGGATGTGGCCGCGCAGGCCGATGGTGACCCATTCCTCGCCGTCGACCTCGAATCGGTAGACCGGCGTGTTGAAGACCTTGTCCTTCTTGGCCTTCGAGCCGAGCAGAGAGGCGATCTTCTCTGCGGCGTCGTTCTTCTCGGTAACAACCAGCTTCACTGGACTGCTCCTTCCGCAGCCGAATTCCACGGCTGCAATCGTTCACACGGATGCCCTTAGCTTATTAACGTGTGTGGGCTTCATGCCGCTTGCGCGGACACGTCTTGCGCTTTCGCGCAACAGACTGAAAGGATACACCAAAATGGAACCGATACCGGGTATGTGTTCCACTTCGCAGAAAGACCGACAACCCAGGTGCCGTTCCGGCAAAGTGGAACGCATACCCGGTATCGGTTCCATTGTGGAACAAAGCTATGCAGCAGCCTCTTCACGCTGCTCGCGCTCGAGCACGAGCTTCATGGCGGCGATTGCGCATTCGATTTGGCCATCATCGGGCTCGCGCGTGGTGAGGTACTGCATCTGCATGCCCGGCCACAGGATGACCTTGACAAGCGGATTGTCGGGATGGCTGCCCGCCCACTTCACGGTGATCTCGTAGGCGATACCGGCGATGACGGGCATGAGCAGGATGCGCACGATGATGACGAGCACGAGCTTGAGCGGGCCGTCGGGCACGCCCCACGCATCGATGAGGAGCCCAAGCGGCACCACCGTGTACACGAATATCGCGATGATCATGACCATGATGAGGAACGCCGTGCCGCAGCGCACGTGCAGGCGCGGGAAGCTGCGCGCGTTTTCGGGCGTGAGTTCGAGGCCATGTTCAAAGCAATGAATGGTCTTGTGCTCGGCGCCGTGGTAGCCGAACATGCGCTTGATGTCGGACATGCGCCCTATGAGCCATATATAGAAGATGAACACGCCGATGCGCAAGATGCCGTCGACAATGTTCCAGAGGAGCGTGCGGTCGTCGTACTCGCCGACGATGAGGTTCGTGATGAACGCAGGCGCCACGACAAACAGCACGATGCCGAGCACCAGGCCGAGGATCATCGATACGGCCATTTCCTTATCACCGAGCAGCGGTTTCTTTTCAACCTGTCCGTTCGCCTCGCTTTCGAATTGAACATCACCCCTGGGGTGATGTTCATTTTCATGCTCAGCTCGCTGCGGAACTGCGCGCGGGACCCCCTCCGCGGACCCGAACTGCGCATCCCCACTGGCTTCGTTCGCATTTTCAAATGCAACTGGCATACCCGTATCGCCGTCCACAACTTCGATCGTGCGCTGTGCTCCTAGCGCGTCGATCATCTCGTCGGGATTGCCGAAATCGCGCTTCCACGAGAATTGCAAATCAGTTTCCTCGGAGGAAACTGATTCTGATTCTTCATCTTCTTCCACGAATGCGTGCTCTGCTGCGATGGAAAGCGCCTTGTAGCCGAGGGCCAGCGACTCTACGAACGCGCGGCAACCGCGGATGAAGGGCCAGTACAGCCAGCCCGACTTGTCCTGGCCATACGCCAGGTCATGTTCCTCGAGGTAGATGTTTCCCTCGGGCTCGCGCACGGCAACCGACCAGTTGTACTTGCCGCGCATCATGATGCCCTCGAGCAGCGCCTGCCCGCCGACATGGGTTTTCAGCGCGCCGTCTTCGGTGAAGGCGCGGGAAAGATCGCTTTTTGTTTTCGTTTCGCTCATGGTTTCATTGTGCCGCTAAACGAACGCGACCCGCGCTCGGCTGCGCGGGTCACATAAAAAAGTTATCTAAGAGTTACCTTCAGCTAATCGCGCTTCACGCGGGGATACGGGTTGCCGCACGTCATCTTCCCTTCGGGACAGGCGCCGCGAACGCAGCCGGGACCGGCATCGGCAAAGATGAACGGGGCCGTAGGCTTCACAAGCTCGAGCATCTTCCAGGCGAGCTCGCGGATTTCCCACTGCGCGCGGTTGCAGCAGCGCAGCGTGAAGAAGTGCAGCAGCTCGCGGATGTTCATGGTGACGACGATTTTCGTCTCGGCGGCGTTCGGAAGGATGTAGCGCGCGTCCTCGGCGGGGATGCCGGCTTCGACGAACGCCTGATAGGCCTCGACGGTCTTGTCGATCATCTCGTCGAACAGGCGGTTGCACTCCTCGTTTTGCGCGATGGAATCGGGCTTGATGGTGTCGAGCCCGTCGGAAAACTTCACATAGCGCTGACTTTGCTGGTTGAAGCTGGCCAGGCGATGGCGCACGAGCTGATGCGTGAGCGCGCGCGACACGCCGTCGATGGCGAACGTGTAGCTGGCATGCTCGAGCGTGGAAAGGTGCCCGCTCTCGAGAATGGTGGTGAGCACCTTGCGGATGCGCTCCTCGGAAAGCGATTCCATGAGCTCGGAGGCGCCGACGGGCGCGTAGCACAGGCGGGCCGCCGTTGCGACCGCGCG
>JAFUCC010000123.1 GCA_017459925.1 Eggerthellaceae bacterium
GCTCGCCCCAGTTGAACGCTCGCCCCAGGGGTGATGTTCAAATTCAATTTGAACATCACCCCTGGGGCGAGCGTTCAACTGGGGCGAGCGTTCAAGCTAGGCTTCGTAGCCGTTGGGGTTGTGGGATTGCCAGTTCCAGGAGTCGGCGCACATTTCGGCGATGCCGTAGCGCGCCTCCCAGCCGAGGATTTCCTTGGCGCGCGTGGCGTCGGCCCAAGAGGCGGGCAGGTCGCCCGGGCGGCGGGGGTCGATGACGTAGGGAACGTCGTGGCCGCACGCCTCGGAAAACGCGCGGATGATCTCGAGCACCGACGTGCCCTTGCCCGTTCCCAGGTTGAAAATCTCAACGCCCGTGCGGCCGAGCATCCACTTCAGCGCGGCAACGTGGCCGTCGGCAAGGTCCATGACGTGAATGTAATCGCGTTCGCCCGTTCCATCCGCCGTGGGGTAATCGTCGCCGAACACGTGCACGCATTCGCGCCTTCCCACGGCCACCTGCGCCACGTACGGCAGCAGGTTGTTGGGAATGCCGCGCGGGTCCTCGCCCATCAGCCCCGACGGGTGCGCGCCAATCGGGTTGAAGTAGCGCAGCAGCATGACGTTCCACTCGGGATCGGCCGTGTGCAGGTCGGTGAGAATCTCCTCGATCATCCACTTCGTCCAGCCATACGGATTCGACGCGGGAAGCTTCTGCATGGTCTCGACGTAGGGCACCGGGTTTTCGCCGTACACCGTGGCCGAGCTCGAGAAGATGATGGTCTTGCAGCCGTGCGCGCGCATGGCGTCGCACAGCACCAGCGTGCCGTTGATGTTGTTCTCGTAGTACTCGAGCGGCTTCTCGACCGATTCGCCCACTGCTTTCAGGCCGGCGAAGTGAATGACCGCCTGAATGGCGGGCTCGGCCTCGAACAGCGCGTCGAGCCCGGCGCGGTCGCGGATGTCGACCTCGTAGAAGCGCGGGCGCGTGCCGGTGATGCGCTCGATGCGGTTGAGCGGCTCGAGCTTCGAGTTGCTGAGGTTATCGGCAACGACGACGTCGTAGCCTTGCTCGATGAGCCGCACGCACGTATGCGAGCCGATGAAACCGGTGCCGCCGGTTACCAGGATTGTCTGGGACATATTGCGCTCCGTTTCGCCATGTGAAGCCGGGGCTTGCAAACCCCGCTTGCGAGCCGCTTACTCTTCCGACGACCCCTCGCCAGAGCCCTCTTCTGCAGGGGCCTCTTCCGCGGGGGCCTCTTCCACGTACGTCTCGCCCGGATCCTCCGAGTAGTAGTACTCGTCGTCTTCGTAGGAGGTTTCGCCACCGCTGGGACCGTACGCACCGCCGGCGTTGGCGATGTCGGTGCCGATGCTCGACTGCGTGAGCGGCTGGCTGACGTCGCCACCCGAGAGGAAGATCTGCATGAGCTCCTGCATGCCCGCCGTATCGGCGATGACGTACGACACTTCGCCGATGTAGGCCGGTGCCGAAGGCAGCGTGGTGGACATGACCTGCAGCGGGTTATCGCGCACGTCGAGGTGGCGCACGATGTCGGCCAACGAGTACATCCAGTCGAAATCGATGGCCGAGTCGGTCTTGATGAAGCCCGTCGACGCTTGCACGATGCCCACGAGTTCGCCAGCGGGGGTGTTCATGACGCGTTCGACGATGCCCATGATGACCTTGCGCTGGTTGATCTGGCGCGTGTAGTCGCCGTCGACGTAATCGCGGTTGCGCGCCAGCGTGAGCGCCTCGTAGCCGTTGAGGTGCTGGTCGCCCTCCTCGATTACCACGAGGCCGGCCTTGTAATTGTCGATGCGCTCGTCGACGTGAACGTCGATGCCGCCGATGGCGTCGACCAGGCCTTCGAGCCCGTCGAAATTGACGCAGGCATAGTGGTCGATGTCAACGCCGGTCAGGTCCTTGACCGCGGAAATCACACCCGCCGGCCCGCCATAGTAGTACGCCGCGTTTATCTTGGCGGTACCCACGCCGGGCAACTGGACCATCGTGTCGCGCGGAATGGAGATCATGGAAACGAGCTTGTTGGGCGCATCGACGCGCACGAGGATGATGGTGTCGGCGCGGGCGCCTTCCACTTCGTCGTCCCAATCGCGTTCGTCGGTGCCGAGCAACAGCATGGTGAACGGCTCGTCGAAGCTGGTGGAACCCGTAAGCTGCTCGTCGATGGCGTTCAGGACCTCTTCGTCCATGTTGTGCAAGTCGGCGTTCACGCTCGCCTTGCGCATCTCCTTCATGGCGAAGGTCACGCCCGCGGCGATGAGGGCGATAACGACGACAATCGCCACGGCGATGCCGATTTTCTTGCCACGCGACATGCCCGCTGGCTGCGCTGCCGCGTAGCTTGCCGTGCCGCGCGCGTACTGCGTGTACGGGTTGTACCCGCCCTGGCCGCCCTGGGCCTGAGCTTGGCGTTGCGCGCCGTGACGGCGCGACGAAGCGCCCGACGCCGGGACGTACCCACCCGCCGGCGATGCGGGCGCGCCTTGGGGCATCTGCTGCGTGCGCGGCTGCTGCATGGGCTGCACAGGCTGCATGGGCTGTTGATCGGACCGGTCGGACCATTGCTCGGCTTGCCGATCGGGCCATTGAGCTGGTTGCTGGGCAGCCCATTGGTCGGGCTGCTGGGCTTGCTGGGCGAGCCGCGCCTCTTGCTGGGCGCGTTCGTAGTTTCGGATGTATTCCTCGTAAGCGTCGGAATGGCCGCTGCCGGCGTTTCCGTTCTGCCTATCGTTATCCGCCATGAAGAATCCCCTTCGCGAACTGGCTGAATAATCGTTTAGATGCGTATTCGGTCACCCATTCTAGCATCGCGCATAAATCGACACATAAATGCGAAAGGGAATCCGCAAAATGGCGAAATGGCGAGGCGGGGCAGCTGCCTTCCAGGCTGATATTCACGGTTGGCCCTATCCAACCCGAAGAGAAAGCCTGGTATCGCCAATGCAGCATGTGAGACCAATTCACCAGATCATCGGCCAGAACGTTAAGCGGATTCGCCGCGAGCAGGGTCTTTCGAAAACGACCTTGGCGCGCATGGCGGGAATCACACGCCAGTTCCTGACGAGCATCGAGAAAGGAGCTTCGGACATGAAGGTATCGGTCCTGCAAGACCTCGCCGACGTCCTGAATGTGGAACCCGCCGTCCTGCTCATCGTGCACGACGGCGGGGAATTCTAGACAGCTTGACCCGATTTGGCCAGCGCTTGGCCAGCCTGACCCGGTTCCAAGGCTACGCCATGAGCGCGGTGGCGGCGGTTTCGAGCTCGGCGAGGAGCTGCTCGGCGTCGGCGCGCGTGGGACGCTTCGCGAACAGGTACGCCTTCACCTTGGGCTCGGTGCCGCTCGGACGGATGATGACCTTGTTGCCGCCTTCCAAATCGAACTCGACCACGTTGGCGGGCGGCAGGCCGTCCACACCGGGGGCGTAATCGCGCACGCCTTCCACCTTGCAGCCCGCGATGTCGGCAGGCGGGTTCGTGCGCAGGCCCTCCATCAGGGATTTCATCTTCTCGCCGCCCTCGACGCCGGGGAACGTGAACGACAGCGTCTTGTTCAGGAAGTAGCCGTGCTCGTCGTAGAGCTCGCGCAGGGCGTCGGCCAGGTTCATGCCCTGGGCGCGGTAGTACTGCGCCATCTGGCAGATGAGCATGCTGGCGTCGACGGCGTCCTTGTCGCGGACGTGCGTGCCGTTCAGGTAGCCGTAGCTCTCCTCGAAGCCGAACAGGTACCGGTCGGGGCGGCCTTCGGCCTCGAGCTCGGCGATGACGCCGCCGATGTACTTGAAGCCTGTCAGCACGCGGCGCACCTCGAAGCCGTATTTCGCGGCGATGGCGTCGACCATGACCGACGAAACGATGGTGGTGACGGCCACTTTCTCGCGCATTTCCTCGGGGCTAGCGGCCTCGGCGGTCAGGCGCGCGCAGTAGTCGAGCAACAGCACGCCCATCTCGTTGCCGGTGATGAGCAGGTAGTCGTCGCCGTCCTTCACGGCGGTGCCCACGCGGTCGGCGTCGGGGTCGGTCGCCAGCAGCAGGTCGGGGTGCACCTGCTCGCACAGATCGATGCCCTTCTGCAGCGCTTCGCGGATTTCGGGGTTGGGGTACGGGCACGTCGGGAAGTTTCCGTCGGGTTCGGCCTGCTCGGGCACGACCGTGATGTCGGTGATGCCCACCCGCTCGAGGATGCGGCTGACGCATTCGAGCCCTGTGCCGTTCAGCGGCGTGTACACGAGCTTCAGCGGCTCGGCGCACGCGGCGTCGCCGGAAACGGCCACCGAGCAGGCTTCCACGGCGTCGATGTAGCGGTCGATCACCTCGTCGGGAACCCACGCGATGCGGCCATCGGCCAGCGCTTCGTCGAAATCGCAGCGCTTGACCCCGGCGAACGTGTCGGTCTTAGCGATGGAGGCGCTAATGGCATCGGCGACCTCGGTGGCGATTTGGCAACCCGTCTGGTCGTAGGCCTTGTAGCCGTTGTACGCCGCGGGGTTGTGGCTGGCGGTCATGTTCACGCCGCCCGAGCATCCGAGGTCGCGCACGCCCCAGCTGACGACGGGCGTGGGGACGATGCGGTCGTAGACGTAGGTCTTCACGCCGTTGGCCGCGAAGATCTCGGCGGTGCGGCGGACGAACTCCTCGCCTTTGTTGCGGCTGTCGCGGCCGATGACGACACTGGGCTGGTCGAAGCTGGCGTTCAGGTAGTCCGCGAAGCCCTGCGTTGCGCGGCCGACCGTGTGCACGTTCATGCGGCTCGTGCCCGCGCCGATGATGCCGCGCAGGCCGGCGGTTCCGAATTCGAGGTCCTGATGGAAGGCCTCGAGCACCGCCTTCTCGTCGTTTTGCATGGCGACGAGCTCTTCGTGGAGGTCGGCTTCGGTTGCGTTTTCAAGCCATTGGGCGAGCAATTCGGATTCGCGGGTCATGACGGGTCCTTTCGCGAGGCGGTGAAGCTGTTGACGCTAGTTTAGCAAAGTGGGCGCACGCGCGTTGAACGTTGTCCCAGGGACAGTGTTCAACAATGCGAAATTGAACATTACCCCAGGGGTGATGTTCAATTTGAAAGGACGTTTCTGCGCAAAGATGAAGCTTGAGCAAAGTTGAACATCACCCCTGGGGTGATGTTCAATTTGCGAGCGCGTGGGGGGTCGAGATGATTTGGAGGGCGCCGGCGGCTTGCAGCTCCTCGACGGGACGGTAGCCCCAGGAAACGCCGATGGGGAACGCGCCGGCTGCGACGGCGACTTGCATGTCGGTGCCGGAATCGCCAACGTATGCGACCTGATCGGGGGAAACGCCGAGCT
This sequence comes from Eggerthellaceae bacterium, assembly GCA_017459925.1. Taxonomy (GTDB): domain Bacteria; phylum Actinomycetota; class Coriobacteriia; order Coriobacteriales; family Eggerthellaceae; genus UBA9715. The sequence continues at coordinate 5,307 of JAFUCC010000123.1, forward strand.
GGGCGATCATATGACGCAGCCCGCGCGGGTCGGGCTTGCGGGGAATCTCAGCGCACTCGCCGCGCGCCAGGTCGAACGTATCGGGAAAGTGGTGGGCGATGACCTCTTTCACAGCTGCGTCGAATTTGTTGGAGAGCACGCCGAGCTTGGCTCCCTGGGCCTTAAGCTGCGCGAGCGCTTCGGGAATTCCCTCGTAAGGCTTGGTGAGCGCATGGCCGTATGTCGGGTACAGCTCCTGCCATTGGGCGAACGCCTCTTCCAACTGCTCTTCAGGCGTGTCGGCGGGCGCGGCGCGGCGCAACAGCACACGGCCGCCATCGCCGACGTAACTGAGGATCTCCTGCTGCGTGCGCTGCGGCCAGCCGCGTTGCTCGAGCACCATGTTGGTGAGCTTCACCAGGTCAGGGAGGGTGTCGAGGAGCGTGCCGTCGAGATCGAATATGTAGGCTGCGTGGGTCATGGGAGCTTTCCTTCCCGTTTCTTGATGCCCGACCTTTGCCGGTCAGCTTAATTGGAGCGACACCGAAGGACGTCTATCAAAAAAGCCGCTCGATTGAGCGGCTTTCAATTTCTGGTGCGGGTGAGAGGACTTGAACCTCCATGGGGCGAACCCCATACGGACCTGAACCGTACGCGTCTGCCAATTCCGCCACACCCGCGCGTGGCTCGCAAAACGAGCGTAGTAGATAATACAGCACGGTCATGGGCGGCGCAAGGAATTATTTTTGCAATTCTTCCAGTCTGCATTATTGTGGATGGAAAGAGCGGTATCATGACGTTTCGCCGCACGAAAGCGGCGCATGCGGGTGTCGCCAAGTGGTAAGGCACGAGCTTCCCAAGCTCGCATTCGCGGGTTCGAGTCCCGTCACCCGCTCCAGAATACGCAGCAGGCATCGGAAACGGTGCCTGCTTTTATTTGCTGGACGCCCATTTCTTTCCATTTCCCATTTTTCGCGGTAAGTTTTGACCGTACTGAATCGATTCAAAAGATGCGACCTGGGCAAACGCGCCCAAGTCTTTGCTCAACGGGAAATACTTGCCACGTTTTCTTTGCTAATCACGCGATTCTTACCCTGAAAACGACAACCGGCATAATTCGTCAGATGAGAACTGAAAATAGGAAGGCCCTGCCGCCAGTTGCCCACGACAGGACCTTCACGTTTCAACTCCCCTGCGCCCGAGAGAAGGCGCGTTCGATTCCTATTACAGCACGCGGACGCGAAGGACGCCTTCGCGGGCCTGCATCTTCTCCTGGGCGTCGTCGCCGAGCTGGTCGTCGACGTCGATGATGGCGTAAGCGTAATCGCCGCGAGCCTTCGACAGGATGTTGGCCAGGTTGTGGCCGTGTTCGGCGATGGCTTCGGTGATGGCGTTGATGATGCCCGGCACGTTGCGGTGCACGATGGTGATGCGCTGGCCCTGGGCGCGCTTCGGGCCGAGGTCGACGGCCGGAAAGTTCACGGAGTTCGTAATGTTGCCGTTCTCGATGAAGTCGACGATCTCGTTGGCGGCCATGACGGCGCAGTTCTCTTCCGCCTCTTCCGTTGAAGCGCCGAGGTGCGGCAGGACGATGGCGCATCTGGCGCCCATGATGCCGGGCGTGGCGAAGTCGGTGACGTAGCGGCCGAGCTTGTCGGCATTGAGGGCCTCGATGAGGGCGGCTTCGTCGACGAGCGAATCGCGCGAGAAGTTCAGCAGCACGGCGTCGGCCTTCATGAGCGCGATCTGGTCGGCGCCGATCATGCCCTTGGTGGAATCCATGGCCGGGACGTGAATGGAGATGTAGTCGCACTCGCGGCAGATGTCGTCGAGGTTGGTGGTGTGCTGCACGCGGTTGGAAATGCGCCACGCGGCGGCAACGGACACGTACGGGTCGTAGCCGATGACCTCCATGCCCAGGTCGATGGCGGCGTTGGCGACGAGCGCGCCGATGGCGCCCAGGCCGATGACGCCGAGCTTCTTGCCCATGATCTCGCGGCCGGCGAACGCCTTCTTGGCCTTCTCGGCGGACTTGCCGATGGCGGGATCGTCGGCGTTCTCGCGGCACCAAATGGCGCCGTCGACGATGCCGCGGCTGCCGAGCAGCATGCCGGCGAGCACGAGCTCCTTCACGGCGTTGGCGTTGGCGCCGGGCGTGTTGAACACGACGATGCCCTCTTCGGCGCAGCGGTCGAGCGGGATGTTGTTCACGCCGGCGCCGGCGCGCGCGATGGCGAGCAGGCTGGGCGGGAATTCCGTGTCGTGCAGCTGGGCACTGCGGACGAGCACGCCGTCGGCCTGCGCGAGGTCGTCGACAAGCTCGTAGCCGGCGGGCAGCTGGTCGGTGCCCTTCTTGGAAATGTTGTTGAGGCAATGGATGCGGGGCATGTCGGTCCTTTCGTCATTCTTGTGTGGGACGCTCAACATTATAGTAGCGATTTCGAGAGATTTGAACATTGTCCCTTTTGAACATTACCCCTGGGATGATGTTCAAATTTGCATTCACGTATAATAGGGCGAACTTGAGAGGAAGCGGCATGGCTGAGCAGCGCAGGCGCATGACATATGAAGAGCAGCGGGCGCTCCGCGAGCGCGAGCAGGTTCGCGCCGAGCGCCAGCAAGCGCGCGTGGAACGGACTGAACGCCAGCAGGCACGGGCCGAGGAGTTGCAGCGCACACATGCCGAACGGGTCAGCCGCGTGCGGCAAAGCGAACACACCGCCAGCCATTTTACGGTGGATAAATACAGTTCCGACCGGGCGTCTGGTTCTACGCAACGTGTCGAGCGTAATGCGCGCGCCACGCGCACCACGCGGACGTCCGCGCGAACGTCCGCAAACGCCACGCGAACCACGCGAACCACGCGCACCACGCGCGACGAGTTCTCGCGGCGAAACTACGGCGGCGCGGCCGTGGCGCGGCCCCCCATCTTCAAAATCGGCATTGCGATCGTGCTGCTCGTGGCGGTGGTGCTGGTCGTGCGGCTGTGCTCGGCGGCCCTTCCCATTAACGTGACGGTGAACGGCACGGCTTACGAGCTGCGCGGGGCGAAGACGGTCGAAACGGCCATTAAGACGAGCGGGCTGCCGATTAACCCCGGCGACCTGATCTCGTTGAACGGCAACGTGCTGGAAAAGAGCGCGGGCGAGCCGTTTTTGGCGGACGTGAACGGCACCGAGACGGCCGACCCGGGCTTCGCGCTGCACGATGGCGACGTGGTCAACGTAACCGACGGCAACGACATCGTCGAGGAATACGACGCAGTGCAGTCGAGCATTCCGTACGGGGCGACCATCGCCGGCGTCGGGGCGGTGCACAAGTTCGTGGCCGGCGAAGAGGGCACGATGGAAACGCGGACGGGGCGCATTTCGGGCGAAACCGTGGAAAAGCGCCTGGTCGAGCCCACGAACGTGACGTGCCAGGAGTACAACCTGAACACGGGCGCGAACAAGGTGGTCGCGTTCACGTTCGACGACGGGCCTTCCGAAGAGTACACCGCCGAGGTGCTGAAGATCCTGAAGGAAAACGACGCGAAGGGGACGTTCTTCGTCATCGGCCAGTGCGTCGAGGAGTACCCCGACTTGGTGGCGCAGGAAGCCGCGGAGGGACACCAGGTGTGCACGCACTCCTACGACCACGCCGAGCCCGTGGGCGGCACCAACGTGGGCTTCATGGACGCCGCGGGGCAAATCGACGAGGTCGTGCACGGCAAGAAGACGATCACCGACGTGCTCGGCGGCGAGGCGTCGGGCGTGGTGCGCATGCCGGGCGGCAACCTGACCGAGGACATGGTGCTGAACCTGCAGCCGTACGTCGATTACGAGATCGGCTGGAACATCGACACCCAAGACTGGACGCTTCCCGGCGCGGAGGCGATTTACCAGGAGATGATCTCGGCGCAACCGGGCGACATCATCCTGTGTCATGACGGCGGCGGTGACCGTTCCGAGACGGTCGAGGCGCTGCGGCGCGCCCTTCCCTATCTGAAGTCGAAGGGCTTCACGTTCCTGACCATGGACGAGATTCTGGAATATCCGGCGAGCGCGTAGAATTGAACATCACCCCAGGGGTGATGTTCAATTTCGCAGGAGGGCGGCGAATGAAAGCGGCGACGTGGTTCGTGCGGGTTGCGTTCGCGGCGGTGTTCGTCGTGAACGTGCAGTGCGCGCTGTCGTTCGCGCTGTGGCCCGAGGCGTTCGCCGGGGCGTACGAGCTCGGCAGTGCGGGCGTTGCCGGCGAGGCTGCCGTGCGCGGGCTGGGCATAGCCTTTCTCATGTGGAACTGCACATATCCGGCATTTGTGGTGGCGCCCGCGCGGTTTCGCGTGCTGGGCTGGGTGATTCTGGCGCAGCAGGCCGTGGGGCTTGTGGGAGAATCGCTGCTTTTGGCCGCGCTTCCCGCCGGGCATGACGTGCTGGCAGCATCGATTCTGCGGTTCATCGCGTTCGACGGCGGCGGCTTGGTGCTCATGGCCGTGGCGTTCGCCGTGTTCCTCTTTGCCAGGCGTGCGAAATGAGAAGCTTATTGAACGCTCACCCCAGGGGTGATGTTCAATTTGTTGAAACCTCATCCTTGCGTGGGAACGTTTCTTCAAATTGAACATCACCCCTGGGGTGAGCGTTCAACCCCCTTGCCAAATGTACTAAAATACGGCGCATGAAAAGCGGGCAGGATAATTGGACTGACGCGGTAAAGAACGCGGCATCCGGATACGGGGCCGTGGTGCTTGGCGTCATATGCTTCCTCATTTCGCTTGCGGTGATCATGGCCGTGGTGCGGTTCGTCGTCGGCCTCGGCGCGGGAGCGAGCGTGTAAGCCATGTGGCAGCGATTCTCGTTTTACGACCTGCGCGTCATCGGGCACTATTTGGGCGCCCTGATCCTGCTGTCCACGTTCGGCCTGATCGCGCCGCTGCTCGTGGCCGTGCTGTTCGGGGAATGGCACGCTGCCGCGCGTTACCTGTTCACAGCTGGAATCTTCCTCATCGCGGGCTCGGCGCTGCGGTTCTTGCGCATTCAGCCCGGGCGCTTGTCGCGCCAGCAGGCATTCGCGGTAACCGGCCTGGCATGGCTGGTGCTGGCCCTGTTCGCGGCCATTCCGCTGGCCGCCTCGGGACATTACGCCAACTACCTCGACGCCGTGTTCGAATCGGTGTCGGGCTTCACCACCACGGGCGCCTCGATCGTGCGCGACCTGGACCACCTGTCGTACGCCGACAACATGTGGCGGTTCATGATGCACCTGATGGGCGGCGTCGGGTTGGTCGTCGTGGGCCTGTCGTTCGGCCTGTTCGGCAAGGGCGGCGCGTCGCTGTTCTCGTCGGAGGGCCGCAGCGAGCACGTCGTTCCCAACGTCGTGCAGACGGCGAAGTTCATCGGCCGCATCACCATCGTGTTCATCGCGGCGTCGACCGTGCTCGTGTCGATCGTGTGCCTGTGGCTGGGCATGGAGCCGGCGCGCGCGTTCCTGCATTCGCTGTGGATGTCGATTTCGGCGTTCATGACGGCCGGGTTCGTGCCGATGAGCCAGAACATCATGTACTACCACTCCCCTGTCATCGAGGTCGTGCTGATCGTGGTCATGCTGATGGGGTGCATCAACTTCACGCTGCACGCCGAAATCGTGCGCGGGCGCGTGGGCTCGTTCTTCCGCGATATGGAAGTGCGCTCGGCGGCGCTGTGGCTGGCCGTGATCGTGGTGGTGTTCGCGGCGTCGCTGGCCGGCAGCCGCCTGTTTTCCAACTTGCCGACGATGGAGCGACGCGGGCTGTTCATGATCTTCGCGGCGTTCACGACCACCGGCTTCCAGAACATCACGACGGCGCAACTCACCGACGCACTGTCGTCGGGCGCGTTTTTGATCCTGGCGATTCTGATGGCCGTGGGCGCGTGCTCGGGGTCGACCACGGGCGGCATTAAGATCCAGCGCTTCGGCATTCTGGTGAAATCGGTGGTCACAACGCTGAAAGAGGCGATTTCGCCCGACTCGGCGCGCGTGGTGTCGTCGTACCAGCACATCGGCCGGCGCCCCGTGACGCCCGAGCTCGTGCGCGAGGCCACGACCGTTTTGCTTTTGTACGGCGTGACGTACGTCATCGGCGCGCTGGCCGGCATCGCGAGTGGCTACGAGGCATCGCAGGCGATCTTCGAATCGGTGGCCATGGCATCGAACGGCGGCATCACCTCGGGCATCGTGGTGCCCGGCATGGCGTGGCCGCTTGAGCTGTTCTACCTGTTCGAAATGTGGGCCGGGCGTCTGGAGTTCGTGACGCTGCTGGCGCTGCTCATTCAGATCGTGGTGTCCGCCACGCCGTCGGGCCTGGTGGGCTGGGCGCATGCGAAGCGCGAGCAGCGGGCGCGCAGGAGGCACGAGTAGCATGACGAGCTCACGGTCCTCGCGCGTTCGGGCGGCAATTGAACATCACCCCTGGGGTAATGTTCAATTTGCGGTGCTTCTGGCGCTGGCGTTCGCGTTGGCGTTCCCGCTGGCGGCTGTGGCGGACGAGGGCGACGGGAACGTGGTCGACCCGACGCAGCGCGCGGACAACTCGTTCATCTACGACACGACGATCGAGTCGCTGTTCGAGCAGGCATCGCTATACGACGATCGAACCGTGCAGGTCGTAGGCGAGGTCGTGGGCGACCGGATTTCCACAAACGATGGAACGGGCAATTGCTGGGTCACGCTGACGAGCATGGACGAAGCGAACGCGTCGAGCATCTCGGTGTTGCTGTCCGCAGAGCAGGCCAACCAGATTGACCAGTTCGGACGCTATGGCGTGACGGGCACGACGCTGCAAGTGCGCGGGACGTATCATCAGGCATGCGGCGAGCACGACGGCCTGCCGGACATTCACGCGACGAACTCGTCGGTGCTGGCGAAGGGCGTCGAGCACCTGGACTCGTTCTCGCTGGGCGATTTCGCACCCGGCCTGATCGCCGTCGTCATAGGCCTGGCGCTGATGGGCGTGTTCTACTTCGCGCGCGAGCGGATGCGGTAGGGACGCTGTTTGAAGGGCGTCATCGTCAGACTCGATCGCGGATTCCCCCTGGTGAAATGCTCGTCGGGCGAGCTTGTGCGCTGCGAGCACGCCACCGCACTGGTGAAGGGCGAACGCGTGCGCGCGGTTGTGGGCGATTACGTTGAGGTGCGACTACCCGAAGGGCACGACAAGGGCGTGATCTCGGCCATTTTGCCGCGACGGACGGCGTTCGTGCGGCGCGACCCCGCCGAGCGCACGGCATCGCAGGTGCTCGCCGCCAACTTCGACCTGGTCATAGTCGCCGAGCCAATCGTGCAGCTGAATCGCACGCGGCTCGAGCGCGAGCTGGTGCTGGCGCACGAAACCGGCGCGGACGTGGCCGTGGTGCTGACGAAAGCCGACCTGATGTCCGATTCGGACGTGGATGCCGTGCGGCGCGAAGTCGGCGATTTGGCCGGCCGCATGGTTTCGGTGCTGGTCGTTTCCATCGAAGACCCCGCGTCGATCGAGCGCGTGCGCGCGCTGGTCGGCGACGGACGCGTTGCGATTCTCATCGGCAAGAGCGGCGTGGGGAAATCGAGCCTGGTGAACCTGTTGGCCGGGGCCGATGTGCAGGATGTCGGCGACGTGCGCGAATTCGACGGGAAGGGGCGCCACACGACCGTCGATCGCGTGATGGTGGAGCTGCCCGGCGGCGGATGCGTCGTGGACATGCCCGGCGTGCGCGGCCTTGGCATGTGGGATGCCGACACGGGGCTTGGGCTGGCGTTTCCCGACGTGGAAGAGCTGGCGGCTTCGTGCCGCTTCCGCGATTGCTCGCACGTCGACGAGCCCGGGTGCGCCGTGCTGGCGGCTGTGGCGAGCGGCGAATTGGCGACGGCGCGGCTGGAATCGTACCGCACGCTCTCGAGCGAGATTGCCGCCGTGCGCGCGCGTCGCGACGAGGCGCGGCACATGCGCGGCGAGAAGGCCTCCGACCGCAAGAAAGCGCAGCGTGGGCGACGGTGAGGCGGAATCGCGCATGCAGCCGTTATTCCAACATGGCCGCAATTTCGCGTTGGAATAATGGCTGCATGCGCGAGCCGCTGAGCGAATCTGCAAGGATAATTCGCACATGTGCGGGCTTTTCATCATGAGCTCGCACATGCTGCCGTTATTCCAACACGAACTCTAAATTATGTTGGAATAGCGCCCGCATGCGCGATTTCCAAGTCTATAATCCAACTTTCACCTCATCGGTTCGAATCCGTGCAACCGCTCAAACAATGAAAAACGCCCCGAGTTGGGGCGTTGGCTTGCAATGGCGGAGAGGCAGGGATTCGAACCCTGGTTACCGGGTTCACCGGTAAAACGGTTTTCGAGACCGCCGCATTCAACCGCTCTGCCACCTCTCCGCGAGGTGATTTCGAACCGACTTAAATGGCGGAGGGACGGGGATTTGAACCCCGGATACGCTTTTGGCGTATACACGATTTCCAATCGTGCTCCTTCGGCCAGCTCGGACATCCCTCCAAGCCAGTTCGAACGCTGCGGCAAGCGCAGCAGATAGAAAGTATACATCACCCGCTCGTGCAGGCAAGCAATTATCTTCGCCTCGCAAAAAATGCCAACAACGGCAGTTGAGGCAGCTGCAATTGAACATCGTCCCAGGGGTAACGTTCAGTTTGAACATCACCCCTGGGGTGATGTTCAATTGCTAGTCGATGTCGAGGTAGCTGTCGGCGCGGCCTTCGGCGATGGCGCGGTTCAGCGTGAAGGTGACAACGGTGCCGGCGCCGAGGACGCTGGTCACTTCCATCTTCGATTCGGGGCCGAAGTAGCCGTTGATGCGGTCCTTCACGTTCTTCACGGCGATGCCCAGGCCCGTGTCGGATTCCTTCACCATCATGCCCTGCAGCGTCTCGGCGTCCATGCCGATGCCGTTGTCGGCGACGTTGATGATGATGTTCTCGCCGTATATGCATCCGAAAATCTGAATGACCAGCTGGCCTTCGGCGCGCATCGCGTGCTTCACGGCGTTTTCCACGATCGGCTGAATCAGGAACGACGGCACCTTCATGTCGTACATCGCCGGGTCCACTTCGATTTCCAGCTGCAGGCGGTCTTCGCCGAAGCGCGCCACTTCGAACGAAATGTAGCGCTCGATTTGCTTGAGCTCGCGTTCGAGCTTGATGAGATCGTCGGCGTCTTCGAGCGTCGAGCGGTAGTAGGAGGCGAAGTCGCGCAGCAGCACGCGCGCCTTGGCGGGGTCGGTGCGGATGAGCGAGGCGATGGTGTTGATGGTGTTGAACAGGAAATGCGGGTTGATCTGCGCTTGCAGGGCCTTCAGCTCCATGCTGGTGGTGAGTTTCACCTGCTCCTCGAGCGCCGAGGCGGCCATTTGCGTGGACAGCAGCTCGGCGAAGCCGTGGGCGACCGATTCCTGCGTCTGGCTAATCTGGGTGGCGCGGCGATAGTAGAACTTCAGCGTGCCCTCGATGCTGCGGCCGATGTAAAGCGGCTGCACGATGGCGGCGTTGATGCGCGCGGACGACATGGGCAGGCCGCCGATCTCGTCGGTGCGGTGCAGGATGCGCGGCTGGCCGTCGAGCAGCGTCTCTTTGGTGGCGGTGGTGCGAATGGGTCGCCCGGGCTGGTTGTTGGCCGCGTTGTAGCCGGCGTAACCCAGGATGACCTCGCGGTCGGTGATCGCCACGGCGATGGCCGGCGTGGCGGGAAGCAGCAGCTCGCAGATTTGCTGGGCGGCCTCGGGCGTGAGGCCCTGCCGACTGGCGTTCAGCATTTCGCTGGCGAGTTTCAGCAGTTCATCGGATTGGCGGGCGGCGTGCGTATCGGGATCGAGAATGAGCCACATGAGCATGGCCACGGCCAGCGTGAAGATGATGCCCGTGATCAGCTGCAGCGCAATGTTGCTGACGTCGTAGGTGACGTACCACACGAGTGCGGCGCCCGATGCGACCGCGATGATTGCCAAGACGATGAGGAAAACTACGCGATGCTGCGCGCTGGTGAAGCCCATGAAAAACCCCTCCCACATGCGGCGTTTCACGCCTCCCCTTCCCGCTGGCGAGACGGCTGGTGCGGAAAGGCGTTTCACGCTTTCATTATACGAAAAGCGCGACTTCCTTGACGACGAGGAGGACGGCGCCGATGCCGAGGAAGATGGAGAAGAGGATGCGCAGCGTGCGCTCGGGAACGCGCGTGACGAACCTCGCGCCGACGAGGGCGCCAGGGATGGTGCCGATTGCCGTCGCGATGCCCGCGAGGTAATCGATGTTGCCGAGCAGGCCTTGGCTGATGGCGCCGGGGATGGCGATCAGCATAATGCCGATGAGCGAGGTGCCCGAGGCGAGCTTCATGGGCATGCCGATCCAGGCGAGCATGAGCGGCACCATGAGGAAGCCGCCTCCTAGGCCCACGTAGCCTGAGGCAACGCCGGTAACCAGGCCGATGAGCACGCCGATGACGAGCTGCTTCGAGCTGATGCTTTGCGATATGGCGGAAGCGTCGGCGCTGGCGGGCGCGGGCGTTTCGCCGGGAGCCGGCGCGCTGGCGGTTGGTTCGCCGGGAGCCGGCGCGCTGGCGGGCGCAGGCGTTTCGCGCGGGGCTTTCAGGACCTTCTTCACCATGTTGAACGCGGAGTACCCGATGACGATCGCGGCGGCGACCATGACGGCCCAGCTGGGCGAAATGCTGGCGAGCCACACGCCGAGCGGCGACGTGCACGCGCCGCCCAAGCCCATCGCGATGCCGAGCTTGGGCACGCACGTCTTGTTGCGCACGTGCGTGATGACGCCCGAGATTGACGTGGGAATGATCGTGAACAGCGAGGTCGCGGTCGACGCCAGAGCGCTCATGCCGAAGGCGAGGCGGTACATGGGCACCATGATGGTGCCGCCGCCGACGCCGAGCAGACCCGACAAGATGCCGATGAAAACGCCGAGCAGTGCCGCAGCTATGAACGTGATGACCATGGTGCTATTGTACTCGAGCGCCCTCCCGGCGCAGGCCGGAAGGGCGCGTTGCGTTCGATATGCGTGCCGACGTCGGCGCTATTGGGCGGATTCGGAAGATTCGCTCGAACCGCTTGCCTCGGCGGACTCGGTGGTTGCCGCGGCGGACTCGGCGGACTCGGCGGATTCGGCGGAATCGCTTGCTTCGGCAGTTTCGCTCGAATCGCTCGCCTCGGCGGAAGCGGACTCGTCGGAAGCGGCCTCGTCGCTGGTCTCGTACTTGCTCATGTCGACGTTATAGGGCACGTCGGAAGGCATGGGGTTGATGACGATGTCCGCCTTCTCGCGCAGCTCCTCGAGCCAGGCGGTGTAGTCGTTGTTCGCCTTGATCGACGAGGCCATGCTCTTGATGGTCTCCTGGAAGTCGGCGGGAATCTGGTCGAGGCTCGTGACCTCCTCGGGCGCGGTGTAGACCTCGGTGCACTTGATGATGTGGATGCCGTATTCGCTTTCCACCAAGTCGCTGACCTGGCCTTCCTCGAGCCCGTCGAGCGCAGTCTGGTATGCGGTCACGAACGTGGTGGCGCGGTCCCAACCCACGTCGCCGCCGTTGTCCTTCGAGCTGTCATCGGAATATTGCTGGGCGGCTTCCTCGAAGCTGATCGAGCCGGAGTTGATTTGGTTCAGCACGTCCTGGGCCTTGGCGCGGGCCTCTTCCATCGCGGCCTCGTCGGTGGTGTCGTCCACCTTTATGAGGATGTGCGACGAGCGCTTGGCGCCGTCGTAATAGGAAGCGTACGTCTTGGCGGACTCGACGTAATCGGCATCGGTGACCTCGGCCTTTTCCTCGAAGTACGTGCCGACGCCCTGCTGCAGCAGCGAGGACTCGATGCTCTCGCGGTAGGATTCCTCGGTGAAGCCGGCCTCTTCGAGCGCCTTCTTCCACGCATCGTCGTCGGAGAAGTTCGCCTTCATGGATTCGACGTACGTGTCGACCTCGGAGCTTTCAACCGTGACGCCGAGCTCGGCGGTGCCCTGCTTGACGAGCTCTTGGTCGACCAGCGAATCGATGATCTGCTCGCGGACGCTTTCGGGCGTCATGCTGTTGCTCGCAAGGAACTGGCCCCAGGCGTCCTGGTCGTCGAGACCGGACTGCGTGCGCACGGTCTGGATGGTCTCGGTGACCTGGCTTTCCGGAATGGCGGTGCCGTTGACCGTTGCCGCCGTGCCGCCCGAAGCCGCGTTGCCCTGGCAGGCGGCCAGGCCGATTGCGCAGGTTGCGGCGAGCGCGGCGGTGACGAGGGGCTTGATGATGTTGGAACGTTCCATGCTGCATCTCCTCGATGTGAAATTCGAAGATGGGTGATTTGACGCATGCCATTGTCGCATAGCGATTTTTTCGCATTCGGCCGCGCACAATATGGACACTTTCGATTCACGAACGCCTGAAAATTGGCAACGGATAGGGCTTGCGCTGGCTGATTGAACATCACCCCAGGGACGATGTTCAAATTGAAGGAATGCTCCAACGAAAAGATGGCGCCTCAGCAAATTTGAACATCGTCCCTGGGGTGATGTTCAATCAGCCTTTACACAAGGTATGCGCGGGCGAGGCGGATGAAGTCTTGGGTGGTGAGGGTTTCGCCGCGGCGACGCGGGTCGATGCCGGCTTGCTCGAAGATGCGCGGCAGGCGCTCCTGCACGTCGGGGCGGTTGGCGAAGAACGTCTTGCAGGAGTTCGCGATCGTCTTGCGGCGCGTGGCGAAGGCGGCGTCTGCCATGATGCAGGCCGCTTCGAGCTCGTCGGGTGTCAGCGGGTTGCCTTGCTCGTCGGTAGCAATCGCGCGGTCGAGGCGCAGGACGGCGCTTTCCACATGCGGAGGCGGGAAGAAGTTGCCCGGCGCCACGGGGAAACGGCCGGCTGGGCGCGCGCACAGCGAAAGCTTCACCGTGTAGGCGCCGTAGGTCTTCGTGCCAGGCTGGGCGGTCATGCGGTCGGCGACTTCCTTCTGCACCATGACCGTGGCGTTTTCGAGGAAGTCGAAGCGCTGCAGGTAGTCGAGCACGACGGTTGCCGCCACCGCATAAGGCAGGTTCGACACGAGCTTGTTGGGAAAATGAACATCACCCCAGGGGTCATGTTCATTTTGAACATGACCCCTGGGGTGATGTTCAAGTTTGAAGTCGAGGGCGTCCATTTCGAGGAGGGTGAAGCGGTCGAGCCAGGGCGCGAGGGTGTCGGCGAGCACGGTCGGCAGCTCGTGGTCTTTCTCGATGGCCGTAACGTGTTGCGCGCGCGGCAGCAGCGCGGCAGTCAGCGTGCCGATGCCGGGGCCGACCTCGAGGATGCGGTCGTCCTCGCGCACGTCGGCAAGCTCGACGATTTTGCGGATGACGTCGTCGTTCACCAGGAAGTTCTGCCCGAGGCCGTACTTGGTGTATAGGCCGTGGCGTTCCAGCACCTCGCGCGTGGCAGAAGGGGTGGAATAGGGAGAATAGCGGTCGCTGGCAGTGCTAGCCACGTTTCTTTCCCTTTGATTGATTCCCGTATAAGTCGAGCTTCGGACGTTGGCCCGATTGCTTCGACTGCTTTTGCTGCTTCTGCTGGCCCGCCTGCTTGCGCTGGGCCGCCTGCTTTTCTTGCTTCGGCTGCTTCTGCGCGCTTTCAGGATCGAGCTTCGCGATTTCGATTTCGTCGGCTTCGGCGGTGATTTCGCCTTGCGGCGTCACCTTCCCCACCCAATCGAACACGGTGATCAGACGGAAACCGGCGCACGCGAGCGCGGATTTCACCTCGCTGACCAGTGGGTCGAAGCCATGCGGGTCGCCGCCTTCGCCCAGCACGTGCAGCGTGGCGGGGCGCTTCGGCGCCTTGCGCGTGTCGGCGTAGAAATAAGGTTGCAGGCGGTCGAGCAGGCATTTCAGCGGGGCCGGCGCGCCCGAGAAGTAGATGGGCGACACGATGGTGACCTCGTCGGCGTCGTCGAGCAGGTCGTAAAGCGTCTGCATGTCGTCGTCGAACACGCAGCGCGGGCGCGGCTCGGTGTACTCGGTGCCGTCGTCGGCCCTGAACGTGACGTCGGTCAGCTCGCGGCAGGCGCCGCAGCCGATGCACGGGCCGACTTCGATTTCGGAAATGGGCACGAGGAACAGCTCGTCTTCAGGGCGTTCGTCGATGTTGGCCTCGAACAGCATTTCGGCCACGTGCGCGCTGCGCCCCTGCGTGCGCGGCGACCCGGTGATGATGACGCGTTTCAAGCGGTCCCCTTCCCTTTGCTTGTGGGAATTGTACCTGAAACGCAAAAAGGCCGCCCCGAAGGACGGCCTTCCTAATGTGGAACTCGAACCCGGTATCTGTTCCAACTACGCTACGTCGGCTTGGGTGAGGAGCTTGAAGCCGGCGTCTTCGATGGCCTTGGCGGCATAGCCGGTTTGGGCTTCGCCGCGGATCTTCAGCACGTCGACGGCCTTTTCGCCGTCAATCGAGAAGCAGTAGCCGTACTCGATGTTCAGCTCGAGCGACTCGAGCGTGTCGAGCAGGTCGGCCAGGCCACCAGGACGGTTCGGCACCTCGATGGCCGAGACCTTCGTGGCCACGGCGCGGTAGTCGGCGGCGTTCAGAACCTCGAGCGCCTTGGCGGGGTCGTCGCAGATGATGCGCACGACGCCGTAATCGGTCGTGTCGGCGATGGTCAGCGCGGACATGCTGACCTGCGCGTCTGCCAGCGTGCGGCAGAGCGCCGCCAAGCGGCCTTCGGAATTCTCCAGGAACACGGTAATTTGGTCGATCATGTTATCTCCTATCGATGGAATTGAACGTTACCCCTGGGACGGTGTTCATTTTGAACGTTACCCCTGGGGTGATGTTCAATTAGTCGCGCAGGTCGACGACGCGCTTGGCCTTGCCTTCGGAACGCGGGATGGCGTTCGGCTCGACGATCTTCACCTTGATGCCGACGGACAGCGCGGTCTTCATCTTCGCCTCGACGCTCTTCTGCAGCTGCTCGATGGCGCGGATCTCGTCGAAGTCGAAGCCGCGTTCGAGCTCGACCTTCAGCGTGACGCGATCGAGGTGGTCGACGGTCGACAATTCCACCTGGTACCAGCTGGAAAGCTCGGGAACGGTCTTCATGACGTCTTCGATCTGGCTCGGGAAGACGTTGACGCCGCGGATGATGAGCATGTCGTCGGTGCGGCCGTGCAGGCGGTCGATGCGGCGATGCGTGCGGCCGCAGGCGCACTCGCCCGGCAGGATGCGCGTGATGTCGCGGGTGCGGTAGCGCACGACCGGCGTGGCCTCGCGGTCGGTGGTGGTCAGCACCAGCTCGCCCCACTCGCCGTCGGGCAGGACCTCGCCGGTTTCGGGGTCGATGATCTCGGCGAAGAAGTGGTCCTCGGCGATGTGCAGGCCGTTCTGCTCCCAGCACTCGATGGCCACGCCCGGGCCCATCGTCTCGGTGAGGCCGTACACGTCGAGCACTTTGTAGTTGAGCTTTTTCTCGAGGTCTGCGCGGAAGTTGTCGCTGAACGCCTCGGCGCCGTGGATGCCGGCGCGCAGGCTGAAGTCCTTCGCCGGGTCGAGGCCCATGGCGATGGCGGTGTCGGCGATGTGCATGGCGTAGCTGGGCGTGCAGCACAGGATGGTGGAGCCCATTTCGCGCAGGACGCGGATCTGGCGCTCGGTGTTGCCGGCGGACATGGGAATGGTGGTGCAGCCTGCGGAAATGCCGCCGTAGTGCGCGCCGAGGCCGCCGGTGAACAGGCCGTAGCCGTAGCACACGTGCATGATGTCGTCTTCGCCGCCGTCAGCGTAGTAGACGCCGCGGGCGAAGCAGTCGCCCCAGATTTCGAGGTCCTTCTCGGTGTAGCCGCCGACCGTCGCGACGCCGGTGGTGCCGGACGACATGTGAATCTCGCGCACGTCCTTCATCGGCACGGCGAACAGCTTGTACGGGTAGTTGTCGCGCAGGTCCTGCTTGGTGGTAAACGGGGCCTTCGCCAGGTCGTCGAGGCTGGTCACGGCGTACGGGTCGAAGCCGGCCTCGTCGAACAGCTGCTTGTAGAAGGGCACGTTCTCGTAGCATTTGACGACTGTCTTCTTGATCCCCTCGAGCTGCAGCGCTTCGAGTTGATCGTGAGGCAACGTCAGGATGTCCTTGTTGTTCATAAGACACCTTTCATGATTGCCCGGGGCGCGTACTACCCCGGTTTTCACGATTTACGCGAGGGGTATCATAACGCAAAGCCTAGTGCTTTAGTGTGGTAAAGCATAATTTGCGGTTTATTTACTCAGCATTAATGCTGACGCTTTTGGTTGGGATTTGCAGGTCGCGCCACTGCCGAAATTGAACATTACCCCTGGGGTGATGTTCAATTTACTGGTTGGAATAGGGCTTGGCGCGGTCGGCAAGCATCTTTTGGGCGGCGCGCCAACCGGGCAAGACGCGCTCGAAATGCTCTTGCACGAGGTTCTCGGGGATGGCCGCCTTCTTTTCCAGCTCGCGCCAGATGGTGTACACCAGGCAGTCGGGCGGATACGGAATAAGGTCGGTCGACAGCCAAAGCGCCCCCGCCTCGCTGCTTGACCAGCGGTCGCGCATGGCGCGCATGCGCACGGTCGGGGGTTTAGCGCCCGGCGCCAAAATTCCCATGAAGTCGCTGACCAGGCCGTTCGCATTGCGCAGGATGACGCCTTCCGCATAGCTGTTGAACGCGATTTTGGCTTCGTCGTAGTTGCGCGGATGCACGACGTACAGCGTGATGAGGCTGATGGCGGGGTTGAGCGAGAACTTCGCGGTGGCGCGGCCGCGGGCGGCCTTCTTCATGTCGGACTTGCCGAGCGGGTGCACGCGCAGCTGGAACGGCCGGCCCATGACGTAGGCAACGTCGCCGGTCATGTAGCGGCATTTGTCGGACGAGGTTTTCGCAAAGCGTTTGAGCATGTCGTTGCGGAGCTCCTCGACCTCTTCGACGTGCGGGATGAAGAAGTCGACGATTTGCTGGGGCGGCATGTCGCGCGCAGCCATGATGTAGGGCTGGCCGGTCGGGGGCTGCAGCGCCACGAACACCTCGGGCATGCCGGCGCGGTAGATGGGCACCTCGACCTCGGCGCCGGCGGGCGTGGTGTAGTTGATTTTCTCTTGCGGTTGCGCGTTTTCCTCGGGCATGGGAACTCCTTAACGGGCCGCTTGCCATTATTATAGACGTATGGAACACGAGCTGGCGCGCGAGCAAACCCGACCGAAATTCGGGCCCATCATCCGCATCATCGAGGCGTATTTCGTACTCGTGATGCTGGCGGTGCTGGGGTATGCCGTCGTGTCGAAGCCAGCCGATTTCACGTACGACATTTCGATGCTGCGCGTTCTCGTGGTGATGGCCACGGCGGCGCGTTCGATATGGCTGATCGAGAAGCGAGCCGACACCACGCGCCGGTTCGTCGTGGTTTCGATGATCGTGGTCATCGTTTTGTCGGTGCTCGACGTTGTCTTCGGGGGCGAATTCGAGAAAATCGCCGCGGTTCTGAGCATGCCCGTCGTGGTGGCCGGCGGCGTTCTGTATTTCGCCGGGTCGCTGTTCATCGTGTTCTACTTCGCGTTTTCCGAGCACGCGAAGCGAATATTTGTCGTGCCCGCGTCGGCCGGGCGCGTGGACCAGCCGACCTCCGACCCCAACGAGGACATTTACGAGAAGCGGTTCTCGTGGCCTTGGTGGCGCAACCTGGGCATTTACTACTGCACGTTTTCGATTTTCGGGCATTGGGCAGAAATCGGGTTCTGCTGGCTAATCGTGCTGGGCGTGGTCATGGGCGACTACGACTTCACGCACGCGCAGCTGTGGGACTGGTGGCTGTGCCCCTACCCCGCCGAAGGCATCGCCATGGTGCTGATCGTGGTGATTCTGGCGCCGTTCAAGGACTGGCTGCTGAAGAAGTTCGGCGGGCGCGTCGTGCCTGCGCTGATCGTGAGCTTCCTGGTGAACATGCTGGTGTGCGCTTCCATCGACTTTTCGACGGGAATCACCGCCAACGCCGACTACTCGCTGTGGGATTACCGCGACTTGCCGTTCAATTTCATGGGGCAGATCGTGCTGCAGAACACGCTGGTGTACTCGGTTGCGGCGACGTTCATCGTGTGGGTGCTGTACCCGCTGATGGCGAAGGCGCTGCACCGCATGCCGCCGCGCGTGGCGAACACGCTGTTCGTGGGGCTTGTGGCGTTTTACCTGTTCCTGGAGCTGCTGTACTACGTGAACATCGGGCCTTCGGGCATTATACTCGGGTGAAAAATGAACATCACCCCTGGGGTATCGTTCAAAATGAACATGACCCCAGGGGTGATGTTCAATTCGGAGGGCGGACATGAAGAAGCATACGTTTACGTTCATGGGGACGGGCGCGGGGTGCGGAGTGCCGGCGTTCTTCTGCGAGTGCCCGGCATGCGAAGAGGCGCGCCGCGACCCGCGAGCTCAGCGGGGCGATTGCGGCGTCATGATCACCGGCGACACGCGCACGCTCATCGACACGCCTCCCGACATCCGCCACTACTTCAACCGTGAAGGCGTGCGCTCGATCGACAACCTCATCTTCACCCACTGGCACTACGACCACGTCGGCGGCCTCGGCGAGCTGGAGTACATGGTGCAGCTGCTGACACGCGAGGCTCTTCCCACGTTCGCGAGCCCGTTCACGTTGGAAAGCATCGGCCGCGAATTCGAATACATGATGTACTGCCTGGCGCGCTGCCCGATCGAGCCGTTCGAGGAGCTGGAATTGGACGGGGTGCGCTACACGGCGCTTCCCGTCACGCATGCGGAGGGGACGTACGGGTACCTGATCGAAACCGGGGAAACGCGGCTGTTTTACGCGAGTGACACGGGCGCGCTGCCCGATGAGACGGCCGAGCGCGTGCGCGGCGTGGATGTGCTGGCGATGGATGCGACGTACTGGGGCGAGAACGGGTTCCCGCAATCGCATCACAGCGTGCAGGAATGCATCGAGGAGGGGCTGGCGCTTGATGCTGGCAAGGTGTACCTGACGCACTTGTGCATGCACTATTCGGAGCCGATCACGTTGGCGCAGCTAGAAGAGTATTTGACGCAGTACGACGGTCGCGTGGCGCCTGCGGCTGACGGGCTCTCGTTTGCGATTTAATTTGAACATCTTCCCAGGGGTGGTGTTCAAACTGCACAGCAATTTGAACACCACCCCTGGGAAGATGTTCAAATAGGTCAGGCGTAGAAGGCTTCGGTGTTGGCGTGAAGCTGGCGCAGGAATGCCTCGCGGGCCGGGCCGGGGGCGACGCCGCGGATTTCAGCCAGAGCGGCAGCGGTGAAGATGACGTGGGCCGGGGTGCAGGCAGCGCCGCGCATGGGCTCGGGCGTCATGTAGGGCGAATCGGTTTCCAGCAGCAGGCTTCCCGTGGGAACGACGAGCGCGCCTTCGCGTGCGGCATCGGCGTTCTTGAACGTGATCGCGCCGCCATATGCGATGTAGCAGCCCGCATCGACCCAGGGCTGAAGCTCGTCGGGCGGCAGGGCGCAGCAGTGCAGCAGCGTGCCGCACTCGGGGAATCCGACTTCCTGCAAGATCTCGAACGCTTCACGGTGGGCGTTGTCGCGCGCGGGGTCTTCCCCACCACGCAGGTGCAGGGCAACGGGAAGACCCGCTTGCTTGGCCAACTCGATTTGCCGGCGGAACACCTCGCGCTGCGTTTCGCGCGGGGACAGGTCGTAATGGTAGTCGAGGCCGATTTCGCCGAGCGCCACGACGCGCGGGTCATCCAGGCGGTCGAGCAGCTCGTCTTCGATCGCCGCATCGTAGAGTTTCGCGTTGTGCGGATGCACGCCCGCGGCAATCGTAACCGTCGGAACCGCCAGGTCGAGGCCTTCGTCGGCAAGGTGGGCGCCGGCGTCGAACAGCCATGCGTCGAGGTCTTCGAAGGGCGCGGGGCCGTCTTCGCTCGGATCGACGATCATGCAAATGTAGTCGACGCCGTTAGCGGCGCATCGTGCAAGCTCCCACGCAGGATCGGGCAACATGTGGATGTGCGCATGCGAATCGGCGACAGGCGCTTCGAGCGGCGGCGCAGGCGGCTGCACCTGGCGCCACTTGTCGTGCTTGCGGCGCTGGTAGAAGCCGAAATCTTGCTCCGGTGGAAGTTGTAATCGGTCGGGCAAAGCTTGTCCTCTGTCGCTTGCGCTAACGGTAATTGAACATTACCCCAGGGGTGATGTTCAATTACTCCACGTCGAAGTCGATGGCGTCGACGTCGAGGCGCGGGAAGAGCGGGTCGCCGACTTCGATTTGGTTGTCGGCGGGCAACTGGCCCCACGCAGTCGCAGCTTCGATGTCGTCGATGGCGGTGATGTCGCCGAGCCCCAAGCGCCGGAACGCCTCGGCCGAGGTGTTGGGCGCAAGCGGCGCGAAGTACAGCGCGCAGATGCGGATCGTTTCCAACAGGTTGTACATGACGGCGGCCAGCTGGTCGGCGGCATCCGGATCCTTCGCCAGGCGGAAGGGCGCCTGCTCCTCGATGTAGAGGTTCGCGGCCTGCGCGAGCTCCTGAACTGCGGCGACGGCACCCGTGAAGTCGACTTCGGCCATGCAGGCGTCGAACTTCGCGTACAGTCCGGCGGCGATGTCGCGCAGCGGATTCGGCGCGGCGGCCTCGTCGGCCACGGCCGGCACCTTCCCGTCGTAATACTTGTTGGTCATGTTCAGCACGCGGCTGACCAGGTTGCCCCACGTGTTCGCGAGCTCGTTGTTGTACACCTGGACCATGCGCTCCATGCTGATGGAGCCGTCGTGGCCGAACTGCACGTCGCTCATGAAGTAGTAGCGGTAGGCGTCGACGCCGAACACGCGCACCATGTCCTGCGGGCTGAGCGCGTTGCCCTTCGACTTGGACATTTTCTCGCCCTTGGTCAGCAAGAAGCCGTGGCCGAACACCGTGTGCGCGGGCTCGTAGCCGGCGGCGAGCAGCATCGCGGGCCAGATGACGCAGTGGAAACGCGTGATGTCCTTGCCGACGAAGTGGTACTGCATCGGCCAGCGCGCATCGAACTCGCCTTCGCGGTCGGGGTCGGCGTAGCCGATGCCGGTGAAGTACGCGAGCAGCGCGTCGGCCCACACGTAGGCGACGTGGCCCTCGTCGAACGTCAGCGGAATGCCCCAGTCGAACGTGCTGCGGCTGATGGAGAGGTCCTTCAGGCCGCCTTCCACGAACGTGACGATCTCGTTGCGGCGCGTGACCGGGCGAATGAAGTCGGGGTGGCTCTCGTAGAAGTCGAGCAGCGGCTGCTGGAATTCGGAGAGCTTGAAGAACCAGTTCTCCTCGCCGTTGGCCATGAGCTGCACCGGGCGCTTGCAGTCGGGGCAGACGAACTCGCCGTCGTCGTTCTTCTCGAGGTCGCTTTCGGCGTAGAACGTTTCCTCGTGTACGCAGTACCAGCCCTCGTAGCTGCCCTTGTACAGGTAGCCCTTGTCGTAGAGGTCCTGCCAGAATTTCTGGACGGTGCGTGCCTGGCGGTCGCTCGACGTGCGCACGAAGTCGGTGTAGGTGATGTTGAGCAGATCCCACGTGTCGCGGAAGGCGGGCTCCATGGAATCGCACCATTCCTGCGGGGTCATGCCATGTGCGGCTGCGGTGTCGGCGACTTTCTGGCCGTGCTCGTCCATGCCGGTGACGAACGCGACGTCGTAACCGTTCATGCGCTGGTAGCGCGCGACGGTGTCGGCGGCGATGGTGGTGTAAGCCGTGCCCAGATGCGGCGCGGCGTTGACGTAGTAAATCGGCGTTGTAAAACTGTACTTGCCCTTGCTGGCCATTCGTGCTCCTTGCGGTCGTTTGACGTGCGGGAATCATTCTAGCACGAGCATGCGCTGTGGATGTTTCGGGGTTGGCGGGATTCGCGTTTGCCGCGGCCGCCGAACGCCAGTTGAACGTCACCCCAGGGAAGATGTTCAAATTGAAGTGGCGTTCCTGCGAAGGACGAAGCCTCAACGAATTTGAACATCTTCCCTGGGGTGATGTTCAACCAACGTTCAACCAACCTGCAAAGACTGCAGTTTGCTTTGCAGGTGAGCGTAATGGTCGTGCTCTTCGAGCGACCAGGGGCCGAAGAGCGTAGTTGCGAGCACCTCGCTTGCTGACGCGGCTCCTTTAGCTGGGAACAGGCATTCGGCGGCGCGATTGAAAACGCGGATGTCGTCGAACGCGCCCGAGTTTTCGAGTACAGCCATGTTGTCAACGATGTCGTGGACGATCTTGTCGTGATGCGTAGGGTCGGTGGCGCGCGGCGTGGTGCCTGCAAGACGCATGAGCTCATAGCGGATCTGACAGCTGATGAGCGATATTTCGGGTTTCACTGCCATGATGGCAAGCCCGGCAGAATAGCCGCGTTCGCGCAACAACGCCGCCGTTCGCAATGGGACATTGCTCGTGCGCAACGTTCCCTCTACGACAAGGTTGTAGCCCTGATCGGAAAACGCATCGATGAGCGCTTCGGTCATTTGGCCTGACCACCGAGCCGTATGCGCTGGCGCATCGACGCCGTAACGCTGTTGGATTTGCTGGAAGTTCGGATGCGCGCGACGATACTCGTCGCCGTTTATGACGATGACGTTATGGGCGAGCTCTTCATAAAGAACTTTATGCAACGTCGTTTTTCCAGCGCCACTCTGGCCGCCAAGCAAGAAAGCGTGCCGTTCGCGCTTCGAAGGCGCAAGCGCAGGATTGACGAGCAACTTCTTTGCAATTTCGGAAAAGGCCGCTTGGAACTGCTGGAGCGTGTACTCTTCTATCTTGGCCATGGCTATGCCGCTTCCAGCAGTTGACGATGCACCAAATCTTGCGCGCAGCGAAGATACCCTTCGATTGCATCGAGTTGCTCATGGTCGTCAAGCCCGATGATTGCATACTTCACCTCGGCGACTTGGCTCAGCAGCGCATCGTACACATCGATTGCCCGGCCGCGACCCGCACCTGCAACCTTCGCGGAGATAATCTCGCCCATGATATTCGCCGCCTGCTCGTTCAGTATTTCCTGGCGCAAGGTCAGCTCGTACATTTCGTTCATGGCCATGGCCGAATTCCCCTTTCCGCTGATTTCGACGATTTCGCCTTCGGGCTCGAGCGAGACGACTGCATATATGACCTCGGACGCGCGAACGCGCTGCGCTTCGGGCAACAATGCGCCGTCGCGCTCGAGGCATTCCTGCATGAACTGGGGATGACGTGCCGCGCGGATGAGGTTCGCGTTGGCCTTGCTGGGCTTGGACCCTTGCTCGTAGCGAACCATGCTTGCCGGGCCGATTCCCAACAGCAACGCAAACGACTTTTGCGACAACCCGTACTGCTGCCTGATTTCCCGAATCTCCTCTGCTGTCGGCTCTGCGTTCATGATTTCTCCTATTGAATGATAGTGTACTTATCATATGATAGTTTTATTCTATCATATTAGAGTGTTGTATAGAAATGGTTTTTGCCGCCGCATGAACGCCTCGAACGAAAAGTTGAACGCCACCCCGGGGACAGCGGCTGGTTGAACGCCACCCCAGGGAAGATGTTCAAATTCGTTGGGGCCTCATCTTTACGTAGGAACTCCCCTCTAATTTGAACATCTTCCCTGGGGTGGCGTTCAACCAGCCGCTGTCCCCGGGGTGACGTTCAACTTTTCGTTCGAGGCGTTCATGCGGCGGCAAAAACCATTTCTATACAACACTCTAATATGATAGAATAAAACTATCATATGATAAGTACACTATCATTCAATAGGAGAAATCATGAAC
>JAFUCC010000124.1 GCA_017459925.1 Eggerthellaceae bacterium
CACGTGCTTGCGCCGCAGGTCATCGGACGTTTCGTCGTCATGGCCGCCCGTCTTGTAGTCGACGACCATGGCATGAGCGCGCGCTTCGTCGAACCCGAGCAAGTCGATTTCGCCTTCGAGGTACGCATTCTCTTCGCCGCCTGGCACCGCGACGAAGAACGGCACTTCGGGCGCCAAATCGGAAAGCGCGGCCATGCCGCAGGCGACATCGCAACCGAACCAGCGCTGCAGCGCCGCATTTAGCCGCATGCGCTGCTCCGCGTCGAGATTGCACGTGCGGCTGAGCGCTTCGATGCGTTCCGCAGGCGGCATGGCAAGCGGACTTTCCCCACCGCGCGCCACCACGGCGTACTGCGCCAATCGGTGGAACGCCGTACCCAGGTCGGTCGCGCGGTCTTCGTCGAACGCCTGCGATACATCGAAGTCCCAGAAGTCATCGTCGAACGAAGGCGATGAAGAGTTTTTAATCCCGCCTTCGGCGGCGGGCGCGATGAATCGCGCCCCTACGGGGGTCATGTTATCCTTCTCCGGCGGCGCGGGCGTGATGAATCGCGCCCCTACGGATTCTTCCGAATCGTCGGATGCGAGACCCGCATCGACCGATACGGCATACGCATCGGCAAGCTTGTCCAGCACGTCGCCCTCATGCGCCGCGTCGGAAATCGACGAATAGCTGAAGATGCCCTGGTGAAGCGGCTTGTACACCTCTTTCAGCAGCACAGGCTGTCGTTCCATCACAGGGATCATGAATGGCGCTTTCGCGTCGTCAGCCCCATTGATCGCGGACAAAGCTTCGACGTCTTCGGCTTTCAGCGAAACGCATTCCACAATCGCAGGCTGAGCGCCCCCGAAGTCGCACACGCCCCGTCCGTCGTCGAATTCGGAATCCGTCAAGTCAAGCGCGTCGAACACGCCGGCCAGCGCGCTCTTCGGAATGCCAGCAGGATTCGCCTTCGTGCTCACGCCGACCGACGACACGACAAGCGCCTCTTTTGCACGCGTGAGGGCGACATACACGAGCCGCTTCGCCTCCTCCTGGTCGCCAGCAGCGAGGTAGCCCCGCATTGCCAGACGCCTGTGGACGGCGCCGGCATCTTCAGCGACCGCAACCGCGAGTTCTTCCTCATCGGCAGCAAGCCCCAAAACGTAGTCGCGCATCTGCGTCATAGCGGCGTCGTCGACCGTATCGCCCACCGCGTCGAGCGTGCGTCCCAAATCGAGCGACACGTATACGTCCTTGCCCATCGACGACACGAGCAGGCGCGACGAAGGCGCACGGTTCTCTTTCACTTCCGCAACCGCCACAATGGGGAACTCGAGACCCTTCGACGCGTGAATGGTCATGATGCGCACCGAATCGCCCCCGGACACGGAAAGCGCTCCGGGCGCTTCTTTCGAGCCGGCAAGCGACTCTGCGAACCGACGGGCAACCGTAGCAGGGCCATACGCACCTGAGCGCTCGATGCTTCGCACCATGCGGATGGCCTTGAACACATTGCCCGCCGAAGCGAGGCCTTCAGCGCCTTGCGCCTGCATGCGCGACAGCCACCCCGAGCTTTCCACGACTTGTTCCATGAGACGCGAAACCGGAACCAGACCCATTGAATCGCGGACGCAGCTCAGCACCTGAAGCGCGCATGTCAGCTGCGGAGAGAATTCGGCGGCTTCGCCGCCTTCGCCATATGCCGCGCGCCAAAAACCCTCGAGCCCGCCAACTTCCAGCAAATCGCCGGCGGTAAGGGCGAATATCGGGCTCGTCAACACGTTGAACAGCGACTGGCTTTCGCGGGGATTCGCCAAAACGCGCGTAAGCTGCTGCATCACCTGCGCTTCCAAACTGCTGGCGAACACCGAACCCCCCGAAACAACGCACGGCAGCCCCTTGTCGCGCAGCGCCTGGGCATATACGTCGGCATGCGACATGCGCCCCAGCAACACGACCATTTCACCAGGAGCATGGCCCTTTGCGGCCAGCGAAGCGAACTGATCGGCAATGCGCGCCGCAGCAGCGCGAACAGCATGCTGGCTGTCGACTCCGCGCCAGGGACGCGTCGTGTGCTGCACGACGATACGGGGCTCCGCATCCGAGAAAGGCGCAGAGACCCTCGTCTCGTCGCGACCAGCCGAAAGCGACATGAACTCGCCGCCGAACATGGCAGGTTTCTCGAACACGCGGTCGACGAATGCCAACACATCGCCATGACTGCGGAAGTTATCGGACAGCTCGATTACGGAATCGGGCCAGCCTGAGCGGACAGATTGAAGGTGACGGCGATACACCGAAACGTCGGCGCCGCGGAACCGGTAAATCGATTGCTGCGCATCGCCCACCACGCACAAGCGCCGAGCATCCTCGCCCGCCAGGCGCTTGATCATGTCGACTTGCATCTGGTCGGTGTCTTGGAACTCGTCGACCATGACGAGCTTGAACTTGTCCGTGTATTGCGAGGCGATGCGGGGATGATCCTCGATGGCACGCGCGGCCAGTACCAGCAGGTCGTTGTTATCGAGCACGCCATCGGCGCGTTTCAGCGCAGAGAATTCGTCGAGCACCCGGCGCGTAAGCCCGACAAGCGTTTCCAGATGCCCGCGCGCCGCTCCAAGGCGCACTTCCATCGTGCTTGCAGCGAGTGCCCCCCTGGCCTCATCGACCCGGGTTTTGTAGTCCTTGCTTCCGAACGTCTTCGCCAGCTTGAATGCCGAGAGCAAGCGCAGCGCCTGGTCGTAGTCGCCTATCCCGCTTGCGAGGGCATCGCGCGCATCCTGCAAAGCCTGGCCGGTCGCCGCCAGCCAATCGTCGCGTTTGGGGCTCTCCTTTTCGCCTTCGGCCGCCACGACGAGGCTTTCGATGCTACCGATAGCTTGCTCCACCGCCACCGCAGGTAGCAATGAGATGCCGGGCATGATGAACGAGCCAACTCCGTTGGCCTGGGCAGATGCTGCTGTCACGAGCTCGGCGAGCATGCCTTCGACCGACACGCCGAAGCCGCCGAAGGATCGAGGCGCGTATTCGGCGAACAGGGCATCGACCTGAGGCGACGAAGCGGTTTCTTGCTCTGCGGTGAGCACGGCGTCGATAGCCTGGTCGAGATACCCGGCTACTTCAGCGCCTTCGGCCACGCGGAACGCCGGGTCGATTCCCAGCTCGAGCGCATGAGCCCTGAGAATTCGCGCGCACATGCCATGGATGGTCGAGACCCATGCCTCGTCGACGCGAAGAGCCTGTTCGACGAGCCCCCGCGACCGTAGTTCTGCCTTGATGCGCGACTTCAGTTCAGCTGCGGCTTTGTTCGTGAACGTTATGGCGCATACTTCGTCGATGTCGGAGACGTAGCCGCTTTCAAGCGCGCCCGCAATTCGCTGGGTGAGCGTGAACGTCTTGCCCGAACCAGCGCCTGCCGCCACGACGAGCGGACGGTCAAGCGTGTCGACGCATCGTTGTTGCCCCAAAGTGAGAGCCATGGCTTACGCCCCCCTCTTCGGGCACGAAAGCACCGGGCACCACGTGCAAGCCTTATCTGTCGATGGCTTGCAGGAAACGTCGCCCGCGCACATGCCGGCAATGGCACGCCCAGCGACCTGCTCGGTCGCATCGAGCATCGCGTCGAAAGCCAAATCTGCGAACGTGAAACCATCAGGCGTTTCACCGGGTAATTCTTCGAGTAACCCGCATGCGCATCTGCCGGCGCTTGCGCCCGGAAGATGCGCGGCTTCGATCACGCGCGGATCATACGCGCCCGCAACGCTCGGCGCACGGCCGTAACTAACGTAAAGAGCGCCCACGACATCTAAGCCGAGCGCGCGTTTCACTGCTTGGGCGTATATGCGCGTCTGCACTTTGCCCGCATGGCTGAAGTCTTTTCCGGCTATGTCGTGCTCGGCGTTAACCGAGCCCTTATAGTCGATGATGACCGCATGCCCCTTGCCATCGACGTCGATTCGGTCAACCTTGCCGACAAGCGCATAACCAGCGTACTCGACGGGATTCTCGGCCGGAATCTCGTATTCGAAATACGCCGGACGGAATGTTGGCAGCAACGTGGCTTCGAAGCCGAGGTAGGCGACTAATTGGTCGATGAGCGCTGCAACTTCACGCCGCTCGAGCTCGGTCACGGGAACGAGGCGTCCGCTCTTCGGCCCTTCTGAAAACTGGGCTTGGGTGATTTCGCTTGCAACCCCGCGCATGAGCGTTTGGGCGGCACCTAGGTTTTCGGGAGTCACTTTCGCATGTACGGTTGCCTGGAATCGCCGGTAGAACTCCTCGAGCGCCGCATGGGCGAAATTGCCGCGTTCAAGCGGGCCAAAGCCCTCGTCGAGTTCTTCAATGCGCAACCGGCGTGTGGCGAACCATTGGTAAGGGCATTCGAGATACGCCTCGATTTGCGATGGAGACGGACACGGCTTGCCGATTGCGCGCCCCTGGCCATCGTGCCGCGCGGGCATGACGAACTCAATTGCCTGGGAGGACATGTCGTCGAGAAGCGGCTTGGCGATCACCGCCGATTCCGCCTGCACGGCATTCGGCTCCTCGGCGCGAGCGTTTGCGTACAGCCTTTCTTCCCCTCGTTCGACGAGGCCGAGCCTCATGCTAGCGGGAAGCCTGAACACATCGTCCGCTTCATCCTCGTCCGAAGCGCCTTCAGCATGGCACGCGTCGACGAATTCTTCGAGCACGACCGCCGGATACGTCGGTTCGGCGTTCGCATCGCCGAGAGGACGCGCAATGATCAGTGCGCTTGTCGGCAATTTCACGAGCGCCGAAAACTCGCGGCGCGCGCGGGATAGGGCGCTTTCGACAGGCTCGAGCCCAAGACTGGCGAACAGCGTCGAAGCTGCGTCATCCTTATCGGCAACGGGATAGTCTTCCGATGTGAGGTCGGCGACGAAAAGCGATGCGCAGCTGCCCTTGCCCATGCGGGCCGCAATCGCCTGCGTTGTAAACGTTACAGTGGAGCCGGCGCCGTCAACGCACGCCGACACGGGCAGCGTCGCCCATTCGAGGGCCGAGGCGCACGACTCGATTCCGACGCCCATATGACGGGCAGCTGCAGCGGCGTCGCGCAACGTCCCCATAGCCGCAAGCTGTTCAGATCGCCATGTCTGCGGCTTATGCATCGCCGCTTGCGTCATTTGCTCGAACACGCCGATGAGGACGTCGGCATCGGGGTCGGAGGCGACCTCTTCAAGCTGGGAGAAAGGTTCGGACAGGGCACGCAATTGCACGAGCACGTCTTCACGCGCTGCCACGCGATTTGCGCGCACTTCGGCATCGATGCGCAGCGCATCTGCCTGGGTGAACCCGGCAAACGGGGAATACAGGACATCGGAGAGCGCCGGCGCATCCCACGGATCGGAATGCAAGCATCGGACCATGGCCAGAAACGCTCGCCCGAAATCGGACTGGGCAAACGGCTTCCGAGCCTGAACATGCACCGCGAACCCTTGTTGCGCGAGTCGGCGATGCGTTCGCTCGAACATATCGACCGGGTCTTTGCATGCCACAACAACATCGCCAGCTTGCGCGGCATCTATCGCCAAATCGGCAATGAGCCCCGGTTCGGCAAGGCGCCCCGAAGGAAATGCGAACCGCACGCCGACGCCTTCCGGCGCACCGCTTATCCCCCGCGCGCCGTCGGAAAGGCGCGCTTCGACACGCAGCTGCCGGCATGCTTCGAAAAACTGAAGCTGCACCCATGTGAGCGGCGCGGCATCGGGCAGCAACACGTCGAGCTCGCGGGGAAACACTTCGCTCGCTCGGTTTGCCAACAATGCAGCCGCTTCGCCAAGCTCGACAAGCCCGTGAACGCGAAGCGATTCCCGATAGCGCGCGAGAGCGCAAAGGAATAGCATTTCGCGGTCGGAAAGGCCTTCGATTTCCCGACCATCCTGCGCGGCATCGAGCGCAGCCTCGAAAGCTCCGACTCCGGCGGCCTTGCGTATACACGACGATGCCATCGGCGCGATGCCGGGCGAATCGAGCCCCGCCCCTGAGAGCTCGAGCACATATCGCATGAGTATTTGGCGCTGCATGTCGCCAACGATTACGCGCCCATCGCCATGCAACTCCCAAAGGTCGGCTATCCAGGCATCGAACGTGGTGACCGTCTGCGCGAACAACCCCGAAGCACACTCGTCCGCATGCTCTTTGCGCCAGGTTTCCACCTGCGCAAACGAAGGAAGTATGACAACGTCGAAGTCCAAGAACCCGCACCTCTCGGATAGCTGTTCCCGTAATTGTAGCAATCAAAAACAGCCCTCGATGGAACGCATATGGGACATGATGAGCATCAGGACGTTCCTGCTACTCATTTTGAGAAAATGAGTA
>JAFUCC010000125.1 GCA_017459925.1 Eggerthellaceae bacterium
CCAATGAGTAGCAGGACGTTCCTCCTACTCATTTTCAGGAGGCGCGACCGAAGCCGGGATACTTTGAGAAAATGAGTAGGAGGACCGTCCTGCTACTCATTGGAGGAACGTCCTGCTACTCATTATGCGAAAGGTATAAGAGATGTCTGAATTCGACCCGATTGCGTACATCAACGAACCGCGCTGGCAAGAAGTGAGGCCGGGCCTCGAGCGCACGCGTGAGCTGCTCTACCGCATGGGCCGTCCGCAAGACAAGCTGAAGTTCGTGCATGTGGCGGGAACGAACGGGAAAGGCTCGACTTGCGCCTACATCGCCAGCATGCTGCAGGCGGCGGGGTACCGCACAGGCTTGTTCACAAGCCCCTACATCATCGAGTTCGCCGAGCGCATCCGCGTGAACGGCGAGAACATTCCGGCTGATGACCTGCGCGATGTCACGCTGTTCGTGCGCGAGTACGCCGAGGCCATGGCCGAGGCGATTGGCGAGCACCCGACCGAATTCGAGCTCATGACCGCCGTCGCTTTCGAGCACTTCGCGCGTCAGAAATGCGACATCGTGGTGTGCGAAGTCGGCTTGGGCGGCCGTCTCGATTCCACGAACATCATCGACGCGCCTGAAGTATGCGTCATCACGCGCCTTGGGCTCGACCATACAGGATTCCTCGGCGATACGCTCGAGGCTATCGCGGGCGAGAAGGCCGGCATCATCAAGCCGGGCTCGACGGTCGTCTCCTGGCCGCAGGAAGACGTCGCTGCCATGCGCGTCATCGAGGAAACGGCGCAGCGCAACGGCTGCGAGCTCGTCGTCCCCGATTTCGATGCGCTCATGGTCCGCGGCGTCGACAAAGACGGCGTGCGTCGCTTCTACTACGATGGGCGCTTGTTCCTCACGCGGTTGTTGGCGAGCTATCAGCCTTCGAACGCCGTGCTGGCCATTGAAGCCGTCGAGGCGCTTCGTCGACGCGGGTGGAACATCGCTTACGAACCCGATATGACCGGCGGCATCTACCAGGCGGCATGGCCCGGTCGCTTCGAGGTCGTGTCCACGCAGGCGCCCACCATCATCGTGGACGGCGGCCATAACCCGCAAGGCGCCCGCGCGCTCGCCGACAGCATGCGCGACGTGTTCCCCGGTCGGAAGGCCACGTTCGTCATGAGCGTGCTCGCCGACAAGGACTACCCGGCAATGATCGAAGAAGTGCTCCCCCTGGCCAATGCGTTCGTGTGCGTCACGCCGCCGAGTCCCCGCAAGCTGGAGGCAGCCGATCTCGCCGAGGCCATTCGCGTGCAGGCGAATGATCCCGAACTGCGCATCGAGGTTGCGGCGAGCTTCTACGAAGCCATAGAAAAGGCCCGCCAGATAGCGGGCCAGGGAACAATCTGCGTGTTCGGCAGCCTGTATTCGATCGCCGAGGTGAAGAAGGCGCTTTCGTAGGCAATCAAATACCTCCGAGGAAAATGATTATCGCGCCGTTATGGCGCGATAATCATTTTCCTCGGAGGTATTTGATTGCCGGATAATATGGATATTACAGGCTCTCGATATGCGCGACGACGTCGCCGACGTTCTGCAGGCCTTCGGGCTCGCCGAAGTCGATGTCGAGCTTGTCTTCCAAATCGCAAATCAGCTGCACCATGTCGAGAGAATCGATGTTCAGCGAGTCGAACGTGGATTCCTCGGTGACGCTGGCGGGGTCGATGTCGAGGTTCTCTGCCAGGATGTCGCGGATGGTGTCGATGGTCGCCATGGGTTCCCCTTTCTAGGCGGTCTGCTTCAGCAGGCCGTAGCCGCCCTCGCCGCGGCGATACAGCACGCAGAACACGTCGGTGTCGCGGTCGATGTAGGCGAAGAAATCGTGGCCGAGCAGGTCGATCTGGATGAGCGCCTCTTCCTCGGTCATCGGCTCGAAGCTGATTTCCTTCACGCGCACGACCTCGTCGTCGGAAAGGTCGGCCATGAGGGCGTCGAGGTCGAGGTCGCCCGTGCCTTCCATCGTCTTGATGGAGGCCGGGTCGCCATGGGCGCCTGCGCGAACCTTGCGGTCGATGACGCGCGTCTTGTACTTGCGCAGCTGGCGCAGCACCTTCGCGGCCGCTACGTCGATGGCGGCATACATGTCCTGCTCGTCTTCCTCGACGCGCACGACGTTGCCCTTCGTGCGGATGGTGACCTCGCACTTGCAGGGCAGGGCGATGGACGGGTTCTTCTTAACGGAGAGCACGACTTCGGCATCGAGCGGGTCGATGTCCATAACCTTCATGGAGTTGCCGATCTTCTCTTCGGCGTACTGACGCAGTGCATCGGATACGGTCATTTTGCGTCCGGTCACAGTAATCGCCATGGTGTACCTCTTCTGTCGCGGGCGAATAAAAAACAGCCTGTTCAGCGGTGAGCCTGTGTACGCCCTCCCATCATCCAAGCTGCTAGCCATAGGATAACTCAAATCCGATATACTTTCCAGGTCGATATGTTCCCCGAATGTGCCAACCTGGCCAGGCCAATATGACACATTCGAGTCATGTGAAAGAAGGGGAAGAGGAGCCATGGAAACCGCTGCAATCGTGCTTGCCGCCGGCGCCGGCACGCGCATGAAATCCGAGAAACCGAAGGTCGCGCACGAGGTGCTGGGGAAGCCGCTCGTGCAATGGGTGCTCGATGCCGCCCAGCAAGCGGGCATCGGCCGCATCGTCACGGTTGTGGGTCATGCGCGCGAACAGGTCATTCCGCTGGTCGAAGACCGTTCGGAGACCGTCGTGCAGGAAGAGCAGCGCGGCACGGCGCATGCAGTGTTGTCGTGCGCTGATGCCCTGGAAGGGTTCGAAGGCTCGGTGCTCGTGCTGTCGGGCGACTGCCCGCTCATCACGGCCGCGACCATGCGCGCGCTCGTCGATATGCGCGAGAAAAACGACGCCGCCGTCGTCGTGCTGACCATGGACGTTCCCGATCCGTTCGGTTACGGCCGCATCATCCGCGACGAGAACGGGGAAGTGGCCCGCATCGTCGAGCAGAAGGATGCCACGCCTGAAGAGGCAGCGGTGACCGAGTGCAACTCCGGCTTCTACTGCTTCGATGCCCGCGCCCTGTTCGAGGCGCTCGGGCAAGTGGGAAGCGACAACGCCCAAGGCGAGTTCTACCTGACCGACGTGCTGGAAATCAGCCGTAACGCCGGCCGCAAGGTGCTGGCGCTGCCTGCCGACGACGTGGCCGAGTGCCTGGGCATCAACACGCCCGAGCAGCTGGCCGCCGTCGAGGATTTGGCCCGCGCCCGCAGGTAGAGAAGCGAATGTGCCAATCTTGCCTGGCCAGTTCGACACACCGACACGAATTTTCGTGAAAAGGCTTTGAAACCCCAGGTGAAACCGCGTTGGGATAGTACACTGTGCGCAGGCGTTGAAACGGGAAATCAAGGGCCCGGGGCAATGCCTCACTTCAACCAAGAACATGAGGAGCGATAAATGGCTGAGCGGATAATTACGGACATGCAGAAGACCATGATGCTGTGCTCGGGTTCGGTGAACCGTGCGCTGGCCGAGGGAATCGCCCACGAGCTCGGCGTGTCCCTGAGCAACATGAAGCACGAGAAGTTCGCGAACGGCGAGATTTACGCCCGTTACGTCGACAGCGTGCGCGGCGCCGACGTGTTCATCGTGCAGTCGGTGTGCGCAGGCAACGGCTACGACGTGAACGACGCGCTCATGGAGCTGCTCATCATGGCCGATGCCGCCCATCGCGCCTCGGCCCGTTCCGTCTGCGCGGTCATCACGCATTACGGGTATGCCCGCCAGGAGCGCAAGGCCGCCCCGCGCGAGCCCATCACCGCACGTCTGGTCGCCGACCTCGTCGAGAAGGCGGGAGTCGACCGCGTCATCGCCATCGACTTGCACCAAGACGCTATCCAGGGCTTCTTCAGCGTGCCGGTCAACCACATGACCGCCATGCCCATCTTCGTCGATTACTACAAGAACAAGGGCTTCGACCCCGAGAAGCTGTGCGTGGTCTCGCCCGACGTCGGTCGCGCGAAGGCCGCCAAGAAGTTCCAGACGCTGCTCGACAGCGACATCGCCATCATGCACAAGGACCGTCCGCGTCACAACCAGTCTGAAATCACGGCGCTCATCGGCGACGTGAGCGGCAAGATCTGCATCATCAACGACGACATGATCGACACGGCGGGGACGCTGTGCGCGGCCGCCGACACGCTCATGACGCGCGGTGCCGAGTCGGTGTACGTGTGCGCGACGCACGGCCTGTTCAGCGGCCCGGCGTTCGAGCGCATCGAGAACTCGAAGATTCAGGAAGTGGTCGTCACCGACGCCGTGCCCGTGCCGCTCGAGCGCCAGAACGGCAAGATCAAGGTGCTGTCCATCGCGCCGCTCGTCGCCAAGACCATCGACTGCGTCTACACCAACGACAGCGTTTCCAAGCTGTTCGATTAAAGGTTCCGTCGTTCTTCCGAACGACGGAACGCGCCGACGCTGCGGCCGCCTGTGGCACCCAATCTAGCCCCTCGTGCAGCACTCGGCGTGGGCAAAGCCCACTTGGTGCTGCGATCGGGGCTATCTTGGGTACCACAGGCGCCCTCGCTGACTGACTAGCGCCAACCAGTGTGACGGAAGGATTGCCAATGAACGATTTCGTGTTTTGCTCGCCGACCAAGTTCGTGCTCGGGAAAGGCGCGGTCGACAAGACCGGTGCCGAAATGGCGGCTGCCGGCTTTGGCAAAGTGCTGCTCGTGTACGGGCAGGGTTCGGTCGTGCGTTCGGGCGTGCTCGACCGCGTGAAGGCCTCGCTCGAAGCTGCGGGCGTGCCGTATGTGGAAGCGGGTGGGGCCCGCCCCAACCCCGAGGTCTGCTGGGTGCGCGATGCCATCGCCGTTGCGCGCGAAAACCAGGTGGAAGGCGTGCTCGCCGTCGGTGGCGGCTCGGTCATCGATGCTGCGAAGGCCACGGCGTTCGGCGTGCCCTACGAAGGCGATGTGTGGGATTTCTTCGCCAACAAGCAGCCCATCGGGGAATGCCTTCCCATTGCGGCCGTGCTCACCATTCCCGCGGCTGGTTCCGAGGCGTCGGCCTCGTGCGTCATCAGCTGCGATGCCGAGAACCGCAAGCTCGGCGCGTCGGGCGACGTGTTCCGTCCGAAGCTCGCCATCATGGACCCGGAGGTCACCTTCACGCTGCCCGCGTACCAGACGGCGGCCGGCGTCACCGACATGATCGCGCACATTTGCGAGCGCTATTTCAGCGGCGTGGGCGCGGTTCCCGTGACCGACAACATCGCCACCGGCCTCGTCTGCGCGCTCATGGACGCGGCGCCTCGCGTGCTCGAGCAGCCCGACGACTACGATGCGCGCGCCACCATCATGTGGGCGGGCACGCTGGCCCACAACGACATCGCCGGGTGCGGCCGCAGCCTTAACCCGACTGCCCGCGCAGGCGGATGGGAAAGCCACGCGCTCGAACACGAGCTGTCGGCCCATCATCCCGAAATCACACACGGCGCCGGCCTTGCCGTGGTCATGCCGGCGTGGATGCGCTACGTGTGGCGCACCAATCCCGAGCGTTTCCTCGACTTCGCGGCCGACGTGTTCGGCATCGAGCCCGTCGAAGAGGAGTACTGTCCGCGCGACGAGGCAGTCGAAGATGCGGTGACTGCCGCCATCGACGAGCTGCAGGCGTTCTTCCGCAGCCTCGGCATGCCGGCGACGCTCGCCGATTTCGGCCTGACGCCCGACGACATCGACCCGCTGCTCGAAACGCTTCGCGCCAGCAAGGGAGAGCCGTTCGGCGCGTTCCAGAAGCTCACGATGGAAGACGCGCGCGCCATCTACCTCAGCATGTTCTAAGATAAGCATCTCATTTTGAACATTACCCCAGGGGTGATGTTCAATTTTCGAGCTGTATAGGAGGAGACAGCATGACCGTCAACCTGAGCGGACGCAGCTTCCTGAAGCTGCTCGATTTCACGCCAGAGGAGATAACGTACCTGGTCGACCTCGCCGCCGACTTGAAGCGCATGAAGCGCGCGGGAGAGCCGCACCGTTACCTCGAGGGCAAGAACATCGTGCTGCTGTTCGAGAAAACCTCGACGCGCACGCGTTGCTCGTTCGAAGTTGCCGGCCACGACCTGGGCATGGGCGTGACGTATCTCGACCCCAGCAGCTCGCAGATGGGCAAGAAGGAATCGATTGCCGACACGGCGCGCGTGCTCGGGCGCATGTTCGACGGCATCGAGTACCGCGGCTACGGCCAGGAAATCGTCGACACGCTGGCCAAGTACGCCGGCGTTCCCGTGTGGAACGGCCTGACCGACGAGTTCCATCCCACGCAGATGATCGCCGACATGCTGACGCTGCGCGAGGAATTCGGCGACGTGCGCGGCCGCAAGCTCACGTTCATGGGCGATGCGCGCAACAACGTGGCGAACTCGCTCATGGTCGTGTGCGCGAAGCTGGGCATGAACTTCTGCGCATGCGGCCCGGTCGAGCAGATGCCCGAGGAAGGGCTGGTCGAAACGTGCCGCGCCATCGCGGCGGAGAACGGCTGCGCCATCACGCTGACGAGCGACGTGGCTGAAGGCGCCGCTGACGCCGACGCCATCTACACCGACATCTGGGTGTCGATGGGCGAGCCGGCCGAGCTCTGGGCCGAGCGCATCCGCCTGCTGTCGCCGTACCAGGTGTCGAGCGAGGTCATGGCGCACGCCAAGGACACGGCCATCTTCATGCACTGCCTGCCGGCATTCCACGACACCGAGACGACCATCGGCGCCGACATCGCCGAGAAGTTCGGCATCACCGAGATGGAAGTGACCGACGAGGTGTTCGAGTCGGCCCAGTCGCGCGTGTTCGAGGAAGCCGAGAACCGCATGCATTCCATCAAGGCGATCATCTACGCCACGTTGAAGTAAACGAATCAATTACCTCGGAGGAAATTGATTACATGGCGCAGTACCTGATAGTCGGCTTGGGCAATCCGGGTGAAGAATACGCGGAAACGCGGCATAACGCCGGGTTCCGCACGGTCGACCTGTTGGCGGGCGATTGCAATGCGCGCTACTGGAAGAACGAATGCGGCGCGCTGACCGCCAAGGGCGCTTATCGCGACAACGACATCGTGCTGGCCAAGCCGCAGAGCTTCATGAACGTGAGCGGCGGTCCGGTGAAGAAGCTGGTCGATGCGTACGGCATCGACCCCGACCATCTCATCGTCATCCACGATGAGCTCGACATCGACCCCGGCACCGTGCGCGTGAAATTCGGCGGTGGGCACGCGGGCCACAATGGCCTGCGTTCCATCTGCGACAAGCTGGGCACGCGCGACTGGTTCCGCGTGCGCTGCGGCATCGGCCGCCCGCCCGGGCGCATGGACGTGGCCGACTTCGTGCTGTCGGTGCCCAAGAAGGAAGCGGCCGACGATTTCCAATACGCCATCGACCGCGCTGCTCAAGCCACGCTTTCGCTCCTCGACGAAGGGTTGGAAAAGACCCAGTCGAAATTCAACGGCTAAACTAACGCGGCTGCTTGGCTGCGGACGGTGCGGGCGCGCGGACGATTTGAACATCACCCCAGGGAAGATGTTCAAAGAGTTGAACATCTTCCCTGGGGTGATGTTCAAACCGTCCGCAGCCAAGCAGCATCTCGACAGGTTACAATGCTCGTATGGGGAAATCTGAGCAAATCGATTCACGATCTGATTCGCGGGCGGCGGTGTACGCGCTGTTCGCGCTCGTGACCATCGGCGCGGCGCTGGGCAACCTGTCCCAGACGGGGCTCAACGCCATGATTCCCTCGGTCATCGCGGATTTCGGCATCGAGGTCGACGTGGGGCAGTGGCTCACGACCGGCTACATGCTGGTGCTGGGAATTGCGGTTCCCGTGGCGACGTTCCTCGCCGCGAAGCTTTCCGACCGCTCGTTCGTGCTGCTCTGCTTCGGCCTGTTCGCCGTAGGGTCGCTTATCGACTGGGTGGCGCCCGAGTTCTTCACGGCGCTGCTTGGGCGCGTGCTGCAGGCAATCGCAGTCGGCCCGCTCATTCCCAAAATGCAGACGATCGCCATGACGAAGTTCCCGCCAGGCAGGCAGGCGACGGCCATGGGCGTCGCGGGCATCGCGCTCGGCTTCGCGCCGAACGTCGGTCCCACCGTGGGCGGCGCCATCGACTTCGCGTTCGGTTGGCGAAGCTTCTTCCTGTTGCTGTTCATTCTGTCGGCATTGCTGTTCGTGCTCACGTTTCCCCTGGTGAAGCGCGATGTTCCGAGCAATCCCACCGCGCAATTCGAAACCGTGTCGTTCATGTACTCGACGCTGGGTTTCGGAGGCTTGCTGCTGGGGCTCTCGCAGGCGAGCAGCTACGGCTTGGGCAGCGGCTTGGTGTGGGCGCCCATCGTCGTTGGCATCGTGTTCCTCGTCCTCTTCGTGCGTCGGCAGCGCGTCATTCCCGAGCCGCTCATGGACTTGCGCATCTTCGAATCGCGCAAGTACGTCGACGGCCTCATGGCGGCCGTGTTCCTGTTCGCGTGCTTCATGGGAATCACGCTGGTCATCCCGCTGTACGTCACCGATACGCTGGGCGGCACGTCGCTCGACGCGGGGCTGGTCATCTTTCCCACGACCTTCACGGCGCTGCTCGTCAACCCGCTATCGGGCGTGCTGGCGGACAAGACGTCCCCACGTTTGGCCGCCATGATCTTCGGGACGTTCCTGGCGGTCGGCTCGGTTCTGTGCGTGTTCATCGGCGAGGACACGCCGCTGTGGCTGCTGTCGTTGTTCCAGACCACGCGCGCCATCGGCGTGTCGGGCCTCATAGGCCCCTTGCTCACGTTCGCGCTTTCCGATTTGAAGGGTCCGCTCATCTCGCACGGAAGCTCGGCTGCCGTCATCATCAGGCAAGTGGCCGGCACGTTCGGAACGGCTATCATGGTGCTTCTCGTGACGCTGTTCGACGACATGGCGGCCGGAGGCGTGGTTTCGGCGGCGTTCCCGTACCAGGCGGCGTTCGCGTTTGCGGCGCTCATGGCCGTTCTCAGCCTTGCGGTAATCGTGCATCGCGTGAAATAACCTTCACACTTCAAAAGGCCCATGCGAAGTTTGCTATCATTGAGCCGCTAATGTATTGAAAACGGACTACATGATGGAGAGTTGAAATGAACGTTATTTCCCGCTCGCTGGTTGCTTTGGTTCTGGCCTTCTCGATGGGCTTCGGGGCATTGGCCATTACGGGTTGCGCAGGCACCTCTTCGGCAAGCGGCTCTGCGAGCAGCGCGTCTGCCACGAGCGACGCTTCCGAAAGCGGCGATAGCGCAAGCAGCGACAGCGCCAGCTCCGACGAGAATGCTCAGGACGACTGCTACGGCGATGACCTGCCCGTGGTGAAGAGCAAGTAACGTAGCCATGGCCCGAACATACCTCGAATTGGTCGACGCGCAGGCTACGGCTCGTCCCGATTGCGTTGCGTTTGTCAACACGCGGGGCGAGCGAATTACCTATGCCCAGCTCAAGGCCCAATCCGATGCACTTGCGCGCTGGATTGCCGCAAATCCGGCCATACCGCAGGGCGTTCCCCTCATCGTGTACGGGCATAAAAGCCCGCTCATGCTCGTGTGCTTCCTGGCTTGCGCGAAAAGCGGTCATGCATATGCTCCGGTCGACATCGTGTACCCGGCTGCACGCGTGGAAAGCATCATCAGCCAGTTGGGCGATACGGCGCTGTTCGACACGCGCGGCACGCTTCGCGACCTGCTCGGTGGCGACGTGGCATGTCCGCTGTTCGGCGTCGATGCCATTTCCGAGGCGATAAGTGCGCAGCCCAGCCCGCAGGCCCCCGAGCCCCGTGCTGTTGAAGACCGCGACCCCCATTACGTCATCTTCACCAGCGGTAGCACCGGCACGCCGAAAGGCGTGGTCGTCACCGCCGATTGCCTGACGAATTTCACGAACTGGTTCTGCGCGAGCGAGTTCGCCGCGCCCGGTCCGCGCATTTGGTTCGACCGCGCGCCGTTCTCGTTCGACTTGTCCGTCACCGACCTGGCAGGCGCGCTCGCAGCGGGCGACACGATGTTCGCGCTCGAAGAGGAAGCCGAGGCAAGTTTGGCCCTCACGTTCGAGGAAATGGGCAAAAGCGGCATGACCGACTGGGTGTCGACCCCGTCGTTCCTCGACCAATGCTTGGCCGACCCCTCGTTCGGGCCCGACTTGCTGCCCAATTTGCGCCGCATGATCTTCGTGGGCGAGACGTTGCGCCCCGAAACGGTTCGCCGCGCCTATGAGCGGTTCGACGACCTGCGCATATTCAACGGCTACGGGCCGACCGAGTCGACTGACATGGTCACCCTGTGCGAGATAACCGGCGAAATGCTCGAAGCGGACAAGCCGCTGCCGGTGGGGTATGCCCGGCCGGGCACGCGCCTTGCGGTGCTCGATCCCGATACGCTCGTCGAGGTGCCGCGCGGCACGGCGGGCGAGCTGTTCATCGTGGGCGACACGGTTGCGGCGGGCTATTGGGGCCGCGACGACCTCACGCAGGCCGGCTTCGCCAGCTGCCCTGAATCTATCGCGCGCGGCGAGCGTTCGTATCGCACGGGCGACGAGGCCATGCTCGACGAAGAGGGAATGCTCCATTTCCACGGCCGCCTCGACCTGCAGATCAAGCTGCACGGGTTCCGCATCGAGCTGGGCGACATCGAATCGGTAATCGGGGCGCTTCCGCAAGTGCAGTCGGTATGCGTGCTGCCCGTCAACCGCGATGGCGTCATCTCGCATCTCGTGGCATGCGTCGTGCCCGCCGCCGACGTGCAGGAGCGCGGGTTCAAGCTGTCCAAGCAGCTGAAGTCGCTTGCGCGCGAGAGCCTGCCCTCGTACATGATTCCCACGAACTTCAAGTATCTGGAAGAGCTGCCGCTCAACGCCAACGGCAAAGTCGACCGGCGGGCGCTCGCGGCGATCATCGAAGGCTAGCGGACCAGCATGGGCTTTTACACCGAGCCGGCGTTTTTCATCGCGACTGCCGTGGTCGCGTGCATCGCCGTGGTGCTCGGCGTGCTGGAAAAGCCGCTGCACAAATACGGCTTGGCGGCTTCGGTGGTCATGTTGGCGCTGCTGTTCAGCGACTCTCTGCCCAGCTTGGTCTTCTTCCTGGCCTACCTCGTCTACTCGTTTGCGCTCGAGCGTTTCGTCGAGCGCCTGTTCCGCACCGATGCACCGCACGCCGTCGAGAAATACCGCATCGCCCTGGCGTTGCAGATCGCGCCGTTGGCCGTGTACAAGGTCGGCGTCGTGTTCGAGCCGACGTTTTTGGGCTTCGTCGGCATTTCCTACATCACGTTCAAGGCCGTGCAGGTGCTCATCGAGATCCGCGATGGCCTCATCGGGTCGATAAAGCCCTGGCGCTACCTGTATTTCCTCGTGTTCTTCCCGACGTTCACGTCGGGCCCGATCCTGCGCAGCAGGGCCTTCGAGAAAGACCTCGACCGCGCGTTGCCGCGTGACGGCTATCTCGAGTTGCTGTACCGCGGTGCCGGATGGTTCATCCTGGGCGCCT
Organism: Eggerthellaceae bacterium; assembly: GCA_017459925.1. GTDB lineage: Bacteria > Actinomycetota > Coriobacteriia > Coriobacteriales > Eggerthellaceae > UBA9715. The sequence continues at coordinate 11,536 of JAFUCC010000125.1, forward strand.
TGTACAAGTTCGTCGGCTCGGCGCTGACCGGTTGGCTCATGTGGTTCGCGCCTGCGGCAATAGGGGGCGCGACGCCCGCAGCCTATGCCGCCGCCCAAGTCGTGTACGCGCTCATGTACGGGCTGAACCTGTTCTTCGATTTCGCGGGATATTCCCACATGGCGGTCGGAGTCGGGTTCGCGCTCGGCGTCGAAGTGCCGCGCAACTTCCGCGCGCCGTTCCTGTCGGTTGACATCAAGGACTTCTGGAACCGCTGGCACATCACCCTGTCGTACTGGCTGCGCGATTTCGTGTTCATGCGCTTCACGTCGGCAGCGCTTGCGCATGAGTGGTTCAAGTCGACGGTCACGACAGCCTGCATCGCCTACATCGTCAACATGCTGGTCATGGGGTTCTGGCACGGCATCACGGTCGACTACGTTCTGTACGGCCTGTATCACGGGCTTTTGCTCGCGGCATGCGAGCTCATCCAGCGCAAGTGGGGTTTCTACAAGAAGCACAAGAAGGACCGTTGGTTCAGGGTGTGCTCGTGGGCGGTCACCATGGTGGCCGTGTTCTACGGCTTCGCCCTGTTCAGCGGCCAGGCACTGTGTCCGATAGCGGTATAGGAAGGAACGATCATGGCACATGAGAACCTAGATCAGGAAATCGTCGATCTGCTCGTGGACCTTACGGGCGAAGACGAGCTCGGCGACTACCGCGATGTCGACCTGTTCGAAGAGGAGGTGCTCGACTCGCTGAGCGCCATCGAGGTGCTCGTCGCCTTGAAGCAACGCTTCGGCGTGTCCATCGCGCCGACCGAGCTCGAGCGCGAAGAGATGAACAGCGTGAACAAGATCATCGAGCGCGTTCGCGAGAGGCTGTAACGGGGAATAGGCGTCGTGGAGCCCAAGCTGCTACATACGAGGCTTATCGCGCTGGTTGCCGGCGTGGCCGTTGCCGTATGCGCCATCATCGGCGTTTCGGCGGCACTGCCCGCGCAAGCGGCGTCCGACCCAAACACGGAATACGGCTACGTGTATTCCGGCGTGAAGTCGGCCAGCGTCGCGTTCGCCAAATCGGCCATGACCGACGACTCGTTGCTGGTCATGGGCTCGTCGGAGCTTTCGACGCCCGCCAGCATCGTGCCGCAGGTTCCCGTTTCGGTATTCGGCGGGAACGACTACGGCCTGCGCCTCATGCTGGTCGGCGAGGCATACGACCAGAGCCTGTGGCACGCCATCGCGCTGGGCGCGTATGCGCAAGGGGGCGTGCCGCGCAACAAGGTCGTCCTCATCGTCGGCCCGGGCTGGTTCGTCGACGGCGGGCAAGACGCCGATACGTTCGGCACGCGGTTCTCGTATTCGCTGTACGCGGGCTTCAGCCAAAACGCCGCCATTCCCGACGAGGTGAAGGCGTACGTGCGCGACAGGCTGCTCTCGTACAACATCGACGAGACGCAGGTTTCCGCGGCTTACGGCGAGCTGCCCCACGATGTTTTGAACGCCGCGGTGTTCGGCGCCATCGACGATTTGAAGGTGCGGCAGGGGCTTTCCGACGTGCGTGACGACGGCATTCCGCTCGTCGCCGGAACCGGGGAACCGCAAATCCCCGACTTCGCCGCCATGCGCGAGCAGGCCGAGGCGGATGGCGCAGCCATGAGCACGACGAACGACTGGGGGGTCGAGGACGACTTCTACACCAAGCGCCTCGAGCCCGCGCTCGACGGCGCAGCCGACTCGCGTTCCGACGAGACGTATTCCGATACGCCCGAGTACGACGATTTGAACTGCTTCCTCGACGTCGCGGAAGCCTGCGGAGTCGACGTCTTGCTCGTCATTTCGCCGGTGATGGGGCCGTATTACGATTACATCGGCATTTCGGCCGATACGCGCGAAGCGTGCTACGATGGCATTCGAGAAGCGGTCGCGAACCGCGCGAACGTGCAGCTGGCGGATTTCTCCGACCGCGAGTACGAGAAGTACTTCCTGTACGACATCGTTCATTTCGGCACTGTCGGGTGGGCCGATGTCGATAAGGCGATATACGAATTCGCCGAAAACGGGGGCGGCGCATGATGCGCCCCACCGGTTGGGGCGGCGCATGATGCACCCCGCCGGTTGGGGCGGCGCATGATGCGCCTCACCCGTAGGGGCGCGATTCATCGCGCCCGTCAGTGAAGCAAGTTCGTCAAAAGGAACGAGACGACATGGCGTTAAAGAGCAAGAAACCAACGTTCAAGGACAAGGCTTCGGTTTGGCTTGCGGGCCATAACGCGGTTGCCTGCGCCGGCATTTGCGGCGGCGTGGCGGTTGCGCTCGTGGGCTTGTTCTTGTTCGTCGTGTTCTCGGGCTTCGGCTCGTCGGCGGACTTCATATACAACCAGTTCTAAGGACGTGTATGGACGACTATTCAGGACAGGGCAGACGGCGCGCGTCATATGACGACGGCCGTTACGGCGATAGCCGCTATAGCTCAAGCCGGCGCGAAGGCGGCAGCTACGATGCCAGCCAATACGATGCAAGCCGGTATTCGGCGCGGAGTCGCCAAGAGTCGGGCACCCGTTACCGCTCGGGCGAGGCGCCCCGTCGCTCGGCCGCATCGGATTCGGGTTATCGTTCGACGGTCCGCACGGCGAATCGCACGACGCTGAGGCAATCGGATTATTCCACCAGGAGCCGCTCGGATGCGCCTGCCAGCGCAAATGGCGCACGTTCACGCCAGGCGGCGCCCCGTCGCTCGGCCCAACAGCGAAATGCGCGGTCGTATTCCGGTGGTTCGTACGGCAACTACGGTGGAAACGGCGGAGGGTTTTTGGATGGCCCCTGGCCGAAGCGCATCATCATGGCAATCGCTGCAATCGTCATTGTCGTGCTGCTGGTGAACCTCGTCACGTGCGTTGCGCGCGGCATCGGCGGTTCCCAAGAATCGAGCGCGTCGTCGGCTTCCGCATCGCAAACGATCGAGGTCTCGTCTGCATCGGCTGCGTCTCAATCGTCGGCTGCCGCAACGCTGGGGCCCAATGAGGGAGTGGAAGACAAGTGGGTCGAAGGCGGGCGCTTCACGACGGGCGATGCCGAGCTCGACCAAATGGTGAAAACCTTCTGCGATGACAACTCGAACCCCGAGCTCAGCGCTGCCGACAACGCGTTCAACGTGTATTGCGCCGTCGTATGGGGCGAGTACATCGAAATCGACGAGAACCAAGAGCCGCTCGGTCCCAATTGGGACATCGAGTACGCCAAGCAGTACATTACGGAAGGTGGCGGCAACTGCTACAACTACTGTGCGTTCAACGAGTACGTGCTGAAGTACTTCGGGTATTCCGATGCGACGGCCGAACCGTGCATCGTCTTGCGCCAGAGCGGAGACTACGGCGATCACGGCCTGGTGTTCGTGACGAACATCGAAGACGGCCGCCGCTGCCTGTGCGATTCCGCATTCGGCGCGAATGGGTGGATGCTCGACATCGACTCGTACACGATGCAGGTTCGCAACATCGGCCAGGATCCGTCCGAGTTCACGGTCGCGCCGTTCGAGGACATCAGCGTGGCTCCGTGGTACAACGGAGCGACAAGCGCTTAATGCGTAATCGCGCATGAGCTCGTCACTTGTCTGCCGATGTGCGCTACAATAACCCAGTTTGCGTTAAAACCTTTCGAGGAGTGGAACACCAATGACGGAATTCGTTAACGAATATTGCATGCATACCGCCACGTGCGGCGAGCTGCGCAAGGAAGACTGCGGGCGCGAGGTCACGCTGACCGGCTGGGCTTGGCACAACCGCGACCACGGCGGGCTCATCTTCGTCGACCTGCGCGACCGCGCGGGCTACACCCAGGTGGTCGTCGACCCCGACTGCGTCACGCCCGAGGAGTTCGCCACGGCCGAGCACTTCAGCCGCGAAGACGTGCTGAAGATCACGGGCACCGTGCGCGAGCGCGGCGAAGACGCCGTGAACCCCAACATGGTCACGGGCGAGATCGAGGTCCTGGCCAGCTCGCTCGAGGTGCTGAACAAGTCGGTCACCCCGCCGTTCTCCATCGAAGACGGCATCGAAACCGACGAGACCACGCGCATGAAGTGGCGCTACCTCGACATCCGCCGTCCCGAGATGCTCGCCAACCTGAAGCTGCGCCACCAGGTGGTCACCGCCATGCGCGCCGCCCTGAACAAGCGCGACTTCCTGGAAATCGAGACGCCCATCCTGGCGAACTCCACGCCCGAGGGCGCGCGCGACTACATCGTGCCTTCTCGTCCGAACCCCGGCAAGTTCTACGCGCTGCCGCAGTCGCCGCAGCAGTTCAAGCAGATGCTCATGGTCGGCGGCGTCGAGCGCTATTACCAGATCGCCCGCTGCTTCCGCGACGAGGACCTGCGCGCCGACCGCCAGCCCGAGTTCACGCAGGTCGACATCGAGATGTCGTTCGTGCAGGGCGACGACGTCATCGACATGATGGAAGACGTCATGAAGGAAACCCTCGAGGCCGTGGGCGTCGAGCATCCCTTCCCGCTGCAGCGCATGCAGTACGCCGAGGCCATGGAGCGCTTCGGCTGCGACCGTCCCGATATCCGCTTCGGCATGGAGCTCGTGAACCTCACCGAGATCGTGCGCGGCTGCGGCTTCGGCGTGTTCGCCAAGGCCGTGGAAGCCGGCGGCGTGGTGAAGGCCATCAACTGCAAGGGCGCCGGCAACTGGTCGCGTGGCGATGTCGAGAAGCTTGGCGACCTCGCTGCCGAGAACGGCGCGAAGGGCATGGCCTGGATCGCCTACACCACGGAAGACGCCGAGCTTGCGGGCAAGAGCCCCATCATCAAGTTCTTCGAGGACGACGTGTACGCGAAGCTGAAGGAGGCCATGGGCGTCGAGCCCGGCGACCTGCTGCTGTTCGCGGCCGACAAGCCCGAGATCGCCAACGCGGTGCTTTCCGCGCTGCGCCTGCACATGGCCGACCGCCTGGAGATCCCGCGCGAGGGCCATGCGCTTCTGTGGGTCGTGAACTTCCCGATGTTCAAGTACGACGAGGATGAGAAGAAGTACGCGGCCGAGCACCATCCGTTCACGATGATCCGCGAAGAGGACCTCGACAAGATCGAAGACGCGCCGCTGGAGTGCGGCTCGTATTCGTACGACCTGGTCATGGACGGCTTCGAGGCCGGTGGCGGCACCATCCGTATCCACACCCCGGAACTGCAGCGCCGCGTGCTGCGCCGTTGCGGGCTGACCGACGAGCAGATCGACGAGAAGTTCGGCCATCTCATTCACGCGTTGGAACTGGGCGCGCCTCCGCATGGCGGCATCGCCCTTGGCCTCGACCGCTTGGTCATGCTGCTGGCCGGCAAGGATTCCATCCGCGACGTCATCGCCTTCCCGAAGACGAGTTCGGCGAGCGACCCCATGACCGGCGCGCCGAGCACCGTCACGGGCCGTCAGCTGAAGGAAGTAAGCCTGCGCACGCTTTAGGCGTCTTTCGAAAAAAGAACAGGCATTCATTTATGAGTATCAGGACGTTCCTGCGACTCATTTTGAGAAAATGAGTCGCAGGAACGTCCTGATACTCATTAGACGCATGTCAACGGAAAAAGAGTCTTTAGTTAGGATGGAAAGCCTGTGCATGCCGTATAAAGGTTGAAAGCATTCGAGACCGGGAAGGAACAGGCGTGGACGACGGGCGATTCGAGCAGATGCTGGCAAAGCTTCTGCGGACAAATTTCTCGGCAGGGACTGAGGAATTCCGCGATGAGCTGCTCGCGCGTTGCCTTGCGGTGCTGAATGCCGACGCGCGCAACGCGGCGGCAGAGTCCGACGCTGATGGCCGCATCATCGAGCTTGACGATGCTGCCCTTGAACTGCTCGCCGCTGCCGGTGACGTGATGAGCGCCGAGAAACTTTCTCAGCCTGGGAGCAAAGCCGATGATACGCTTCTGTAACGCTCCGTTCGCTAGAATGCGTCCGAACGACGGACGCAAGCGGATCGGGGGCGGAGCACACGGCGGTCTTGAGGATACATCCTTCGTCTGAACGCGAGTTCGAGAGGCTCTATCGCGAGAGCTACGAGCTCGTGTACAACTATGTGCGATGCCGCATGTGCGATGACGGCGCCGTGGAGGACGTCGTCGCCGAGGCGTACCTGAAGGCTGCCCGTTCGTTCTCGAAATTCGATCCCGCGCGGGCGAAGTTCTCCACCTGGGTTGTGACAATCGCCCACAACTGCATGAACGACCACTGGAGGCGAACGCGCCAGACAACCTGTATAGACGACGTGCCCGAAAGTCATTTTGCCGAATCCGACGGCACGGACGTCGTTAACGACCGCGACCTGGTGGACAGGTTGCTCGGCGTGCTCGACGACGTAGAGCGCGACCTCGTGATAAGGAAGTACCTCTTGGGCTACCGCAACGTCGAAATCGCCAAAGAGCTCGGCATGAACGCGTCGACTGTGGCCACCAAGCTTGCCAACGCGCTCGCCAAGATGCGCTCTGTGGCAGTTGCGCTTAATGAGTCGCAGAGTGAGTAGCAGGACTGTCCTGTGACTCATTTTCGGTGATAGGCTGCGAGCTCGTGTGATTGCCAGAAAATGAGTCACAGGACAGTCCTGCTACTCACTCTGCTACTCATTCCTGCGAATGGGGGGTGACGTTCTGGAACCCCCTCTTTCGCTGCGTTCAAGGGGCGCAATAAAAATAGTGCGTCTGGTATAGTACGAACAAGTCAAGTGCAAAGACATCGAAGGGAAGCGCGGGGTATGGCTGACGCAACGAGTGGCATTTTCAACAAGCGCGCCGCCGAGAAGCTGCGCAGCCCGGATGACCTGGACAAGTACGTCCGCGTCACGAGTCCGAGCAAGTGGGCGGTTGTGGCAGCCTGCGCGCTGCTGCTGATGGGAATCCTGGCCTGGGGCGTGTTCGGCGCGGTATCCACCAGCGTCACCGTCACAGGTGCGAACGCCGATGGAACGGCTTTGTGCTTTCTTTCCGCCGAAGACGTCGCCAAGGTAGACGTCGGCGACAAGGCGAACGTGGGCGGCGTGCAGATGACCGTCAGCGAAGTTGCGTCCGTGCCGCTGTCGCGGAGCGAAGCGCACGACAAGCTCGGCAGCGACTACCTGGTCAGCGCCCTTTTCAACGGCGACTGGGCGTATCCCGTGCACTTCGAGGGCGACGCGGGCGACCTCGCTCAGGGCGTGCCCCTCACGGTCGAAATCACCACCGAGCGCATTGCGCCCATAACCCTCCTGTTCGGCTAGGGGGGCTCGTGCAGCAGCGCGTGAAAAACGTACCGCAGGTCATGCAGATGGAGGCGCTCGAATGCGGCGCCGCATGCCTGACCATGATCTTGGCCTACTACGGCAGATGGGTGCCGCTCGAGCAGGTGCGGTCAGACTGCGGCGTTTCACGTGACGGTTCGAAAGCCTCGAACATCCTGAAGGCCGCGCGCTCTTACGGCCTCGCAGCGAAAGGCATGACTTATTCCGCCGAGTCGCTCATGAACAAGGGGACGTTCCCCTGCATCATCTTCTGGAACTTCAACCACTTCGTGGTGCTCACCGGGTTCTCGGGTGACGGCAAGCACGCCTACCTCAACGACCCTGCGCGCGGGCAGGTGAAGGTGCCGATAGAAGAGTTCAACGACAGCTTCACCGGCGTCGCGCTCATGTTCGAGCGCACCGACGCCTTCGAAGAGGGCGGAACCGAGCCCAACATGCTCGGGTTCGTGCGCGAGCGCCTCAAGGGCCTGGGCCCCGCAATCGCGTTCGCCATGATAACGGCAGCCATCGCGGCCGTCGTGGGCATCATTTCGACGTCGCTGGCGCGCGTGTTCCTCGACCGCGTGCTTTCGGGCAACGACCCCAGCTGGCTTGTCCCCCTTACCGCGTTCATGTTGGGGCTCGCCATCGTCTCGGGTGTCGCCTCCATCATGAACGCCGTGCACCTCGCGCGCGTGCGGGGAAAGGTCGCGGTGGTGAGCTCATCGAAGTTCATGGAACACCTGCTGCGCCTTCCCGTCGGGTTCTACGCGCAGCGCATGGTGGGCGACTTGCAGCAGCGCCAGCAGGCCAACGAGCTCATCGCCTACACGCTGGTGGGGCAGCTCGCTCCCGTGGCCGTGAACGCAGCCATGCTCGTGCTGTACCTGGTGGTGATGTTGCGGTACAGCGTGCCGCTCGCGCTCGTGGGCGTCGCGACGGTGGTGCTGAACGCCGTGGTGGCCTACTTCGTGTCGAAGCAGCGCACGAACGTGGCGCGCAGCATGACCATGGATGCAGGCAAACTCTACGCTGCCACGGTGGGTGGCATTCAAATGATCGAGACGATAAAGGCGGCCGGTGCCGAGCGCGGCTACTTCGAGCGTTGGGCCGGTTACCAGGCGAGCGTGAACGAGGCCGAGGCGAAGCTCGCCTACATCAACGAGCGGCTGGGCTCCGTGCCGCTCGCACTGACCGAGCTGGCCAACATCACGGTGCTCGTGCTGGGCGTGTGGCTCATCGTGTCGCAGGGCTTCACCCCCGGCGGCCTGCTCGCATTCCAAGGGTTCCTGCTCGCCTTCATGACGCCCGTCAACCAGATCGTGCAGCTGGGCCAGACCGTGCAGGAGATGCGCACCCAGATGGAGCGCGTCGACGACGTGATGCGTTACCCGGTTGATGTGCCCGAGGAATCCGATGATGGGGAAGGCGCCGAAAGCGCGCGGGAGCGCTTCGGACGCGACAAGCTGACCGGCCTCGTAGACCTGAAAGGCGTCACCTTCGGCTACTCGCCGCTCGCCGCTCCGCTTATCGAGAACTTCGATTTGCATATCGAGCCTGGCCAATGGGTGGCGCTCGTGGGCGGTTCGGGCTGCGGCAAGTCGACGCTCGCAAAGCTGATCAGCGGGTTGTATGACCCATGGTCGGGCGAGATCGCCTTCGACGGCGTGGCCTTGCACGACGTGCCGCGCGAGGTGCTGCGCGGATCGCTCGCGGTCGTCGACCAGGACATCGTCACCTTCGACGACACCGTGAGCGCCAACATCAAGCTCTGGGACGATTCGATCGAGGACTTCGAGGTGATACTGGCCGCCCGCGACGCCAGCGTGCACGATCTCGTCGCCGGGCGCGAGGGAGGCTATGGCAGCCGCATCTTGCCCGGCGGGCGCAACTTCTCGGGCGGGCAGCTGCAGCGTTTGGAAATCGCGCGCGTGCTCGCGCAGGATCCGACGATCATCATCCTGGACGAAGCCACGAGTGCGCTCGACGCGCAAACCGAGGTCGAGGTCATCAAGCGCATCCGCGACCGCGGCATCACGTGCGTCGTGGTCGCGCATCGCCTGTCGACCATACGCGATTGCGATGAGATCATCGTGCTCGACGCCGGCAAGGTGGTCGAGCGCGGCACCCACGACGAACTGCTGGCAAACGGCGACGCGTACGCCAACCTGGTGAGGAGCAATTAGCATGGGTTGGTTCGAGTCGCAAATAGACACGCGGAACAAGCTGGATGCGAGGCTGCACGAGCGCGCGTACGCGAAGCTCGCCGCCAGCGTGACCGATTCCCGCAAGGCCCCCGTGCTCCACGAGAGCGATCTCGAGCAGGCCGACGGCGCCGCGCGCATAGCGCTGCGCTACTGCGGCGCCGAACCCGGGGAAGTGCCCGAAGGCGTCACCGACATCGACGAGCATCTTGACTACCTGCTCGCGCCTTCCGGCGTCATGCGTCGCCGCGTGCGGCTCGACGCGAGTTGGCACAAGCGCGCGTTCGGCGCCATGCTCGCGCGCCTCGACGACGGCCGGCCGGTGGCCCTCATTCCGAGCGGCCTTTCGGGATACTGCTACTACGAGCCGGACACGGGAGCCAAGGTCCGCGTGACGGCCAGCGTCGCCGAGCATATCGGCGACGAGGCGCTGCTGTTCTACCGCGCGTTGCCCACGCGCCCGCTCGAGCTCGCCGACCTCATCCGCTTCATGTTCAGCGTCTTCGACATCGGCGACTACCTGGTGGTGTTCGCGGCCGCCCTCGCGGCGACGCTGGTGGGGCTGCTTCCTGCGTGGGCCAACCAAATCGCGTTCGGCGTGGTCGTGCCTTCTGGGCAAGCTGAGCTCATCGCGCCCATCGGAGCGTTGCTCGTGGGCGTGGCCGGCGCCACCGTCATCTTGGGCGCGTGCCGCAACTTGGTGATGCAGCGCGTCATGCTGAAGCTCGACGTGGCGACCGAGGCGGCCGTGTTCTCGCGGCTGCTGTCGCTGCCGACGTCGTTCTTCAAGGAGCGCCCGCCAGGGGAAGTGGCAACACGCGCCTCCCAGGTGAAGATGCTCACCCAACAGCTCGTGACGATGCTCCTCGGCGCGGGCCTGACGGGCGTGCTCTCGCTGATCTACCTGTTCCAGATAGCCGTGTTCGCGGGCCCCCTCGTGGCGCCGGCGTTCACGGTGATACTCGTCCAGGTCGTTTTCCTCGTCGCGTCCACGCTGGTCACGGCGCGTTACGAGAACGCGGCCATCGAGGCCAACGCCCGCCTCTCGGGTACGGTCGCCGCGCTTCTGGGAGGCATTGCGAAGGTGAAGCTCGCCGGCGCCGAGCGTCGTGCTTTCGCCAAATGGGCTGACGACTACGCGGCATATGCGGAAAGCGCCTACAACCGGCCGGCCCTGCTTTGGGCAGCATCCGCCATCACCACGTTCATCGGGCTCGTCGGTACTGCGGTCATCTACTGGACCGCGGGCAGCGCGCACATAAACGTGGCCGACTACATGTCGTTCAACGTGGCTTACGGCCAGATGCAGGCGTCGATCCTCGCGGTCGCGATGCTGGCTGGCCAGTTCGCCAAGATCGGCCCGATGATCAACATGGTGGAGCCGATTCTGGCCGCCAAACCCGAGGTGGCCGAAGGGCGTCCGCCGGTGACAGAGCTCACGGGCGCCATCGAGGTGTCGGGCGTGTCGTTCAAGTACGGGCCCGATCAGCCCTATGTCCTCAACGACCTGAGCTTCAAGATACGCCCCGGCGAATACGTTGCCATCGTGGGCAAGAGCGGCTGTGGGAAGTCGACCATCCTGCGCCTGCTGCTGGGCTTCGAAACGCCCGAGCGCGGCTCGATCTTCTATGGCTCGCACGATGTGCGGCAGGTCGATTTGCGCTCGCTGCGCCGCCATATCGGCACCGTCATGCAGGATGGAAAGCTCTTCATGGGCGATCTCGCCAACAATATCATCATCGCCTCGCCCGGAGCCACGCTCGACGACGCCTGGGAAGCTGCCGAGCTTGCGGGCGTCGCCGACGACATCCGCGCCATGCCGATGGGCATGCAGACCATCGTGTCCGAAGGATCGGGCGGCATCTCGGGTGGCCAGCGCCAGCGCATCATGATTGCGCGGGCGGTGTGCGGGAAGAAGAACATCCTCTTGTTCGACGAGGCCACGAGCGCGCTCGACAACGTCACGCAGAAGCACGTGAGCGACTCGCTCGATTCCCTGAACTGCACCCGCGTGGTGGTGGCCCACCGGCTTTCCACCGTGCGCCACTGCGACCGCATCCTCGTGGTCGACGGCGGGCGCATTGCAGAGGAGGGCACCTACGACGAGCTTGTAGCCCGCGGCGGCTTGTTCGCCGAGCTGGTGGAACGCCAGCGGCTCGACACGAATGAGTAGCAGGACGTTCCTGCTACTCATTTCCCGTGACGGACTGCGAACTTGGGCGATTGCCAGAAAATGAGTAGCAGGAACGTCCTGCTACTCATCTGCCGCTGCGCGCCATGAGGTAGGTTTTCGCGTCGGGGGCTTGCCCTTCTCGCCAGCGCAGTTTGACGAAGGCGGGGAAGCACGAGACCGTCGCAGATTCACCGTCGCGATCGACACGCTTGGCGAACACGGTCTGCGGGAGCAGCCCGCAGCGCCCATCGGCGAGGCCCAGCGACTGCAGCCAGCCCGCGAGGCGGCCGATTTCCACACTGCGGCCCATATCGGCCCAGTCGTTCGGTTGGAAGCGCACGCTGGCCGAAAGCGCGGGCAGCGCCATGCCGCCCGGCCCCACATTGAACTGAAACTCCAGCGGGAAAGGCGAACGCGCGAGCTCCTGTATTCCGGGGATCGCATCCTTCGAGATGCTGTCCAGGCCGATTTGCCTCAAGTGCTCTTGCAAGGTCGAGGCGTCTTCCGCATACGCCTTCTGGCATTTGTCGCCGACGATGCATTCCACCCGCACCCAAGGGTCGGCGTCTGCGGCGTCCCTCCCCGGGAACACGCCCGTGTAGCAGGCATACCATTCCTGCGGCATGGAACGCGTGAATCCGCTGTAGGAATCGCGCAGGTCCGGACGACCGGCGGCTTCCAGGAACGCGAGGGGCACGGACGGATCGGGGCCGTTCACGAGCAGCTGCACAGCGGGATGTTCCACGTCCCGGACGTGCGTATCGTAGCTGAGCGCAAGCTGGCGCACCTTGCCAGGCTCCTGCTCCGCAAACCAAGCGAGAGCGTCTGCGTAGGCGCCGTCGTGCCCGGCAAAGGCAGCCTGCGTGCCCGCGACGTCTTGGTACGACGTGAGCGAGTGGAAATCCATCCAGGGATCGCCCGCGAGCGGCAGCTCGAACCACAGCTCGGGGAAACCGCCTCCTGCCAGGCTGCGTGCGAACGCCTCGCGCGCAGTGGGCCCGCAGTCCCCGAAGAGAGCCGCTTCCCGCCCGCCTTCCGCGGCGAGCGCATAGAGTATGTCGTAAAGCCGCGTGCGGTCCATGGTCGGTTCCTCCCGACTGATTCGATTGGCCTTTTGGGATTATTACGCAGAGTCTTTAGCTTACACAAAGGTGTCGCAGTTCTTGTGGTAGCAAACTTGGTTGCAATCTGTGGGGCATCCAGGCCACCCACCCGCCACCGTGTTCAGCTCTTCGTCAGTAAGCTCGTAGCCTTCTTCCTTGGCCAGCGCCAGGATCTCTTCGGGTGTTTGCGCCGCCCGTGCCTTGGCTTTCTGTTCGTCAGTCAGATCTTCGAAGTTCATGATGCGTCCTTTCTTTGTCCTTCCAACATGAAAATCAGGCGTAGCCCCAGGTCAGTAGCTTCCACGCGCCGCCGTCCGTGCGGGCGAGGTGCCAGGTCCAGTCCTCGTAGTCGGTGTCCGGCTTCCAGGCCGTCCCCTCGGCGTCCGCGCCGCTCGGCGAGTGGAAGTCCGACGTGATCACGATGGCCTGCGCGAACTCGGGGTCGCCGTCCTTGCGCAGGCTGTTGCAGTAGTCCAGGTCGGCCTTGCAGGTCGCGTCGTCGGTGAAGGCGAGGCGCTTCATTGCGGCGCCTTTCCAGGTGTCGAACTCGGCCGTCACTGCGTCGAAGGCGGCGTCGATGTCTGCCTGCGTGTAGATCTCGGAATCGCCGTAGTTCAGCGACAGGACGTCCTCGCCGTCGGCACCCTCGAACTCGAAGACCGCGACGTACTCGGCGTCGCCGTCGACGAGCACGTCGATGCGCTTGTCCTCGGAGAACTTCGCGCCGTCCTTGTTCCACTTGACGAACTTGTAGCCTTCGTAGTCGGCGCCTTCACGGGCCTCGATGCCGATGGTCTGGCCATAGGCATCGGCGACGTAGGCCGACTGCACCGGGTACTTGTCATCGAAGACGACTTTCTCGCCTTCGTATGCCCAGGCGATCTCGCCCAAGCCCTCGGTGTTGATTTGGACGACCGCCTGGCCTTGCTGCGCAGCTGTCGATGCGCTCGCAGATGACGACGAATCACTTGTCGACGACGCGCCCGGCGCCGTGCCGCCGCAACCGGCGAGCGTCAGGGCGAGCGCGAGGGCCGCCGCCAGCGCGGCCGCTGTCTTTATGTTCCTCATGATGTGGCTTCCTTTCCGCTTTCACGTAGCCGATTGCCAGGCATATCGCGAACACGGCCAACGCATGAGCAGCGCCCTCGCGATCGGGTTCGTCTCCTTGCCTTCCATGTTGTCGCCCCTTCCTACGGCGTTCTGGCACCGCAAGCCCGCCGGGCTTGCGGTTTTGCTCCCGCGTATTCTACGCACTGGCGGGGCGTTCCATCCTGGAACGTTCACCCAGGGCGAACGCCTTGCCCACGCCTTGCCCACGCCTTGCCTACCGCTTGTTAGGCTCGCCGCCCCCAAACCGTCCCGCTGGGTTTCGAAATCATCGGCCAACGCTGGCCCGCCCTTCCCCCTGCACGGTTCAATGCTACGGCGTTTCGTTCACGCGCACGGCTCGAAGCCGAGTTCCTCCTGCATGAGCACCATGAAGGGTATGGCGAAGAGCACGGGGAACGCCGCGCCGTTGCCCACGACCGCGATGGCGAACAGCGCCGCGTCGACGTCGGGTACAAAAGCGCGACGGCCGGCGTGATGAGGAGCGCCTGGACGCACGCGCATGCGGCCATCGTGGCCGCCGCGAGGGCAAGAGAACGGCCCTTCCGCAACTCGAACGGCTCTTTGCGCAGCTTGCACCAGAACAGGTGCATGAGGTACGGGTAGGCGAAGTTGGCGGCGAAGCCCGCGATCGAGGACCACCGCAGGCCGTCCGACGCGATGTCCCCGACGAGGTTGCCCACCGCGCACGCGAGGCATCCGGGAATGCCGAAGAAGATGCCGTAGACGGGCTGCAGCATGCTCACCGGCCGGACGTCGGTGAACCCCGGGATGATCGAGAGCACCTTGAAGGGAAGCGCGAACGCCAGGTAGACCGCCAGCAGCACCGCGAACAGCCCGAGCGCCCGCGCGGCGCGGCCCCCGAGGCGCCCGAGCAGGGACGACATGGCGTCTCGCTGCTGCCCGGGGCCCGTTGTGCCGGACGCGC
>JAFUCC010000126.1 GCA_017459925.1 Eggerthellaceae bacterium
AGCTGACCGCGCAGGGCTTTCCCGTCGCCCAAGTCGAGGTCGACGAAACGCCCAACAACCGCGCGTTCTACCGGGCTTAGAAAGCGAACGTTCCCGCGGATGGCTGCGGATTGAACATTGTCCGAGGGACGGCGGTCGGTTGAACGTCACCCCAGGGAAGATGTTCAAATTGGAGGAAAGCTCCTGCGTAAAGATAGGGCCTCAGTTAATTTGAACATCTTCCCTGGGGTGACGTTCAACCAACCGCCGTCCCTCGGACAATGTTCAATCCGCAGCCATCCGCGGGAACGTTCGCTTTCTAAGCCCGGTAGAACGCGCGGTTGTTGGGCGTTTCGTCGACCTCGACTTGGGCGACGGGAAAGCCCTGCGCGGTCAGCTTGTCGAAGAACCAGCGGGAAAGGTTCTCGGCTGTTGTGCGGAAGGGCAGGATCTTCAGCGTGAAGCCCTCGCTTTCGAGTGCGGCGATGGTTTCGGGCGCAAGCGAGCCCTCTTCCACGAGGAATACGTGATCGAGCTCTTCGGCTGCTTCGCGCACGGCTTTCTTGAACACGCCGAAATCGAGCACCATGTCGTGCATCGTGCCGCCTTGCTGAAGCTCCTCTTGCTCAAGCGTCACTTCGACGCGCCAGCGATGCCCATGCAGGTTCTCGCATTTGCCGTAGTAGTCAGTCAGAAAATGCGCCGAATCGAACGCGGCTTCGGTATTCAGTCCGTACATGTGGCCTCCCACGGGAATTTCGCCCAATTTTCCTGCGGCTATTGTATCCTAGCCAGGTGCTAAAACGAGTAACGGGAGGTTTTCATGAACATCGTATGCCTCGATATGGAAGGCGTCATCATACCCGAGATTTGGGAAGAGTTCGCGCATGCCAGCGGCATTTCCGTGCTGACGCGCACGACGCGTGACGAGCCCGATTATGACAAGCTGATGAACTGGCGAATCGGCGTTTTGCACGAGCACAACATGGGGTTGAAGGAGATCCAGGACGTCATCGCCACCATCGACCCGCTGCCGGGTGCGAAGGAGTTTCTCGACGAGCTGCGCAAGCATGCCCAGGTCATCATCTTATCTGACACGTTCGAGCAGTTCGCGATGCCCCTCATGGAAAAGCTGAACTACCCGACGGTGTTCTGCAACACGCTGGAAGTTGCCGAAGACGGCGCCATAACGGGTTACCGCATGCGCTGCACGCCCTCGAAGCTCACGACGGTTCAATCGCTGCAAGCATGCGGTTTCGAGACCATCGCCTCGGGTGACAGCTTCAACGATCTTGCCATGATCAAGGCGTCGAAAGCCGGTTTCCTCTTCAGGTCGACCGATGCGATAAAGGCCGACAACCCCGACATCCAGGCATTCGAGGAATACGACGACCTGTTGAACGCGATCCTGAAAGCGCTGTAATGAATGAGTCGCAGGACGTTCCTGCGACTCATTTCTGGCAGTTCTCTGAGGCTCGGCGCAAGCTTCTGAAAATGAGTCACAGGAACGTCCTGCGACTCATTACTCTTCTTCTTCTGCTTCTGCAGCCTTGCGGGCGAGGATCTCGTCGTAGGTGATTCCCTTGTTGGAAAGCGAGATGCGGCGCTGCAAGCGCTTGAGGGCGGGCATCGCCTTCACGTCTTCGGGTTCGCCTTCGCTCTTGCCCTTGAAGCTTTCCTTGATGGCCATGGCGATGACACAGCAGGCGGCAGTGCGAAGCTTCGAAAGGTCTTTCACCTTGATTTCGTAGCACTGGCCCTTGTCGCGGAAACGGACGCGGCTGATGCGAACGTCGAGCTTTCCGGTGCCCTCGTTGCGGAAATCGAGCGGGGGATCGCCGATGCTTCCGCGGATGTCCCACAGCATGCCCTTGAAGAAGTAATGCTCGAACACGGTGTAGGTGTGCAGCTCGTATTCGTAGCGTTCGACGCCGACGTAGTACACGACTTGCTGCGGGTCGGTCTTGATGCGCCCGAGCTCGCCACCGAAGCGGTTGAGAATCGAAACCTTGTCGCCTTCCTTGGTCCAGTCGCTCTTCACGGTTAAGAAGACGTCGCCGTCGGCATAATACAGCTCGAAATCTTCGCGCTTGTCGATCGCGTCGATCGGCATGTAAACCCTGTTGTTCCTCAAGGGTGCTCCTTTGAATGAAAAACCAGCAAGGGCAATTATACAAAAAGGCTATTGCGAAATGAGTAGCAGGACGGTCCTGCGTCTCATTTTTTGGTAGTCCCAGAGGCTCCGTGCAAGCTTCTGAAATGAGTCGCAGGAACGTCCTGCTACTCATTTCATTTTTGAAATACGAGGTACCCGTTCATGTTTCCCGTACGTCCGTCGGCTTTGTAGCAGTCGAGAAGCGTCGCCTGGGGCTTGCAACGGTCAACGAAAGCGTCAAGCTCCTCCTCGGAGAAGCTGTGGCAGTAGCGATAAGCGTTCGGAGCGTTTTCCCAGCCAAGCAGGTAGTCGCCTTCGTCTAAAGCCAAAGACAATTCGCGCTGGCCGTGTTCGGTCGTCGTTTCCGCCTTCGCGAGCATCTTCGGGTCTTGAGCGAATTGCCAAAACGAAACAGCAACGAGCCCGCCTTCTCGCGTTTTTTCCAGAAGGACGTCGAACAGGCTGCTTCTCAGTTCTGCCGTTGGAACGTGATGCATGAAGCCGAAGCAAACCGCCAGATCGCAGGGGGGCGCAGTGATGTCAGCCGGTAAGTGGTCTTCGTAAAGCGATTCGACGATATCGAGCTCTTGAAACGAGGCAGAAGTCGCCTCAGGAAGCAATTCGGCGCATGAGTCTACGGCGTAATAGGCGTCAGCGAACGTGCCGTGCGATTCGAGGAATGACTTGTACCGCAGGTTGCCGCAGGCGACGTCGAGCACGGTGCCAATATGCGCATCCAAATGTGTGTCGAGCCGTTCCCATCCAGGCCATGCGCTTTGCCGCGTTGCGGAAAACGAGGCGTGGTTATTCCGGTAGAACTCGTTGTTAAGGTGGCAAAGCCTTTGAATCGTCTGCATGTCCATGGCGGCATTGTACAATGGATATGTGGACGAGGCGGTGCGTGACATACTCGATGCTCTTCGGGAACGGGAACTCAGCCCGTCCGAGCTCGACCGCATCATACGAAAGCATAGCAAGCGCGCACATGACGGGCGCCGCATCTTCGCGAAGAAACGCATCTTGCCTTATTACCTGAAGGTGAAGGAAGAGGGCGGCAGCGTCTGGCAATCATGGAACGTCGGCGACGAGCTCGATGGACGGTTCATTCGCGCCATGCAGATGAAGCCACGTCGGACCGCTTCGGGCGTGGCGACCATCACGGTCATCACGAAACCGTGGCCATGCGCGAATTCGTGCGTGTACTGTCCGAATGACGAGCGCATGCCGAAAAGCTACCTTTCCGATGAGCCTGCTTGTCAGCGCGCAGAGCGGAACTTTTTTCACCCGTACTTGCAAGTCGCAAGCCGTTTGCGCACGCTTCAGCAGATGGGCCACGATACGGGGAAGGTCGAGCTCATCGTCTTGGGCGGCACATGGCTCGATTATCCGCGCGAGTACCGGCGTTGGTTCATCAGCGAGCTGTTCTGCGCGTTGAACGATGATGATAAAGCGCGTGAGCATGCTTTGAGCAACACGGATGATCTGGCGCATGACGAGGCCTGCATAAGCGGAGCAGACCTTGCAAAGCTTCAAACGCGCAATGAAGCGGCTCAGCATCGCGTGGTTGGCCTCGTGGTCGAAACGCGTCCCGATACGGTTACGCCCGGGGCGCTTGCGGAATTGCGCCAACTCGGCTGCACGAAGCTGCAGTTGGGCATTCAGTCGATTGACGACGACATCCTGCACATGAACGGTAGGAAGGAAACCGTCGAGACAATCCGACGCTCGCTCGAACTCGCACGGCTCTTCGGCTTCAAGACGCATACGCATTTCATGGTGAACTTGCTGGGCGCAACGCCAGAATCGGACAAGCGCGATTACCGCGTATTCGCAAACGATCCTGCTTATTCGCCTGACGAAGTGAAGCTGTACCCCTGCGCGCTGGTCGGAGGAACGGAGCTCGTCGAGCGTTATGAAGACGGTTCCTGGAAACCGTATTCGGAAGAAGAGCTCATCGACGTGCTCTGCGACTGCATGTTGCATACACGCCCGTTTACGCGGGTTTCCCGGATGATTCGGGATATTTCCGCAAAGGACATCCTCGTCGGAAACAAGAAGACGAACCTGCGCCAGCTTGTCGACGAGGAGCTTCAAAACAGATCAGACGACGTTCGTGAAATACGGTTTCGCGAAATCGCGACTGAAGAAGTTGTTTTAGACGACCTCCGGCTCGATGAAGTTGCGTATGGGACAACCGCAACCGATGAGGTGTTCCTGCAGTGGGTGACGCCAAGCGGAATGATCGCCGGCTTCCTTCGCCTGTCGATGCCGCATGAGGCAGCGCTCGAGCGTTACGAAAGCTTGCCGATTGGGGCAGGGGAGGCGATGATCCGCGAAGTGCACGTGTATGGTTTCGCGACAGCCGTCGATTCCAAGGGGTCGTCTGCTCAGCATCACGGCCTTGGCAAGCAGCTCGTCGAGCGCGCGTGCAGAATCGCGAAAGAGGCGGGCTACGACCGCGTCAACGTAATCAGCGCCGTCGGTACGCGCGAGTATTACCGCAAGCTCGGTTTTTCCGATAACGGACTTTACCAGCAGAGGGTGCTCGAGTAATCAATGACCTCGGAGGAAACTGATTATTAGAAGGTGCC
>JAFUCC010000127.1 GCA_017459925.1 Eggerthellaceae bacterium
CTAATCCCGTACGAGTCGATGATCCACTGGGCGTCATCGGCAGCAACGTCGTTGTTGAGCCACCATTTGTCCAGCCCGCGCCTCTCGCCGACTTTAGCAATGGCTTTCTGGACATCGGCCGGAAAGTCGTCCGTCAGGGAGGGAGGGCGGACTGGTTTAAATCCCTCTCAGGGTTCTCAAAAACGCCTTCGACATGTGGATGACCTGTGGTTTTTCTGTTCTGCGTTGTAACCGCTGTTCTGTGCTCTCAACTTCGCGGACAGGGGCTTGTAGGTCATTTGTAGGTCGCTATGTTGGTCAAATGTAGGTCAACGCGGACCGACGGCAAGCTGTGGAAAACACGAGCAAGGAGGCGACCATGAGGTACACGAGCAGGGGCCTGCGCAGGCGGCGGAACACCGATAAATGGGAGGTGACTCTCACGCATCGCGACCCGGTCACGGGAGAGCAGGTCTCGACCTACCACACCGTGGAGGCAAAAACCGAGAAGCAGGCACTACGGAAGCGCGACGAGCTGATACTCGAACTCGAGCGAAAGGGAGGGGCTGCGGGCAGCAAGGCGACGATCGAGGAGTTCATGGCGGCGTTCCTCGACTACAAGGAGAAGGCAGCCACCGTCGAACTGTCGACGATCCGAGGGTACCGGCATGAGTCGAAGCTGATCTGCCGCTACATAGGCGACATGCGCCTCGGCGAGCTCGGGATAGCAGACGTGAACGACTTCATGGCCAGGATGACCGCCGACGGCTATTCACCGAAATCAGTCGCAGGTCCGTTCCGGCTGCTCAAGCAGGCGCTCAAGTGGGCCGTGGCGCAGGACATGCTGACGAAGAACCCATGCGACTTTTGCAAGCCGCCCAAGCGCGCCAAGGCGAAGATCAACGCGCTCGACCGCGAGGAGCGGACGCGCATGCTTGGCCTCGCGCGCCAGGCGCCAGGACAGCCGCTCGCCATGGCGATAGAACTCGCGCTCACCACGGGCATGCGACGTGGCGAGATCTGCGCGCTGCGGTGGTCTGACCTCGGCGACGACGGCACCATAACCGTGAGCCACGCCTTCGGACTCAAGGAGGGCGGCTATTACCTGAAAGAACCCAAAACAGGCAGTTCGGCAAGGACGATACCGCTGACCGGCCACACGTCCGACACCTTGTGCGCGATGCGTAAGGATACGTTCCGCATCCTCGGGGAAATGGGCGTAAAGGGGGCGGACCCCTTTATCCTCGGGACGCAGGAGCCCGAGTCAAGGCCGTACAACCCGTCGCTTCTCGGCAAGGAGTACGCAGCGTTCTGCAAGATGAACGGCTTCAGCTGCACGTTCCACGACCTTAGGCACACGTTCGCAACCATGATGATCGCCGGCGGCACAGACGTGCGCACCGTGGCGAGCTACCTCGGCCATTCGTCGGTATCGATGACGCTCAACACCTACGCGGACGTCGACCCCGACGCGAAACGATCGGCGGTCACCAAGGTAGAAGAAGCGTTTGACATCGATATGTCGCGAGTCGCTGACGAGGTGGCGGGCGGGTCCGAACCGGTATCCGCTCTTGTGTTCACCGTCGACCAGCTGCGCGCAATGCTCGCAGAAGCCGAACGAAGGGAGAGGTAAATGGCTATGAAGGCTTTCATGAGCGCCCGCACTTTATCAGGCGCTCTCACAATGCGCCGTATCGGTCAGCTTTTCCTTCACGGCTTGGGGGGATAACAAAGACTATCGCTGATGCAATCGGTGGCTCGCGCACCCATTTGTCGGCCACATGGTAAGGCTTTTTATGCCTTGGCATTCTCCACTACTGCAAGAATGAACTCCGCCATCGTTGCTGCCGAATTGACAGCAAGCATAGCATGGTGCCCCTCGACAGCTATGCGCCTTTGCCCAACGCCGTGCGAGTCGCTGCTGTTGTTTCTCATTTCCCCGATGGATGAAACGATTTTCTCCAAACCTGACAGGAGAGTCTTCACCCTGATGTCCATCTTTGCATCGGCATGCATGTTGTACAGGTCTTTCACCTGCGTGTACAGGGTGCCGATTCTCCCTTTATCGGAAGGGGTTTCACCTTTCGCCTCAATTGCATAGCAGAATACCTCTTCTAGCAGCGTGCGTGCTTTCGTGATCAGGAAAAGATGTTACCGAAGCTTGATTTGCGCTAATCTGTACCCATGAGTTACCGAGATGACGAAAAACGGTGGAAGCGCATCCAGGAAATGCTCGCCGCTGAGGCAAGCGGGAAGACCATGCGCCCCGTGGTGTCGCAGCGCACGCTGTTCGGCATTCCTTCGAACGTCGAGCAGGCAATCGAGCGCATCGTCGCTGAGGATGAGGCCGAGCGCCGTGCTAAGCGCAACAACAATTCAGCTTCCTCATCCGAAAGCGATTCACCCGAATAGTCAGCGACTTATCCTCAGATAACTATATATTCGCGTACAATAACCATGTTGGTTACAAGATGCTTTGGAAGGATGCCAAGGTGGTTGAAGAGCTCATTGTCATGCGCGATGACATGCGCATATACGGGAAGATTCAATATCCAGAAGGGGAGGGACCATTTCCCGTTGCAGTGTTTTCGCACGGTTTCGGTGCCGCGCGTGTGTACGACAGCGAGATGGGGAGCGATTTCGTCCAACGTGGCATCGCGTTTGTGGCATTCGACTTCTGCGGAAGTGGCTTGGCTTCGCAAAGTGACGGGAGCATGCTTGACATGTCGGTGCTTACCGAAGCAGCAGATCTCGAGGCTGTGACGGATGCTGTGCTTGCCCTCGACAAGATTGATTCTCAACAGTTGTTTCTTGTCGGAAGCAGCCAGGGTGGTTACGTGAGTGCATATGTTGCCGCTAAGCGACCCGCCGACGTGCGGGCGCTCGTACTCAATTTCCCTGCATTCTGCATTGGCGACGACGCGAGGGAGCGCATAGAGGAATCGCTGGGCGATGGCATCCCCGAGCAGGCAGCGTTTGGCGGCTTGCCCATCGGCAAGCGCTATCTACAAGACGCGATGGCGGTCGATATCTATGATGTGATTGATGAATACGACGGCGACGTGCTGATCATCCACGGTTCCGACGACGAAATTGTGCCGCCTGCGTATTCGGTGCGTGCTGCACAGGTCTATGGCACGAAAGCCGAGTTGGTCGTTCTCGGCGGCATGCGCCATGGCTTCCGAAACTCGCTGCCGCAGCACTACCATCGCGCAATCGATCTTGCGGTCGAGTTCGTCGAGCACCATCTGTGAGACATGATGAGACGCTGGTACCTGGTACCGGTGTGTCAGGAAATATGGCACGCCTTTCCCTGGGAGCGCTGTGCCACCCAAAAGCGTTTTTTAGATTTTGCCCTGATCATCAAGCCAGGAGCGCACGATGCGCATGAATCGTTCTTCTTCGATCGGGCAAAGCACGTCATGTCGTCGGATGTAGCGGAGTACGTTACCTGCATCTACGTCCGACAACTCAAACGCCTGGAGTGACGAACGTCCGACGACGTACGTCGAGGGGACAATGCAAACCCCCAGGCCGTCTTCAACCAGCGATAGGGCAAGTTCGGCTTCGCAGTCGCGCATGACGATATCAAGTTGCGTGTGTGTGCAGTCAATGAAGTGGCTGATAATCGGATCGAAATAAACACCGCAAGTTGGCAAAACGAATGGAATGCCCTCGAGCTGTCTGATGCTGATGCTGCCATTAGCTGATTGCTGCAGTTGAGGGGCGTCGAGGTTTGCAGATGCAACCACGACGAGCCGTTCGCGGCATAGAACTTCCAAATCGTAAAACTCAGGGTCGGGCACAATGGGCGTGAACAGAGCAAAATCGATTTCGCTGCGAAGAAAGAGCTCAAGAAGCTGCTCGAGGGTCGCCACTTGTCGAAGCTCCACGGTGCAATCGTGGAGCCGTCGCAAAGGGAGTTGCAGTTGGCCTTCGCGCACGACGAGCACTTCTTCCTGCAGCCAGGGTCGCAAAGGCGCTTGCGCTTGCAGCCCTTGCGGAAGGCGCAGCGGTTGCGACTGGTTAGCGAGGTGCTGTAGCCGTCGTCGCGCCTGTTGCGACGCAGCTCGCGTGAGACGGTGGTGGCATCGACGCCAATGGACTCGGCTATCCAGGCAAGCGACCTCCCTTCGTAGACCCCGTCCTCTATTGCTTTCCTTGCGTCTTTGTCCAAGTGCGAGAAGTGATTTCTTGTAGCCATGTTTTCCGCCTTTCCTGCGAAGCGGGAAGCGCACGAGGATTAGGAGGTGAAGAACAAGGATAAGCTATTGGTAGCGCCAAACCCTCAGCCCGGAAGGGCTTCGGGTTTGTCAGCGCCTAATCGGCGCAAGCAACCTATGACAGACCTAATGCAGCTGAAGGGGGTGCGGACGTTTTCCTGGACTTCCTAGGCGGCTAAACCCAGGCTCTTCCTGTACTGCATCGGGCTCTTCCAGCCCAGCGACTGCTTGATCCGCCCTTCGTTATAGTACTCGATGTACGCGCCGAGCTCCGCGACGAA
>JAFUCC010000128.1 GCA_017459925.1 Eggerthellaceae bacterium
CCCCCATCGTCCCACTGGCTAGCCTTCCCAGTCGGTCAGGCACGCATCGAGCGCGGACTCGATGGCGCCCCGATCCATGCCCTTGCCGATGAAGACGAGGATGGTCTGGCGGTCGCCGCACGTCGAATCCCAACGTGCCATGATGCCGGGATTCTCCTCGAGTACCTGCGTCTGCTCTTCCTCGGGAAGCGCGGCGACGAAGGAGCCGTTGTCGATGAACGTCCGCTGCTGGCCAGCCTGCTCGAGCAAGAAGCACGTATCGGGCTGCTGGGCTATCCAGGTCATGCCCTTCGTGCGGATGATCGTGTCGGGCCAATGGGCGGCGAATTCGCCGAACGCATCGAGGTCGAACGGCTTGCGGCGCCCGTAGACGAATGTCGAGATGCCGTACTCGAGCAATTCGGGGTCGCCGTGGTCTTCGGGGTTCACCATGAGGTCGAGCCATGCAGCCGACTCGTACACGTCGTCGAAGTCGAAACGGCCCGTGTTGAGCAGCTCGCTCAGCGGCACCTTGCCTTCCACAGCCTCCAGGATGACGGCGTCTTTCTGCAAGCTGCGCACGATGGCCTTCACCTCGGATAGCTCTTCGGGCGTGACAAGGTCGGTTTTGTTCAAGATGACCGTCGTGCAGAATTCCAGCTGCTCGACGAGCAGGCTTTCCACGTCGTCCTCGTCCAAGTTCTCCGCAAGCAGGCTGCGCCCGTTGTCGAACTCGTCGAGCATGCGCGCGCAGTCGACGACGGCGATGATGTTGTCAAGCGCGAGCGGTGCTTGGCCATCGGCGATGCGCTGGTCGCAGAACTCGGATATCGTGTAGGCGATCGGCATGGGCTCGCAGATGCCCGACGCCTCGATGATGATGTAATCGAAATCGCCCGAATCGGCTATGCCGGCGAGCTGGTCGGCCAAGTCGTCGGACAGCGTGCAGCATATGCAGCCGTTGGTCAGCGGAATGACGTTCTCGACCTTCGTGGCGCCGCTTTCGCGAATGAGGTCGGCGTCGATGTTGACCGCGCCGATGTCGTTCACGATTACGGCAGCGCGCAGCCCCTCGTCGTTTCCGAGAATATGATTGAGGAGCGTCGTCTTGCCGGCACCCAGGTAGCCGGTTACAAGCGCGATCTTCACAGTGTTCTCTCTTTCGGGCATGACGCCCTCCTGTTCTGCGGTTATCCGCCGATGTTACACGAGCTTGCCGTTGCAATGGTCGATCATGTGCTGCAGGATCTGCGCCGTCCAACCGCGGCATTCCTTCTTACGCGGAATGAGCGCGCCGTCGACGAGCTCCTGGTAATGGAACGTGGCCTGGTCGAAACGCGTGACCTTCGACGTTTCCTCGCGCGTCAGGCAGCCTTCCTCCATGCGGACGGGACGCAGGGCGCGCTTCATCGTCGGGTTGAACATGACGTGCATGCGGTCCTTGTCGTCCCTGTACGCGATGACCGCCTTCGCCACGCCGATTTGGTTGGCAGCCAGGCAGGCGCCGTCTTCGATCGACTCCAGCGTGTCCAGCAAGTCCTGAGCCAGCTCGGCATCGTCGGCAGTTGCCGCTTCGCACGGCGTCGACAGCAACGCCTCATCGGTTACGAGTTCCTTGATCATGAGCGCTCCTTCATCAAAACGATTCGCATATCGTACCACGATGCGGCGCCTCGTCTGCGCTACCCTTAGCATATGAGTTATCGAGACGACGAAAGACGATGGAAGCGGCTGCAGGAGATGCTGCTTGCCGAAGCGAACGGGAAAGTCGTGCGCCCCGCCGTGTCGCAGCGCACGCTGTTCGGCATCCCCTCCACCGTCGAGCAGACCATCGAGCGAATCGTCGCAGAAGACGAGGAGGCGCGCAGGATGAAACGCGAAGCCAAAGCGCAATCCGAGCATATCGAACACCCACTCGAGCCCGTGTTCGACGAACGTTCGCGCGTGCTCGTGCTGGGAACCATGCCCTCTCCGAAGTCGCGCGAGGCCGGTTTCTACTACGGGCATCCGCAAAACCGGTTCTGGCGCGTGTTGGCCGAGCTGTTCGACGAGCCAGTTGCCACCACGAACGAGAGGCGCCGCGACCAGCTTCTACGCCACCACATCGCGCTCTGGGACGTGCTCGCCTCGTGTGATATCGAAGGCGCAAGCGATGCGAGCATCGCCGAAGCCGTGCCGAACGATTTTTCGCGCATCTTCGACGCAGCGCCTATCGAAGCCGTGTTCTGCACCGGCGCAAAGGCGGCCGAACTATACACGCGGCACTGCGAAGCGGCAATCGGCATGCCGTGCACGAAGCTCCCGTCGACAAGCCCCGCGAACGCAACCGTCAAGCTCGACGAGCTCGTCGAGGCATACGGCTGCATCCTTCCCCACCTGCGCTCGTTCGAACCCCCTGCGAAAGACATCGCCGACGTGGTGGCGCTCGAGCAGACGATAGACGCTTCGGGCACGTCGCTTGCAGAGCTCATGGACCGCGCCGGCCTCGCCATCGCGCATCGCGTTCACAAGGCGCGTCCGCAAGCGCGCGTCGCTATCCTCTGCGGCAATGGCAATAACGGCGGTGACGGCTGGGTGGCAGCACGCGAACTAGCGGCACGCGGCCATGAGGTAACGCTCGTCACGGCGCGTATGCCCGAGGAGCTGAAGGCCCAGCCGGCACACGATGCCGCGATGGCCGCATCGCCCTCGCTGGAAGAGCACGGGGTAGAAATACTGTTAACACCCGATGCGAAGAAGCTGGAAGACGCCCTTGCGCACTGTAACGTCATCATCGACGCCTTACTTGGCACGGGATTCGCGGGGCAAACAGTCAAAGCGCCGTTCGACGAGTGGATAGAGGCGTCGAACCGCCGCCGCGAAACCGGCGCTTTCGTCGTTTCCGCAGACACCCCCAGCGGCCTCAACGCCCAAACCGGAACCGCGAGCACGCCCTGCATCGAAGCTGACGAGACCGTCACCATGATAGTTCCCAAGACGGGCCTCGGCGTCGCCGGCGCACGCGAATACTGCGGCTCCATCCACGTAGCACCATTGTTCTACGTGGAATCACTCCTTTAGCATTTGGGTATAATTCTCGCGAACGATAAGTCAGGCAACGAGCGAAAGGCGACACATGAGCAAGGTGCGATTGGGAATCTTGGGATACGGCAACCTCGGCAAGGGCGTTGAGCTGGCCGTACGGCAAAACGACGACATCGAATTGACGGCCGTGTACTCGAGGCGCGATCCTTCAACCGTCGCCATCGCCACCGAGGGCGTGGAAGTGAAGCCCGCCGAGGCGCTCGAAAGCGGCGAAGAGCCCATCGACGTGCTCATCTTATGCGGCGGCAGCGCAACCGACCTGCCCAAGCAAACCCCGCATTACGCCAAGCTGTACAACGTGGTTGACAGCTTCGACACCCACGCCCGCATTCCCGAGCACTTCGCGGCCGTCGACACCGCTGCCAAGGACGGCGGCAGCACGGCGCTCATCTCCTGCGGCTGGGACCCGGGCCTGTTCTCGTTGAACCGCCTCATGGGCAACTGCATCCTGCCTGACGGCGCCGACTACACGTTCTGGGGCAAGGGCATCAGCCAGGGCCATTCCGACGCCATCCGCCGCGTCGAGGGCGTGGCCGACGCCAAGCAGTACACCATTCCCGTCGAAGAGGCGCTCGAGGAAGTGCGCTCGGGCTCGAACCCCGAGCTGACCACGCGCCAGAAGCACACGCGCGAATGCTTCGTCGTCCTTGAAGAGGGCGCCGATGCGGCACGCGTTGCCGAGGAGATCGTCTCGATGCCGAACTATTTCGACGAGTACGACACCACCGTGAACTTCATCTCGCAAGAAGAACTCGACCGCGACCATGCCGCCATGCCCCACGGAGGCTTCGTGCTTCGCAGCGGGCAAAGCGCAAGCGGCAAGAAGATGCTCGTCGAATACTCGCTGAAGCTCGACTCGAACCCCGAGTTCACCGCCTGCGTGCTCGTCGCGTTCGCCCGCGCGGTCGCCCGCTTCAGCAACGAGGGCAAAACCGGCGCCCTCACCGTGTTCGACGTCCCCCCTGCGTACCTGTCGCCCCTCGACGGCGCCGAGCTGCGCGCGCATATGCTGTAA
Source organism: Eggerthellaceae bacterium (assembly GCA_017459925.1). Classification (GTDB taxonomy): domain Bacteria; phylum Actinomycetota; class Coriobacteriia; order Coriobacteriales; family Eggerthellaceae; genus UBA9715. The sequence goes on from JAFUCC010000128.1 coordinate 4,079, forward strand.
ACCGCACGAGGGTGGGCAACGAGGCAATCGACATAGCGCGCTTGGAAGAAATCGCGGAGCAAGAAGCCCGGATAGCCGGGCTTCTTCTCGTTCGCGACGAGGGCGGGCTTTCGCTTTCCGATGGCGACATGAGCATACGCGGTGACTTCACGCGGATGATCCCGCGTCTTAAGCCCGCAAACCTGAGCCGCGAGCTGTTAGCGAAGGCGGCGAGGGTGAAAGGCTGCGAAAAGCCTGTCGCATTCGACGCCACCGCCGGCCTCGGGGAAGACTCGCTTTTGCTCGCGGCTGCAGGGTTCACGGTTTTCCTGCACGAACGCAACCCGGTCATCGCAGCGTTGCTGAACGACGCTCTCGAACGCGCCGCCCTCGAACGCGCACTTGCCGACGCGACCGCGCGCATGCACCTTGTAGTCGGCGACAGCGTGCAAGCCTTGCGCGAATGCACGCACCACCCCGATGTCGTTTTGCTCGACCCCATGTTTCCCGGCAGGACCAAGAGCGCGGCCGTGAAGAAGAAGCTGCAGCTACTTCAGCGGCTCGAACACCCGTGCGAAGACGAGCAAGCGCTCCTCGACGCTGCCTTTGCCGCCCATCCGCGCAAAATCGTCGTCAAGCGACCGCAAAAAGGCCCGTACTTGGCAGGCCGCAAACCCGATTACTCCCTCGAGGGGAAGGCGATTCGCTTCGATTGCTACGCGCTTCCCCGCTAAGTGGGACATTGGGGGCAGGGCGAGGTGTCCCACTTTTATGTGGGACACCTCGCCCTGCCCCCAATGACCCAACAACCACGATACGTTGTACGCACGCGCAGGAACAAGCACCCCTAGTTGTGGTCGATGTAATGAAAAACGGGCATTTAATATTGTGGAAACACGAGCATGTAAGTAAAATTTTATTGTTTGTCTAGATGTAGAAACTTCGGCATGCACCGAACGACAACTGAAAGGCTCTCTATGGCACGCATGTTTGGAACCGACGGCGTCCGCGGCGTCGCGAACATCGATCTCACCTGTCCCCTCGCCTTCCGACTCGGCCAAGCGGCCGTGCGCTTCCAGGGCCCGCGCATCATCGTGGGCAAGGACACGCGCCTGTCCGGCGACATGCTCGAAGCGGCTGTCTGCGCCGGCATCACCAGCATGGGCGGCACCGCGCTCGTGGCGGGCATCATCCCCACGCCGGCCATCGCGCTTCTCGCAAAGCAGCTCGAATGCGACGGCGGCATCGTCATCAGCGCAAGCCACAACCCGCCCGAGTACAACGGCATCAAGCTGTTCGACGGCAAGGGCTTCAAGCTCCCCGACGAGGTCGAGGACAAGATTCAGGCCGCCATCGAATCCGGCACCATGGACGAAGACCGTCCTGCTGGCGACGCGGTGGGAACCATCGTCGAAGTGCCCGACGCGGTCGAGCGCTACGTGGCGCACGCCGTGAGCTCCATCACATCCCAGGGCGTCGATTTCGACGGCATGAAAGTCGCACTCGACTGCGGCCACGGTGCCAGCAGCGTTTCGAGCGGCGACGCTCTCAGCCAGCTCAAGGCCGAGCTCCACGTCATGAACGACGACTTCACGGGACTCGACATCAACGTGCAGTGCGGCTCGACCAACCTCGAGCCCCTCAAGGGTTTCGTCGCCGAAATCGGCGCCGATGCCGGCATCGCGCATGACGGCGACGCAGACCGCGTCATGCTCGTCGATTCCCAAGGCAACGAGATCGACGGCGACATGATGGAAGCCGTCTTGGCCATCGACATGAAGCAGCGCGGATGCCTGCCCCACGACACGGTCGTCTCGACGGTCATGTGCAATTTGGGGTTCGTTCGCTGCATGGAAGAGCGCGGCATCACGGTCGTTCAGACCAAGGTCGGCGACCGCTACGTTCTCGAGGAAATGCTGGCAAAGGGCTACGCCATCGGCGGCGAGCAGAGCGGCCACCTCATCCTGCTCGACCACAACTCCACCGGCGACGGCCTCATGACCGCCGTGCAGTTCCTCGCGGCTACGCGTCGACTCGGCATGAGCATCGACGAAGCGGCGCACGTGTTCACGCGCTACCCGCAAGAGCTCATCAACGTGCGCGTGTCCGACAAGGAAGCCGTGAAGACCAACGACGCCGTGCAAGCCGCCGTGAAGGCCGCTGAAGACGCCATGGGAAGCACGGGCCGCGTGCTGCTGCGCCCGAGCGGAACCGAGCCGCTGGTACGCGTCATGGTGGAAGCCGCCAGCGACGAGGACGCCAAGCGCCATTGCCGCGAAATCGCCGATGTCGTCATCGCAGAACTCGGCATCGACTAGTCATTGAAGCCGCCGACGCGAACCGGCGGCTTTTTAAATGTTGGAACTGAACAGAAGGAGAATCATGAAGGTCATCATCGATACGCCGGAGGGAATCGCCAAGCAGGCTGCGGCCATGTACAAGGAGATTCTCGACGCCAAGCCCAACGCCGTGCTCGGATTCGCGACGGGTTCCACCCCGCTCGACCTGTACGGCGAGCTCATCAAGGAGTACGAAGCCGGCAACATCAGCTTCAAGGACGTCACGACGTTCAACCTCGACGAGTACGTCGGCCTCGAGCCCACCCATGACCAGAGCTACCGCTACTTCATGGACACCAACCTGTTCAACCACATCGACGTCGACCCGGCAAACACGCACGTGCCGAGCGGCCTCGATACGAGCGACGAGGCTCTTGCCGCCTACGACGCCGCCATCGAAGCGGCTGGTGGCGAGGATCTGCACATTCTGGGCATTGGCGTGAACGGCCACATCGCGTTCAACAAGCCGGGCGACCCCATCGACACCATGACCCATGTTGTCGAGCTGACCCAGAACACCCGCGAAGTCAACGCCCGTTTCTTCGACAGCATCGACGACGTGCCCACCCACGCCGTGACCATGGGCATCAAGAGCATCATGCACGCCCGCAAGATCATCCTCATCGCCCTGGGAGAGGCCAAGGCCGACGCCATCAAGGCCGCAGTCGAAGGCCCGGTCGACCCGAACTGCCCCGCGAGCGTCCTGCAGCTGCATCCCGACGTCACCTTCTTCTGCGACGAGGGCGCCGCTTCCAAGCTGTCGCTGTAGCCCTGAATGAGTAGCAGGACGTTCCTGCTTCTCATTTTCGCTGGGCACCCCTATTCCGGTCTCGCTTACTGGAAATGAGTAGCAGGAACGTCCTGCTACTCATTCGAAAGGATTTAAACATGACCATGAAGATTAAAATCGCCGATTTGTACGACCTATCGCACACCATCGCCGCACCGCTGCTCGAGCAATTCGAGTATCCGTGGGAAGCGCTCGCGCATATCAAGGAGTACATCCTCGAGCTCGGTCCCACGTTGCCGGCCGACGAGTTCGACAACCCCGCAGACGGCGTGTGGATCGCCAAAGACGCCAAGATCTTCGACAGCGCCTACATTGGAAGTCCGCTCATCATCGACCACGAAGCCGAAGTGCGCCATTGCGCGTTTTTGCGCTGTCCCGCCATCGTGGGCAAGAACGCCGTTGTCGGTAACTCTACGGAGCTCAAGAACGTCATCTTGTTCGACAAGGTGCAGGTCCCGCACTACAACTACGTCGGCGATTCCATCCTCGGCTACTGCTCGCATACCGGCGCCGGCGCCATCACCTCGAACCTGAAGAGCGATAAGTCGCTCGTCAGCGTGAAGGACTTCGCCACCGGCGAGGTCGTGGAGACGGGCATCAAGAAGTTCGGCGCCATGCTGGGCGACCACGTGGAAGTCGGCTGCAACACGGTCATGAACCCCGGCACCATCATCGGCAGCAATTCCAACGTGTACCCGCTTTCGCGCGTGCGCGGCTACGTGCCCGCAAACCACATCTTCAAGGATCCGGGCAACGTCGTCGAAAAGTATTAGCCAACTTCGCTGATTTGAACGTCACCCCAGGGACGGCTGCGGATTGAACGTCACCCCAGGGAAGATGTTCAATTTGTTGAGGCCTTATCTTTACGAAGGAACGCTTCTTCAAATTGAACATCTTCCCTGGGGTGACGTTCAATCCGCAGCCGTCCCTGGGGTGACGTTCAAATCGAAATGCTGGTCTTGCATAATCGGCCGACCGAGAAACCGACTATAATGGTAACGTTATAGGGAGAGGTTTCATGGTCGGCCAAATTCTTGTCGCAGCAGGTTTCCTGCTCATGGCGTACAACGTCGTGAGGGCGCTCATGTTCGCGCGCTCCGTCGGCGACGTCCTCGTCGGCGAACGCGGGCGTGCGTGGAGCATCATCGTCGTCGCGTTCCTCGTGTTCTTCGCCATCGTGTACGCGTTCATCTTCTTCCAAGACTTCGAAGAAGTGAGCATCGGCGTCATCCTGCTGTCGGGCAGCATGTTCGTCACGTTCGTGCTGCTGTGGATCATCCGCCTTGTCGGGACGGTGAAGGACTCGACCATGGGCATGGCCGGTGCGCTCTCGACCGTCATCGAGGCCCGCGACCCCAACCTGAAGGGTCACAGCCGCCACGTTCAACGCCTAACCGGCGAGCTGTACGAGGCGCTTCCCGACCATATGCGCAGGCAGCTTAATAAGACGAACCTGGAATACGCCGCCTTGTTCCACGATCTGGGCAAGCTCGGCGTTTCTGAATCCATCCTCAACAAACCGGGCAAGCTCACGCCGGAGGAATGGGACATCATGCTGCAGCATCCGCAGATCGGCGTGCAGATAATCGAGCCGGTCGGCTCGTTCGACGACATCTCCGACTGGATCCTGTACCACCATGAGCGCGTCGACGGAAAGGGCTATTACAAGCTTCCCGGCGACCAGATTCCGCTCGGCGCGCGCGTCATCGCCGTGGCAGACGTGTTCTCGGCCATATTCATGCGCCGGCCGTACAAGGACGCCGCCAATTACGAGGAATGCATTGCCGAGCTGAAACGCTCAGCAGGCACGCAGCTCGACGCCGAGATCGTCGAGGCGTTCTGCAGCATTCCGAGGGCAACCGTGCTCACCTGCGGGCGCGACCTCGTCGACGTCGACACGCGCAGTTAAAACCGCTGACTAGCCTCCAGCGCAATCGTTGCCAGACTGCTGGCAAATGCTCTCGCCTATATCCTGCTGCATCACGCCTTTTGCGCCGACGCGCACATCGGGATTGCGCACGCCTGCAACGCGTTTCCTATCGCTCATCTCGTCGCGCTGCGTTCCGCCTTGCACGTTGCGCACCCCGGCGTTCTTGCCCTCGCCGATCCGGCCTTCGGTCTCGGATTGATCGCGCAGCCTTGCGGGCTTCTCGCCGTGAGGCCGCATGTTTTCCATTCTCGTTGCGCCGTCGTTCATCGCATGCTCCTTTCCGTGTTTCCCGTAATGAACGATTGCTCGCGAGCACTTCGATTATCCCAGCTCGGCGCCTTTTTTCGAAAACGGGAGCCTCACGATGCGGAACCAGGTGCGCCACAACGGCAACACCGTGTTGACGGCTTCGGCGCTTGCCGCCTATCGCGCCTCGTTTCCAGTCGGCCCGATTGCGAACCGCTCAAACGGCCGTTGGGGTACCATGGGGTGAGCCGCAATTCCACGCGCGCCTTCACCATCCTTGCCGGCAGCGTGGTTAACGGCGCCAAACCTCGAAGATGGGAGCCATCATGGAAACTCGCCCGTATGTGCCTTGGGACACCGTCATCTCGTTCATGACCGACGTGTTCGTCGGATACGGCGTGCCTCGCGCCGATGCCGAGATCTGCGCCGACGTGCTTGCCGAATCGGACCGCCGCGGCATCGAGAGCCACGGTTGCAACCGCTTCAAGCCGATTTACATCGATCGCATCATGAAAGGCACGCTGCTGCCCGAGACCAACCTTGAGATCGTCAAGGAAACCCCCACGACCGTGCTCGCCGACGCCCATGACGGCATGGGCATGGTGGCAAGCTACCACGTCATGGAAAAGCTCATCGAGAAGGCGAAGACCTACGGCATGGCCGGTGGCGCCATCCGCAATTCCACGCATTACGGCATCGCAGGTTATTGGGCCACGATGGCCAGCAAGGAAGGCCTCGTGGGCATTACGGGCACGAACGCGCGCCCGTCCATCTCGCCCACGTTCGGCGTCGAGAACATGATGGGCACCAACCCGCTGACGTTCGCCATTCCCACCGACGAGGAGTTCCCCTTCTGCATCGACTGTGCGACTTCCATCGTGCAGCGCGGCAAGATCGAGTACTACGCGCGTTCCGGCAAGCCCACGCCCGCAGGCATGGTCGTTGCGAAGGACGGATCGGAACTCACCGATTCCGAAGAGATCCTGAAGATGCTCGTCGACGGCACAACTGCCCTTGCCCCTCTTGGCGGCGGTCCCGGCGATGAGATGTGCGGCTACAAGGGCTACGGCTATGCGGCTGTCGTCGAAATCCTGTCGGCTGCTCTTTCGGGCGGCAAGTTCATGAAGGCGCTCACCGGCGTCGCCCCCGACGGGTCGCCGCAGATGTACGGCCTGGGGCATTTCTTCTTCGTCGTCGACCCAGACGCGTTCATCGGTCGCGCCGAGTTCGAGAAGATCGCTGGCGATATCTGCCGTGCGCTGCGTGCTTCCGAGAAAGCTCCGGGTCACGACCGCATCTACACTGCCGGCGAGAAGGAGTACCTCGCCTGGCTCGACCGCAAGGACAAGGGCGTGCCGGTCGGAGAAGCCGTGCAGAAGGAATTCATCGAGCTGCGCGACAAGCTCGGCCTCGACTACACCTTCCCATTCGAATAAGAATGTTTGGGTTCACGCTTGTCCTCGCAGGCTCGGCGGGCAGTTGAACGTCACCCCACAGTCTTAAACAGCGGCATCCTCGCCGAAGAACAGCTCGTACCAGCGTATGAGCAAGTAGATCGTCCACACGTGGCGCCAGAGCAAGCCCTGGTGGCGGGCGAACCATACCGGATGCTTCACGCGGGGCTTCTGCCCGAGGAACTCGTCGAGCAACGCGCCGATTTCATCGACGTTGAAGAACTCGGCAGCCGCTTCGCTTTCGAATGCACGGCGGATGTCGGCGTTCACGTTCGCATCGGCCAGCCATGAGCGCACGGGCACTGGGAACCCGAGCTTCTTGCGATATGCGACCTCGTGAGGCAACACGCGCGATGCTGCAGCGCGCAGCGCCTTCTTGTTGCCGTCCTTGTCGGCTTTGTAATGCGACGGCATGCGGCGCGCGATGTCGAAGATGCGCAGGTCGCAATAGGGCATGCGGATGTCAAGGCCCGTGCCGCGCGCAATCTTGGTCGAGTTGAACAGGATGCTTCCCTCGAAATAGCTGCGCAGGTCAACGTAAAGCATCCAGTTCAGCGGATCGTACTCGCGCCCCTTCGCTCCGCGTTCCTTCATGAACTCCTTCGCGGAGCGCTCCGCGTAGAAATGCTTCAGGTACCTGCGCTGCTCGGCATCGTTCATGATGTACGTCGTGCCGTAATACACCGGGTCGGGGCTCATGCGCAGCCTGTTCACGTTGTTGTACACGCTGTAGCCGGCGAAGAACTCGTCGGCACCTTCGCCCGAGAAGCACAGTCTCGACTTCTCCGCGACCTTCTTGCAAGCCGCGTACAGGGCCAATCCGGCAACGTCGGCAGAAGGCTGCTCGTAGGCAAGTAGGAACTCGTCTACGCTGGCGAAGAAATCGGCTTGCGACACCGACACGCCCTCGAAATCGCGCCCGAGGTATTCCGCCGTCGCCCGCGCGTCTTCCTCCTCGCTGACCTTCTGGTCTGCATACGCAACGCAATACCCGCACTTGGCATTGCTCTTCGCCAGGATATAAGACGAATCGACGCCGCCCGACAGGAAGCTGTCAGGCACCTCGCCTTCGTCGAGGATGTCATGCAGGCTCGTCTCCATGGCCTTCTCGAGTTCATCAGCCCATTCGTCAAGCGTTTTCGATTCATCGGGGTCGAAGGAAAGCTCCCAATAGCGCCCGAGCGCGAGACCGTCGCGATTGAACTTCAGAAAGCCGCCCGGCTCGAGCTTGTACACGCCCTTGAACAGGGTTTCCTCGCCCGGCACGTAGGTGAAACCCAGGTAAAACTGCACGAGTTCGCGGTTGAGTTCGCGCTCGAAGCCCGGCTGGCTGAACAGGTCTTTTATCTGCGTCCCGTACAGCAGCTTGCCATCAGCCGTCTCGTAATAAAAGAAGAGCTCGGCGCCGAGCGGGTCGCGTGCGCAGAACAGCTCGTCGGCGTCGGCGTCATACAACGCGAAGCCGAACTGGCCGTTGATATGCGAGCCCACGTCCTCGCCCCAAGCGTTCCATGCGGCGACGATCAGCTTCTCCTCGCGCTCTTCGCGCGTGCAGTCGGAAATGTCTACGCCCAGCTCGTTGGCAAGTTCGGCATGATTTCGTATCAATCCGGCATAGGCTTTCAGCTCAACCATGAATCAGTTCCTTTCGACGCCATAATTATAGGGCATCGCCAAATTTGAACATCACCCCAGGGGTGATGTTCATTTTCGCCCATGCACGAGAAAGTACACGAGCGCCGCGCAGGCGGCCAACGCCGCCAGCGCCAAGTAGCTTGCGCTGTATCCGATAACCGGAATGGCGGCGCCGATGAGTATGGGGCCGATGCCGCTGCCCAAGTCCATGCTCATGAAGAACGTCGAGTTCGCGCGTCCAAGCTCGTCAGGCGGCGTATCGCGCGCAATGACCGCCTGCACGATCGATTGCGTCGCCCCGATGCCGAACCCCGCAAATGCCGCAGACGCGAGCAGAATGGCCCCGTTGACGGCAAATGCAAGCATGACGAACCCCACCACGAGCGACGCGAAGCAGTAGTAAATCGTCGAATTCTCGCCTTTTCGGTCGACCCGCCGTCCGACAGGCGGCCGGCTGATGAGTATGACGATGGCGTACACGACGAAATACAGGCTGACGGCATCGGACAGGCCGCGTTCAGCTGCATACGACGTCACGAACGACAGGATTCCGGAATACCCGAGATACACGAGAAACAGCGTCGAAGCCAGCGGAACCACCGACAGCTGCACGAGCGAGGCGATGCCGCCTGCCTTCTGCTTGTCGGCATGCATGTGGACCGCCGGCTTCTCGGTAGGTGGAATGGTGATGAAGAAGACGCTGACGAGGGCGATCACGGCTATGACGGCCGCTGTGGCGAACATGGGAGCGTACCCTCCGGCGATGTTCGTGATGATTATCGCCACGAACGGCCCGATTCCCGTGGCAAGCGCCTGCATCATCGAGAAGTATCCGATGCCCTCGCCGTACCGATCGCGCGGTATGACGAGCGCCGCGCCCGCAGCGGCCGACCCCGACATGAGCGCGAAGGCGAACCCATGCGCAATGCGCACGGCCATCAGCGGGATGAAGCCCATGGGAACGAGGTACAGCAGCATGGCGACGGCGTTGACGGCCGTGCCTATGGCGAGCGAGCGCTTCACGCCCCATCGGTCGATCTGGCCCCCGAAGAACAGGCGCGTGAGGAGCGCGGCTATGACATACGCCGTGATGGTCGTCCCCGCAACCGATTGCGGCAAACCGTACGTATCGACCGCGAACTCGGCGATTTTCACCATGATGAGGTAAAACGACAAGGCAGAGCAGAAGTTCACGCCCATCAGAACGATGAACGTCCGCGTCCACAGCTTGTCTTGAGCCATTGCTCCCCCTAGCGAAGCCTACTTCGCTAGTTTAGCAGTCTCATCCAGCCAACGGCGAGCCTTGGCGCGCTGGGCCATTTCCTCAACCTGGTACAGGCGACCCGCCATGATGTAGCCATGCTTCATCTCCATGCCGCGACCAGGAGCCATCTGCTCGAAGATCATGTCGACGTCGCTCTCGTTGAGGGAATAGCCCTTCATGGCATACAGCGCGTCGAGCGCGATGGACAGCTTCAAATCGCGTATCGCCATCTCGCGCAGCTTTTCATGGTACTGCTCGGGCGTCGTTTCGTTCGCGGCGCAGAATTCCTCGAAGCCGAGGCCCCGGGCGTGCATGCGCTGCGCTTCCCCGCGCTTAATGCCCTCGACGATGAAGTCGACGAGCTCGTCGGGAATCTCGACGTTCAGGCGCTCGAACAGCGCCGCATCGATGGCGTCTTCCTTGCTCGGCAGGCCGCCGGCCCGCTGCACGATGTTTTGCGCCATGGCAGCACGCAAATCGTCAATGCCCTTCAAGTTGGGGAACTTGCCTTGAATCCACTTCGTCGTCGGCTCGGGCACGTCGACGTAATACAGGGCCTTCACACGCACCGTGGCGTCGTAATGCTCTTCGGGGCAGATGCCCTCGATTGCAGGCACCGTGAACGATATGTCCTTTTCCTCGCCGGGCCGCATGCCAACGACTTGATCGATGAAATCCTTGGGCATCGTCGCATAATCGACCTTCATGGAAGAGGCGGTGCGGCTGAACGTGCTGACAGGCACGCCGCCAGCCCTCACCTCGACATCGACCTTCACGGTGTCGCCGTATTCGACTTCACGGTCGTCGTTCGTGACGCGCTGGGCCATATACGTGCGCATGAGCGAAGCAAGCGCCTTTTCAACCGCCTCGTCGGAGGGAACGCGCGCCTCGGGGCCAATCTCGAGCGGCTCGGCGGAAGAGAGCGTGCCCTTCGGCATTTCGTACGTGGCCACCTGGAAGACAAGCGGACCTTCCGGATAGCCGTTCTCGACGAGGAAAAACTGGGGGAATCCCACAAGCGGGTTCTCAGATGCGCCAAGCGTTTCGGTGCCGATGCGGTCCATCAGGCACTCGACGAGCAGCTGCTCGAAGCGCTCTTCGCCATAGCGGGCCACGAGGTCGTCGCGCGTGCTGCCGGCCGCAATGCCGCCCGCGCGCGCAAGCTCGGCTTCGCATTCGTCGAGCAAGCTCGCGACATCGGTCGCAGGCGCTGAAATCTGCAGTTCGAGACGCCCCTTATCGCTGATGCGGGCATCGGTTACGCTAATCGTCATGATTGTTCCTCCCCCTTCGCCGTGCGTGCTTTGCACCCATACTAAACCAAGCACGCGCACCCAAGAGGTTCCTACCTCGTGACATAGGACAGATGATACTTGTCACTCGCTTATCACGAGGTCGACGGGGAGGTCGTATTCGCCTATGACGCCTTCGGCTTTCAGGCTGGGAATATGCTGTGCACTGCGGCAAAGGCCTATGGAAGGGCCTTCGAAATCGGCGAGGAACGTGTCGTAGAAACCGCCGCCATAGCCAAGGCGGTAGCCTTCGTCATCGAACGCCATGCCGGGAACGATGGCCACCATGCGCTCGCCCGTTGAAAGGGTCTGTTCGGCGGCTTCGTCGATATACGGTTCCTCGACGCCGAACGGGCTCAGCTCGAGCGAGTCCAAAGACGTCACTTTGAACCAGCGCATCTGGCGCGGGCCGACGCAGCGCGGCAACGCGACGACCTTGCCCAATTCCCATGCCCGCTCGATAATGGCGCGCGTTTCCACCTCGGCGCCCATGGAAAGGTACGTCAAGACGACGTCGGCCGACTGGAATTCGGGGCTTGTGCAAACGCATTCGGCGATTTTAGCGTCGATGCTTGCGCGTTCGTCTGCGGGAATGGCCTTGCGAACGGCGCGCATGCGGGCGCGCAAACCGTCCTTCGCCGTCGCGATATCGCTCATGTTGCTCCTCTTTGCCGTTTGGGACATTAGCCCCTGCCCCCATTGTCCCAGCGAAACCTACAGCCCGAAATCGGGATCGAGCCAATCGCGTTGGGACTTGTCGCGCGGAGCCGCCAACATGGCATAGCGGGCGGCGCCGTACACGCCGGCATCGCCCAGCAACGTGGCGCAGCGGATCTCGGTCGAGGAGCACGCTTCGAAGCAGTACGAGCGGTACGCGGCCTTCAGGGCGTCCAGGTACAAATCCGCGCCCGCGGCAATGCCGCCGCCGAGCAGAATGACGTCGGGGTCGACCACGCATGCCACCTGGGCAAGCGCGAAGCCGAGCTTGTCGGCCATGACGGCAAGGGCCCGCTTGCCGCGGGGATCGCCTGAGCGCGCCGCATCGAACACGGCAAGCGCGTCGGTATCGTTCACAGGTTCATGATTGCTGAACTGCGCGGGATCGTAGTCGCCAGACTCGCCCGCCTCGATGAAGTTCTGCACGATGCCGCGAGCCGAAGCGTAGCGCTCGACGCAACCGGCACGGCCGCACTTGCAGGGGCGCCCGCCCGGCACGACAGTCATATGGCCGACTTCGCCTGCAGCCCCGTTGCCGCCCGAAATGACCTGGCCCTCGACGATGAGACCCGAACCCAAGCCGGAACCGAGCGTCACGAGAAGGACCGAGCGGGCGTTTTCGCCGGCACCCATCCACAGTTCGCCCAAGGCAGCTGCATTTGCATCGTTCAGCACCGAAATAGAGGTTTTAGAAAGCGACTGCTCGAGGCTTTTCATGACGAGCGGCCAATCGGCTTTCACGTTAGGCGTAAGGTACGTCCCGCGGTTGACGATGCCCGGAATGGCAAGGCCCACGCCGCCGAGCTCCGACGAGTAAATGCCCATGCCGTGGACGAACTCTCCCACAGCCGCCGCAAACGCGCGGCAATCGACCTTGTCGAGCAGGTTCGAGGTCGGAAGGCTATCCCGGCCAGACAGGTTGCCGAACGCGTCGACCAAACCCAGCTTCACCGTGTTTCCACCGTAATCGATGCCGAGATACAGCTTGCCTTCGTCCATGGTGACCCTTTCCACGCACAACCGCTAGGAACATGGTAACCGCACCATGCGTGCGCAAGCGCAACCTATCGGCGAGTTGCCGAACCAAGCGGTCGAGCCCTACGACAGGAACGTTTCGTTGAGGGGCAGATCGTATGCGCTGGCAGTGGCACGCAAATCGCCATCGGAAATCGCAAACGGCAAATTGGCGTTACCGCCTTGAGCGGCCCTTGCCCTGAGGTACACGTCGGCCGCTTTGTCGATGGCGTTCACGAGCCCGAACGCCTCGTCGAAATCGCTTCCAGACGCGAACACGCCGTGCAGCTGCCACACGCACGCATCGAATTCGCGCATGACCTCGGCCGTCGCGTTTGCCAAGTCAGCCGATCCGGGGACCTTCCACGGCAACATGCCCACGCCTCCGGGAAACGCGATGACGCTCTCCGTGACGCACGACCAGAGCAAGCGCGTCAACGTGCGCGCGTCGGCAGGCAGAAGCGCCGTGAGCGCGATGAGCGCATTCGGATGCGCATGGTACAGCACGCGGGCCGCACCATCGGTCGCCTGCTTGCGCACGCCATGAGTTGCCACGTGCGCCCCGATCTCGCTCGTCGGTCGCGCGCCGTCCTTCAACCCCCATACGATGCGCCAAGCATCGCCCGACGGGCTGATTTCCACGATGCCGGAGTTCGCCACGGGGTCGTCCTTCACATTGCGGAGGAATTTTCCCGAACCCGTGACGAGCAGATGCTCGCCGGCCATTTCGGGAACGGTCACGCCCATGGCCACCCAGGAACTCGGCGCATCGTAGAAGAACGACCGGGCGGAGTTCAAGTCGGCTGGCGTCAGGCGATAGCTCGCGTTCCCGCCGTTGCGCTCATGGTATCCCAGCTCCCAACCGTCTTGGCACATGCGGCAAAAGCCCCGCACGAACCCGAGTTGCTCTCCCGCCACCGTTGACACGGCTCCGCGTGCTGCGTTCATCCCGCGGTCGAGCGTTCCCTGGACATCGTCGAGAAAACCCATGGCTTGAAGCCTCCTAACGCGTTTCGGGCAAGCCCTGTTGCGGCAGCTTTCGCTTGCACGCGTATATGAAAACGATGATGCCGATGATGATGAGCGGCACCGATAGCACCTGGCCCATGGTCAGCCAATCGCCGTAGAGGTAGCCGATCTGCGCATCGGGCTGGCGAACGAACTCGACCAGGAAGCGGAAGCAGCCGTACAGCGCGAGGAACACGCCGAGGAACGTGCCGCGCGGGCGCGGCGGCAGCTTGCGCGAAAGCGCGAACAGGATGACGAACAGCAGCACGCCTTCGAGCAGCGCTTCGTATAGCTGCGACGGGTGGCGCGGCAGCATTCCGGCCGTGCCGCCGAACACGACGCCCCACGGCAAGTCGGTGAAATCGCCCCAGAGCTCACCGTTGATGAAGTTTGCGCACCTGCCCAAGAACAAGCCTATCGGCGCGACGATGCAACCCATGTCGGCGAGCGTGAGATACGGGATATGCGTGAGCTTCGCCGCAACGATGCCCGAAAGCAACGCACCGATGAGCCCGCCGTGGAAGCTCATGCCTCCCTGGTTGAACGCCAGGATTTCCAACGGGTGCGCATAGTAGTAGCCGTTGCCGTAAAACAGGCAATAGCCCAACCGCGCCCCGAGGATAATGCCGACGATGACGCAGCATATGATGGTGAGCAGCGCATCGCTGTCGAACCGGAGCTTCCAGCGCTTGGCCAGCCGCCACATGAGCAAGCCGGCGAACAGAAAGCCCAGCACATACGCAATGCCGTACCAGCGCACGGCAAAAGGCCCGATGGAAAACGCCACCGGATCGATGTTTTGGTAAATGTCGTTGAGCATGCTAGCGCTCTCGTCCCATGCCGGCGCCCACCTCGATGGCCGCGAACTGCACGTCTTCGCGCATGTCGAGCGGAATTGTGCGAAGGCTGGACACCCGCGTGCCGCATGCGCAGCGCACGGTGAACAGCGCATGGTCGGACGTGACCACGATCATCGATTCGTAATCATGGACGTCGAGGACGTCTGACCCGCAGTTCGGGCATCTCATGGGAGCGCTCATGGCGCTGGTTACTCCTCGGCCGCTTCCTCGGCGGGGACAACGCGCGTAACGCCGGGCACGCGCTCCTTCAAGATGCGCTCGATGCCGTTGGCAAGCGTCAGCTCGGACAGCGGGCAGCCCTTGCACGCACCCGTCAGCTCGACCGAAACCGTGCCGTCATCGGCCACGTCGACGAGCGTGACATCGCCGCCGTCGGCCATAAGGCTGGGGCGAATGAGGTCGAGTACCGCCGCCACATCCATCTTGTCTACCATTGCAACTCCTCACGTCGTGTTTTCTATCACGATGATTCTAGCAGAAAGTATGCTAGGCAACCTTACCAACGGGCAACGTCCGTACAGTGGAGAGCGGCGTGCGCGCTTGTCCTCGCAAACGCAGCAGGCAGTTGAACGTTATCCCAGGGAAGATTGAACGCTCACCCCAGGGGTGATGTTCAAATTGAAGGAACACTTCTGCATAAAGGTGGAGTTTCAGCAAATTTGAACATCACCCCTGGGGTGAGCGTTCAATCTTCCCTGGGATAACGTTCAACTACGAGAAGGGTTTGTAGTCGGAGCCGATGATGACCAAGATGTCGGAATCGAACTTGTAGTAGATGTCACCCGAAATGGCGCGGCCGATTCCAAGGCAGTTGATGACGGCTTTCGCACGCGAAGGACCCTCGGAGCCCTTGTACACGACGAGCGTCTCGTTGTACACCTGCTGCTCGGCGTTTCCCGCCCCCACGACGTTGAAGCCGGCGGCTTTCAGCGAATCGGCGGTCACGCCCGCTGCGCCGACGATATCGGTTCCGTTTTGGACTTCGACCGTGAAGCTCGCCGGATCGGCGGGCTGCACCTCGGAAGAGCTCGTGACGTCGGGGACTTCCCCGCTCTCGAGCGACGCGATGATGGCGGCCATGTCGTCAGACGAGCCGATGTAGAGTGCGTCGAACGTATCGACCACGCCGGTGACCTCTGTCAGGTAACCCGGCAGAACCGTGCAGGGAATGCCGCTTGCCGACATGTCGCGCAACCATTCCTGAAGCGCTTCGATGTCGCCGAGCGACAGATCCGTCTGGAAGTACGAATCGATGGACTCGAGGCGCCTCGCGAAATTCCCATCCGCGGCGAACAGCTTCTCGAACAGCAGGGCGGCAAACGATATCTGATGATCGAGCTGATCCGGCACGCCCATTTTCAGGTTAGTCGCGCGCAAATACGTAAGCGCCGACGCGCCGTTGAGCGTGTACGTTCCGACGGGCAGGTAAACATCGCCGGCGTGAGGGTCGTCGATGACCTGGTCGATGTCGACATCAATGCCGCCGAGTTCGTCGATGATCCCTTCCAAGCCGCCCTCGTCGACCTTCACGAAATGCGAGATGTCGACTTTCGCGAAGTTGGAAACGGCCGTGATGAGCGCAGCGTCCCCGGAAGCCGCCAAGTCGGCCACGCGCCGCGCACCGCTGTCGGTGATCACCTGGAGTCCTGGCGGAATGCTCACGAGCGCGAACGTCTTGGCTTGGCGGTCGACGCGCGCAAGCAGCAACACGTCGGGGCCGGTCTGCTCGAGCGGCTTTGCGACGGCGCCGAGCTCTACGGCGATAAGCGCGTAATACGGCTCGTCCGAACGCACCGACACGAGGGCGTTCGAAGCATCGGAATCGCGCAATGCCAGCTCAGAACCGACGGACCCTCGAAACGCGAGGAACCCGACGCCCACAGCCAGCGCGATGACCACGACGACCACGGCAATGGCGATGCCGATCCTGCGCGAGCGCGTGCGTTGGCGCATGGCGTCGACATAGTCTCGCTGATGGGAGCGCGGTCGACCCGACGCCTGCACGACGCCGATCGAACCGGTTTGGCTGGGAGAGGTGCGCCTCGAGGAACGCGAAGCAGGCTGCGCCTGTGAGGACGTCCTACGCGAGGAGCCCGAGCTTCGCTGAACATGCGAGCCGATGGTGGCATCGCGCATGTCGCGCGACACGCGCCTCGACTGCCTCGTTGACGGTACCCTGCGACGTGCGGCCATGGCTTATCGGTCCGCCTCCACGAACACGGTCGCCCGGTGATTGTGGTACGGAAGCTCGCGCGACACATCGGCGCCGAGCGCCTTAAGCTTTCCGACATAATCCTCGTAACCGCGGTCGATGTGGTTGATCTTGTGAACGCGGGTCTCGCCTTCGGCCACGATGCCCGCAAGCACCAAGGCGGCGCCGGCGCGCAAGTCAGTCGAGGAAACGGGCGCGCCCTGCAATGAACGCCCGCCGCGCACGAGCGAGTGGTGGTCTTCGATTTCGATATCGGCGCCCATGCGGGCAAGCTCTGCAGCGAACATGAAACGGTTCTCGAACACGTTCTCCGTGATGACCGACGTGCCCTCGGCGCAGGCGGCGAGCAGCATGAACTGCGCCTGCAGGTCGGTCGGAAAACCCGGATGCGGCAACGTTTGTATCTCGACGGGGCGCAGCGGCTCGGTTCGGGCGACAGTGACGAAATCAGCGCCCTCTTCCACCGTGCAGCCCATCTCGCGGAACTTCGCGATTGCCATGCGCAAGAACGATGGGTTTATGCCGCGCACCGTGACCGGGCCGCCCGTGAGGGCGCCGCCGACGAGGAACGTGCCGGCTTCGATGCGGTCGCCGATCGTGGCATGGTCGCACGGCTTCAGCGACTCGAGCGGCACGCCTTCCACGCGGATGATCGAAGAGCCGGCATCGCGCACCTTCGCGCCCATTTCGTTGAGCATGTTCGCCAAATCGACGATTTCGGGCTCGCGCGCGGCATTCCCGATGATGGTCTCGCCCTCTGCGACGACGGCGGCCATGAGCATGTTCTCCGTTGCGCCGACGCTCGGGAAGTCGAGCGCAACCGACGCGCCGTGCAGGCCGTTCTCGGCTGCGGCCTTCAGGTAACCGTGGTCGATTTCGAACGACACGCCGAGCGCCTCGAGGCCGCGCAAGTGCATGTCGATCTTGCGGGCGCCGATCTGGCAACCGCCCGGCATGGCCACGCGCGCCCTTCCGAACCGCGCGATGAGCGGGCCGAGCACTGCGATGCTGGCGCGCATCTTCGACACGAGCTCGTAGGGCGTCTCGAACGAGTCGACAGCCGACGTGTCGATGAGGAGCACGTGCTCGTCGGCTTCGTCGCGAGCCACCGTTGCTCCCAGGCACTCGAGCACTTCGGACATGACGTCGATATCGGAAATGAGCGGCACGTTGCGCACGATGGTTTCACCCTGCGCCAAAATGGAAGCCGCCATGAGCTTGAGCGCGGAATTCTTCGCGCCGGAAATATGCACGTCGCCGGCAAGCGTTCCGTTGCCGTGCACGACGATTATTTCATGAGCCATGCGATTCACCTTGCGTTGTTTCGTGGCATGATTTTCGAGTTGTATAAGTATACAGGGCGCGCACCCGCAAACCTCGCGCGGATGCGCACCCTGCACGAATGAAACAACTACTGAGCCCCGGCTTACATATCCTGAACGATGCGCGTGACCAGGCGGCAGAAATCGGGCTCGCGGCGTTTCGCGACCTCGAACACCTCTTCGTCGGAAGGCGATGCCCCCTCGATGCCGCACGCCATGTTCGAGCACAACGACATGCCGAGCACGCGCATGCCCACGTGGCGAGCCGCGATGACCTCCTCGCACACGCTCATGGCCACCGTGTCGGCGCCCCATGACTTGAACGCGCGGATTTCCGCCGGCGTTTCGAAGCTCGGGCCGAGGAGCCCCAGGTACACGCCTTCATGCACGGGAACGTCCAGTTCGTCGGCCGCGTTTTGCGCTAGGGCGCGCAACTCGGGATCGTACGCGTCCTTCATCGAGAAGAAGCGGAACGCGATGCCGTTGGGTTCGGTGCCCACGACGGGGTTCCGCCCGGTGAAGTTGATGTGATCGCTCATGATGCAGAAATCGCCCACGGCGTAGGTTTCGTTGATGGCGCCCGCCGCATTCGTGGTTATGAGCGTGGGAATTCCGATTTCATGCATGACCCACACGGGGAATGCGACTTCCTGCGGCGTATTGCCTTCGTAGCCATGCAGGCGGCCTTGCATTACGAGCACGCACTTCCCGCCGAGCGTGCCGCACACGAAACGGCCTACATGCCCTGTGGCGGTTGACGTCTTCATGTGAGGGATCTCAGCGAACGGGACGAACACGGCGTCTTCAACCTGCTCGGCCAGCGGACCCAAGCCAGAACCCAAGATGATGCCGACCTCGGGCACGCGCCCCTCGAGCTTCACCTTCAGGTGGTACGCAGCCTCGCGAATGTTCTCCTTCAAGACGTTCTCTTCAGACATGACTGTGCTTCCTTTCTGGGACAATATCCCCTGCCCCCATTGTCCCACTTCAACATGTTTAAAGTGCAAAAGTCGTGCGAGTCACCGTTGGCAGCACCGGAGCATAATCGGTTCCCTCAGCCCAGTCTGCGGCGCATTTCTCGACGGTGTAAGGCACCTCGGACACGTCACCCTCGCGATACTGCATGACGTAATTAAACCAAATGTCGCGCGAGAACGTGTACGCGCATGACTTCGTGCGGATAACGAGGGCGACGTCCACGCTGCCGTCCGGCTCGCCATCCATCTCGATGCGGTCGTTCACGATCTCGACACCCGTGATGCGCTCGCCGACAAGGTATTCGGCTATGGATTTCCTTTCGGGGAAAAAGGCGCTGCCCAGCTCCGCCTCGCTGCACGTGAGGCATGTCGGCCAGTCGTAAGGATCGAGCTCCTTCCAGCCAGGGACCTCCTTGAACCAGCACTCCAGGTCAACGGCGAAGCTGCCCAGATTGATGCGCAGCGGGCTGGCGATGTAGCCCCATTCTTCTATGAGCCGGCACTCGAACGACTTGAACGTCTTTCCCTTCATCTTCGCCAGGAGCTCGCGCATCTCCGGCTCGAACGTCATGTCAACCATGGTCACTCCTCAAGGAAATGGATTTTTTGATCCTGCAGTTTGTCGGTTGTCGAATACGATATCTGCACTGCGGGGCTTCCCGGCGTACTGGTGAAGCTCCTGTGGGTAACGGTAGTCCCGCCTTGTAGCCAGCGCATCGTCATGCCCTCCGGAACTCCATCCAGGTCGTTCTCGGCGCCTCTGCTCAAACGTTCGAACAATTCGAGCGAATCAGCTGCGGGATCTGACGAGCGGATAAGCCTCGCACCTTTCTGGCCCCTCTCGCCAAACAATCCGACGTCGTTTATCTTGAACAGCTCATTCGCGAATTCGGCGTTCTGATCGAGATCCTTGTCTGACACAATTCCCTTCTCGAGAGCCTTGAAATAGGCGGAAGAAGGCCCTTTCCTCCGAGCCGCCGCAGCGAGCTCGCGCAGCCGTCGTCGATGCCGGCAAGTGCCTCGTCGCGCTTCTTCGCCTTCTTCCGAGCTGCCATGAGCCCTCCTTTTCCAAGTTTCCCATATGGTAACATAGAACATTAGTTCCCCCATCAGCAATCTGGGCGCATTCTTATGCTCATGCTGACTGTCTTTCTATCGGGCTCTCTGGATGACGCTTTTGCTTATGCCTGTCATGCGCTCTATCTGCCTTACGCTGAACCCGTCGTTCTTCAAGAGCACAAGCATCGCGTCGCGTTCTCCTTTGCCCGCTGCCGCTATCTCCGACAGCTCCTTGCATCCCACCACTTCTTTCGCTCGTGCGATGGCCTCGTCTTCGCTCCGAAACCGTTTGACGCCTTGAGGACCTGGTTCAAGCCCTCGATTGGTCTCGATGGTCTTATGCATCAAAACGAAACCCTCAAGACCGTTAAACAACCTCAGAATGACTTCTGTTTTCGTAACAAACGATGCGCCAATATACTCACGGTAGCTGCTCCATGGATAAGCGCCCCAATCGGTCACGCCTAAATCCTTTGGATTCTGATGAACGTACCTGACCGTTGCCAAAAGCTGGCGTTCGTCTTTAATGGGTTTGCTATCGAAGCGCCCCTGGAAGAGATGCCCCACCCTCTCGTAACGCCAGTTGTAATAAGAAGCATATTCGGAAAGCAAACATCCCATAAAGCGCGACAGAGCATCCAGCGGACAATGCAAAAGCAAGTGCACATGATTTTGCATGAAACACCATGCATACAGCTCGACATCGCATTCGCTTAACTGTTTGCGCATAAGCTTGCCGAAGCGCCGACGATCGCCGTCGTCTTCGAAAATGTCCATTTTTCCAACGCCTCGCGCCGTGACGTGATAGATATCGAATTCGCTGGGAATGCGACCAAACTTGGACATAACGAGTCCTTCCTTGCGGACACCCAAGCTCTGGTCAAAGTTCTGTCATTGTAGCAAATGGGACATTGGGGGCAGGGCATGTTGTCCCATTCTTGAAGAATGGGACAACGTGCCCTGCCCCCAATGTCCCATTACCACTCGCCACGGGTGGCGAAGGTCTCATCGCCGCGCCATTCGACGATTTCGCCCGTTTCACGCGTGGCGGGAACGTCGATGATGCGCTGGTTGGAAGAACCGCGGAACCGCGCCGTGATGTCCTTTTGCTCCTCGATGAACGGCCCGTCGACGAGCACGTCGAGGCACGCCAACATACGGTCGGTGACCTCGGTATGGCGCAGGCTGGAAGGATCGACGAGGTCCTCGTACACGTCGCCCGTGTACGACCAGATGGTCTTCTCGGGAAAGCGCGCCTTCACCTGCTCGAGGAACGGCACCAAGACGCGCTGATTGTCGGGCTCGAACGGCTCGCCGCCGAGCAACGTGAGGCCGTCGATGTAGGCGGGTTCGAGCGACGATAGGATTTCTTCCATGACCGCGCCGGTGAATTCCTCACCATACGCGAAATCCCATGTTTCAGGCTGGAAGCAGCCCTTGCAATGATGCGTGCACCCAGAAACGAAGAGGGTGGTTCTCACACCCTCTCCGTCCGCTATGTCGCAGTATTTGATGTTGCCGTAACGCATTGGGACACTTTCCCCTGCCCCCATTGTCCCACCTGAAGCCTACAGGTGAAGGACGCGGTCCTTGATTTCCTCAGTTCTCCCCTGGTTCCAGAACTGCGTGCCGATGTAACCGCACGTGCGGCGCGCGACGTTCATCTTGTCCTGGTCGCGGTTGCCGCAGCTCGGGCATTCCCACACCAGCTTGCCGTCGTCTTCCACGACCTGGATCTCGCCGTCGAAGCCGCACACCTGGCAGTAGTCGGATTTGGTGTTCAGCTCGGCGTACATGATGTTGTCGTAGATGTACTGCATGACGCGGATAACGGCCTGCAGGTTGTCCTGCATGTCGGGCACCTCGACGTAGGAGATGGCGCCGCCCGGCGACAGGCGCTGGAACTCGGATTCGAAGCTGAGCTTCTGGAAGGCGTCGATTTCCTCGGTGACGTGCACGTGGTAGCTGTTGGTGATGTAGCCCTTGTCCGTGATGCCCTTGATGATGCCGAAACGGCGCTGCAGGGACTTCGCGAACTTGTAGGTGGTCGATTCCAGCGGCGTGCCGTACAGCGAGTAGTCGATGTTCTCGGCAGCCTTCCACTCGGCGCACTTGTCGTTCATCTTCTGCATGACGGCGAGCGCGAACGGCGTGGCTTCCTTGTCGGTGTGGCTGTGGCCGGTCATGTACTTCACGCACTCGTACAGGCCCGCATAGCCCAGGCTGATGGTGGAATACCCGCCGTACAGCAGCTTGTCGATGGTCTCGCCCTTCTTCAGGCGGGCCAGCGCGCCGTACTGCCAAAGGATCGGGGCCGCATCGGACAGCGTGCCGCGCAGGCGCTCGTGGCGGCAGCGCAGGGCGCGGTGGCAGAGCTCGAGGCGCTCCTCGAAGATCTCCCAGAACTTGTCCATGTCGCCGTACGAGGACAGAGCCACGTCGGGCAGGCTGATGGTGACGACGCCCTGGTTGAAGCGGCCGTAGTACTTCGGCTTGCCCGGCTCGTAGTTGCCGGCGTTCGACACGTTGTCGTAGCCGTTACCCGAGCGGTCGGGCGTGAGGAACGAGCGGCAGCCCATGCAGGTGTAGGTGTCGCCTTCGCCTTCGACTTCGCCCTTGGAAAGCTTGTATTCCTTCATCTTCTTCTCGGAGATGTAGTCGGGCACCATGCGCTTGGCCGTGCACTTGGCGGCGAGCTTCGTGAGGTAGAAGTACGGGGAATCCTCGGTGACGTTGTCGGGCTCGAGCACGTAGATGAGCTTCGGGAACGCGGGGGTGATCCACACGCCTTCCTCGTTCTTCACGCCCTCGTAGCGCTGGCGCAGCATTTCCTCGATGATGACGGCGAGGTCTTTCTTCTCCTGCTCGTTCTTGGCCTCGTTCAGGTACATGAACACGGTGATGAACGGCGCCTGGCCGTTGGTCGTCATGAGCGTGACCACCTGGTACTGGATGGTCTGCACGCCGCGGCGGATTTCGTCGCGCACGCGCGATTCCACGACGGCGTCGAGCTTGTCGGCCGACGGCTCGATGCCGCACATGTTCATTTCCTCGATGACCTGGCGGCGGATCTTCTGACGGCTGACGTCGACGAACGGCGCAAGGTGCGTGAGCGAGATGGACTGGCCGCCGTACTGGCAGCTGGCCACCTGCGCGATGATCTGCGTGGCGATGTTGCAGGCCGTGGAGAAGCTATGCGGCTTCTCGATGAGCGTGCCGGAGATGACCGTGCCGTTCTGCAGCATGTCCTCGAGGTTCACGAGGTCGCAGTTGTGCATGTGCTGCGCGAAGTAGTCGGCGTCGTGGAAGTGGATGTAGCCTTCCTTGTGCGCCTCGACCACGTCGGCGGGAAGCAGGTTGCGCATCGTGAGGTCCTTGGAGACCTCGCCCGCCATGTAGTCGCGCTGAACGGACACGACGGTGGGGTTCTTGTTCGAGTTTTCCTGCTTGACTTCCTCGTTGTTCGACTCGATGAGCGCAAGGATCTGGTCGTCGGTGGTGTTCTTCTGGCGCTTCTGGTTCTGCAGGTAACGGTAGATGATGTACTTGCGGGCGACCTCGAAGCAGTCGAGGCGCATGATCTCGTCCTCGACGAGGTCCTGGATTTCCTCGACCGAGACGGTGTGGCCGGCGGCCTCGCACAAGTCTGCGACGTTGGCCGAGGCGTACATGATCTGGCGCTCGGTGAGGCGGTCGGATTCTGCGACTTCGGCGTTGGCCTTGGCGATGGCGGCGGAAATCTTGTTGATGTCGAATGGTACTTCGCTGCCGTTGCGCTTGATGATCTTCATGAGTGCATCCCCTGTTCCCTATTTAACCTGCGTTTGCATTCAACGTTTCCCTTGATAGTCGTCGCTTTCAGGCGGACATGCCCAAAAGCGACGATGACATCATACGACAACTTGATGAAAAAGGGAGCGAGAAAGCACAATATCTTGTGTATTTTTTGTTTTCCCACACCAATTTATAGTGTCTTTGCAGGTCAACCCTCAAGTTGGGGAAAAGCTACTTTCGGTTTTCCACAGACCGCTCGCCGACAAGCTTTGCGCGCTTCACCGCTTACGTTACGGTCTGTCAACCGCTCGCCTCAAACGCAGCACGCCTCCCCATCTGGCGCGCTTTCGGGTTATACTTCCTCTCGAAGAAAACCTGACTAAAAGGAGCAATATTATGAGTGAGATCGTCGACGTTGCCATCATCGGAGCAGGACCTGCTGGCCTCACGGCCGGACTATACGCGGCACGAGGCGGGCTTTCCGCCACCATCCTCGAGCGCATCACGCCAGGCGGGCAGCTTGCGCAGACCGACAAGGTCGAGAACTACCCCGGTTTCCCCGAAGGAGCCGAAGGGTGGCAGTTGGCATACGACATGCAGCAGCAGGCTTTGCATTTCGGCGCGAACATCGTCACCGATGACGTCGCAAGCGTCGATTTCGCAAGCGATCCGAAAGTCATCACGGCGAAGTCAGGCAACGAGTACCAAGCCCGTACCGTAATCGTCGCATCGGGCGCTCATCCTCGCAAGCTCGGCGTGCCCGGCGAGGGCGAGCTGGCCGGCCGCGGCGTTTCCTATTGCGCCACATGCGACGGCAACTTCTTCCGCGGCAAAACCGTCGTTGTCGTCGGCGGCGGCAACACGGCAGCGGGCGATGCGCTGTACCTGGCCCGCATCTGCGAGAAGGTCTACCTCGTGCACCGCCGCGATTCGCTGCGCGCCACGAAGATCTACCACGAGCGCCTGGAGGAAACCGAGAACGTCGAATTCGTCTGGAACTCGAATGCCGTGCGCATCGAGGCCGACGATGACGGGGCCGTGAAGTCGCTGGTCGTCGCCGACAAGAACACCGGCGAGGAGCGCACGATCGACTGCGCGGCCGTGTTCGTCGCCGTGGGCAACGAGCCTAATTCCGATTACCTGTACGGCGCGCTCGACTTGGATGAAGGCGGGTACGTGAAAGCCGACGAGGGCGGGCGCACGAGCGTTCCCGGCGTGTTCGCAGCAGGCGACGTGCGCGTGAAATCGCTGCGCCAAGTCGTCACCGCCGTGTCCGACGGCGCGCAAGCTGCCGAAAACGCCGCCGAGTATCTGGCGATTTAAATTGAACATCACCCCTGGGGTGATGTTCAATTTTTGCTAGCGTTTGCGCGCGGTGAGGATGCGGGGACGTCCCGCGAGGTCTTCCACGATGCGGACATCGGTGAAGCCGGCGTAGTCGGCTTCTGCAGCGGCGTCGTCGAGGCACGTTTCATGCAGCTCGAACGCAAAACCGCCACCCGGCTTAAGCGCGACCGCACACCAGTCGAGCAGGCGGCGGAACACGCCAAGGCCATCGGCGCCGCCATCGAGGGCAAGTGCGGGCTCATGTTGCGAGACTTCTTGCGGAAGCCTCGCCAACACGTCGGTGGGAATGTACGGCGGGTTGGAAACGACGAGGTCGAACTCGCCCATGAAACGTTCGTTTATTCCCTCCCCCAAATCGCATTCCACAACCTCCACGCGCTCGGAAAGCGCCAGCGTTTCGGCATTCTCATGTGCGAGCGACACTGCTTCGGGCGAAATGTCGGTGGCGATGACGCGCGTATGCGGATGCTCGTAGGCGATCGAGCAGGCGATGCAGCCAGAGCCCGTGCAGATGTCGGCCACGAGCAGCATGGCATCCGAATCCTCGCCAGCTTCCTCGGCGTCGATCTCGCCGATTTCGGCAAGCTGCCTTAGGACCTCGCGGTCGAGCGCATCCTGCGGCTTCTCGGCCGCGGGCAGCAGCGCAAGCGCCTCGCTGACGAGCACCTCGGTTTCGGGTCGCGGAATCAGCACGCCGGGGCGCACCTTCACGTTGATGTGCCGGAAAGCCGTCTCGCCGGTGATGTACTGAAGGGGCTCGCCCGACGCGCGGCGGCGCGTCCAATCGCGCAGCAAGGCGCGCTCGTCAGCCGTGAGCGGGCGCTCGGCGTCCAAGAACAGCTGCATGCGCGAAACGCCTATCGCCTCGGCGACGAGCCACTGGGCAGACACGCGCGGGTTCCCATCGGCACGCTGCGCCAAATAACCCTCGATCCACTCGAGGATGCGCTTGACTGTCCAAACGTCGTCTTCCATGCACTCGCTTTCGTCGAATTGAACATCACCCCTGGGATGATGTTCAAAATGAACAACGTCCCTGGGGTGATGTTCAATTACACGGCCTGCTCGAGCTTCTTGGCGCGCTCGGCGGCCTGCAGGGCGGTGATGAGCTCGGAAAGGCCCGCACCGCCCGAGCCCAGGAGCACGCCGTTGTACGTGCCGTTATAGCCGATGCGGTGATCGGTCACGCGGTCTTGCGGGCCGTTGTAGGTGCGGATCTTCTCGGAACGGTCACCCGTGCCCACCTGGGCGCGGCGCTCGGCGCCTTCGGCCTCGCGCTGCTCGGCGAGCATCTTCTCGTACAGGCGGGCGCGGAGCACGGCCATGGCCGCGATCTTGTTCTGCAGCTGCGACTTCTGGTCCTGCGACTGCACGACCAGGCCCGTGGGAAGGTGCGTGATGCGCACGGCCGAGTCGGTCGTGTTGACGCACTGGCCGCCCGGGCCGCCCGCGCGGTACACGTCGATGCGCAGGTCCTCGTTCTTGATCTCGACTTCCACCTCGTCGGCTTCGGGCAGCACGGCCACCGTGGCAGTGGAGGTGTGAATGCGGCCCTGCGACTCGGT
Source organism: Eggerthellaceae bacterium (assembly GCA_017459925.1). Taxonomy (GTDB): domain Bacteria; phylum Actinomycetota; class Coriobacteriia; order Coriobacteriales; family Eggerthellaceae; genus UBA9715. Next base: position 30,863 of record JAFUCC010000128.1, read on the forward strand.
CTTGGGAACGCGCTGCACGCGGTGCACGCCCGACTCGAACTTCATGAACGAGTACACCTTGTCGCCCTTCACCTTGAACGAGATTTCCGAATAGCCGCCGGCTTCGGAGGGCATGACGTCCAGAAGCTCGATCTTCCACTTCTTCTCGGAGGCGAAGCGCTCGTACATCTTGAACAGGTCGCCCGCGAAGATCTTAGCCTCGTCGCCGCCCGCGCCGCCGCGGATTTCCACGATGATGTCCTTCTCGTCAGCCGGGTCGACCGGGATGAGCATGAACTTGATCTCCTCTTCGATGCCGGGAAGCTCGGCTTCGATGCGGGCAATTTCCTCCTGCGCGAACTCCTTCATGTCGGCGTCGTCGAGCATCTCCTTGGCCTCGGCCAGATCGTCTTCGGCCTGCACGTAGGCGCGCGCCTGCTTCACGAGCGGACCCTGGTTCGCGTACTCCTTGGCCAGGCGGTTGTATTCCTTCTGGTCGGCGAGCACCGCCGGGTCGCCCATCTTCTCCTGAAGCTCCTCGTAGGCGCTGATGATCTTTTCCAACTTCTCGCGCATGCTGGTATCTGCCATGGTGATTCTCCTCTTGCTTGGGAAATGCGCGGAGCCAAATGCCGCGCGAATGAACGAAAACGTGAAACGTGGGACAAGGGAACATGCCCCTGCCCCACGCGATGGGTTTGAAGCGTTGCTAATATTTCCCAGGTAGTTTTCTCATCGGAGGGATTCTAACAGATTGAGCGGTTGACGGGCATGATTCTCGCGTGCTGCATGAGAGCACCAAAACTAATGGCCCCTCGACAACGAGGGGCCATTCCGAGTTTGCGCTTCGGGTTTTAGAACAACTCGAGGATCTTTTCCTTCGGCTGGGCGCCGAGCGTCTTGGAGGCAGCCTCACCGCCCTTGAACACGATGAACGTCGGAATGCTCATGACGCCGTACTGCTGGGCGATGTCGGGGTTCTCGTCGATGTCGATCTTGTACACCGACGCGGCGCCCGCCTTCTCGGCGGCGACTTCGTCGATGACGGGGGCCATCATCTTGCACGGGCCGCACCACGTGGCGAAGAAGTCGACGAGCACCGGCTCGTTTGCGTCAAGCACCTTTGCTTGCCAATCAGCGGAAGAAATCTGTTCGGTCATGGGTAACCTCCTCGGTCGTTTATTGTTGGGACCAATTGTAAGCAAAATGAAAGCCGCATGCTAACCTGTTTGAGATTTGTTATAAAGCAGCTTCCCGCGTTGTAAATATATAAACTGTTCTATCTCGTGCAAATTCGAATCCCAACGCACAAGATCAAGCGAATTAGGCCGTTTCGGTTCTTTCAAAGAGCCTAAATCGCTTTATCTCGTTCAAAAACAGGCTCATCAATTGCCTAAAATGGCGAATCTCGTGCACGCGCAGAGAGACGTGCACGAGATTCCTTGCTTTAGATACGTGGGAAAAGCGGTACTTGCTTACACCCGCTCGCGAATCTCCGCAGTGACCTTTGCGATGAAGCCGTCGAGGCTGCTCTGCACGGTCTCGCCGCTGCGGTCGCGAACCGAGATGTAGCCGCCATCGCGCTCCTGCTCGCCGAGGATGAGCATATAGGGAACGCGGTCGATGCCGCGCGCTTCGCGGATCTTGTAGCCGATCTTCTCGTCGCGCTCGTCCACGACCGCGCGGATGCCCGCTGCGCGCAGAACCTGGCCGACCTCGAGCGCATACGCGCGGGTCTTCTCGGAAACGGGCAGCACCTTCACCTGGCACGGCGCGAGCCACACGGGGAACTTGCCCGCATACTGCTCGGTCAGCATGCCGATGAAACGCTCGAAGCTGCCGAATCCGGCACGGTGAATCATGATGGGACGCTGCTTGGTGCCGTCAGGCGCCATGTATTCCAGCTCGAAGTTCTGCGGAAGCTGGAAGTCGAGCTGGATGGTGCCACACTGCCACGTGCGCCCGAGGCAGTCGTTCAGATGGAAGTCGATCTTGGGGCCGTAGAAGGCGCCGTCGCCCTCGTTGAGGATATATTCAGCGCCCATTTTCTCGAGAGCTGCGCGCAGGCCCTGCTCGGCACGCTCCCAATCTTCATCGGAGCCCATCGAGTCCTCGGGGCGCGTCGAGAGCTCGACGGTGTACTCGAAACCGAACTGGCGGTAGTACTCGTCGAACAGCTGCGCGGTCTCGAGGACGATATCGGAAATCTGCTCGGGCGTGACGTAGATGTGGCCGTCGTCCTGCGTGAAAGCGCGCACGCGGAAGAGCCCGTGCAGCGCGCCCTTCAGCTCGTGGCGATGGTCCAGGCCCGCCTCGGCCAACTTCAGCGGCAGGTCGCGGTAGCTGCGCGGACGACTCTTGTAAATGAGGCACGCGCCCGGGCAGTTCATGGGCTTCACGGCGTAGTCCTCGTCATCGACGAGCGTCGTGTACATGTTCTCCTTGTAATGGTCCCAGTGTCCGCTCGTCTCCCACAGGGTGCGCGACAGGATCTGCGGCGTCTCGACCTCGTCGTAGTCGTACTTGGCCATCATCTCGTGCCAGTAGTCGATGAGCGCGTTCTTCAGCTTGGTGCCGTTGGGAAGCCAGAACGGGAAGCCCGGCCCCTCGTCGGCGAACATGAACAGCTCCATCTCCTGGCCGATCTTGCGATGGTCGCGCTTCTTGGCCTCCTCGAGCACGCGCTCGTATTCGGCCAGCTCCTCCTTCGTCGGGAAGGCGATGCCGTTGATGCGCGTGAGCATCTTGTTGTCCTTGTCGCCCTTCCAGTACGCACCCGACGTTGCCGTCAGCTTGAAGGCCTTCAGCGCCTTGGTGTAGAGGATGTGCGGGCCCACGCACATGTCGACGTACTCGCCCTGCTTGTAGAACGTGATGCGCTCGTCTTCGGGCAAATCGCCGATGTGCTCGACCTTGTACTTCTCCTGACGCTCTTCCATGTGCGCGATGGCTTCCTCGCGCGGGAGTTCGTAGGTTGAGAACTTGAGGTTCTCCTTGCAGATCTTGCGCATCTCGGCTTCGATGGCGGGGAAATCCTCTTCGGTGATCTTGGTGTCGCCCAAGTCGATGTCGTAGTAGAAGCCGTTGTCGGTTGCGGGGCCGTAACCGAAATCGGCATGCGGGTACAGGCGCTTGATGGCCTGGGCCATGATGTGGGCGGCGGAATGGCGCAGGACCTCGAGCTCTTCGCCCTCCGGGCATTCGTCCACGTGACCGTCGTTGTACAGAACCTTCATTGGGACCTCTTCGAATCGGTTGGAATCATACGTTTTGCCATACTACCACTGTTCTTGTGCGGGCATGAAAAAGGGGCTGCAACTCCATTTCAGTTACAGCCCCATGACAA
>JAFUCC010000129.1 GCA_017459925.1 Eggerthellaceae bacterium
CTAAGTGGGACAGTTTGCCCTGCCCCCATCGTCCCACTCGACAACGGCTGTCACGGTGCCGAGTGTGGTGCCTTCGACGGTCACCTTCGCCATCCCTGGCTCCGCGCTGTATACAACTGCCATGGCACGGCCGCGGTACGTCGTGAACGTGCCGCTCAGATAGCTTTCGGTGGGCGCGGGTTGCGCGCTTCCGAACCCGAGCAGGGCGCATCCTTCGACATGCACGCTCAGCGTCTCGTCGGCGTTCGATTCCACGATGCCGTTCACGCCCTCGATGGTCACGGGAACGTAGGCGATGTCGCCTGCGTGGGCCGTCTTCGTTTCGGGCTTCGCAGATAGGTGGAACGGCCCGCGCGCCGAGACGAGACTGCTGCGGGCGATCTCCCGCCCGGATGCGTCGAGTGCGACGGCGGTCAGGGTGCCCGGCTGGTACTCGACGCTGAACTTCGCCACAAAGCGTTTCAAGGGTCTCTGGTCGACGACCTCGCCGTTCAGCTCGAGGCGAATGGAACGCGCTTGCCCGTCGTACACCTCGACTTGCGTGCGGACGCCTTCGCATCCTGCCCATGACCAGCTGGGAATGGCGTCGCTCCCGCGCCACGTGGCTTTGTAGGTGCGACCGCTCATGCGGTTCACCGGCCGCACCTGAATGGAAGGTGCTGTGGCGGTGTTCCAAACGGCGCCCGCTAGGGCGGCGTGGGCGTTCGGTTGCCCGAAGATGTCGAGTGCGCCGGAGCCGGCCAACAGCCACGGCCATGGCTTGCTGAAACCGGCCTCGTCAGCGGTGTACGCCCAGGAGCCGGCGCCCGCTTCGCCGAGGTAATCCCAACCAGCCCACATGAAGTCGCCGACCAGGTTGGGAAGCCGCTTCACCTTATCCCAGTTCTTGTCGAGCTCGTGGGGGAACGTCTCGCTGCCGACGATGATGCGCTGCGGGTGCTTCCTCGCGTCGACGGCATAGCGCGCTGCTGCGTAGTTGTACCCCGCGATGTCGAGCGCGTCGAGCGCGGGCGAGACGAGCGCATCGGCGCCTGGCGTGTTGGCGAGCATCGTCATGCCTGTTCCCGATGCTTGGGCCACCAGGTTGAACAGCAGGCTGCCACGCGGTGCGCCGCTTGCCGTCGCAGCTTCCGCGACATCGTTGTTCTCGCCATACCAGGTGCTTCCCGCGCGCTCCATCACCATCATCGTCAGGTTCAGTCCGCAGGTGACCGGGCGTGTTGGGTCGAGCGTGTGAAGCAGCGACACAAGCGATCCTTCAAGTTCGACGCCTTGGCGTTTAATGGGATCGGCGACCTCGTTTCCAATCGAGTATATGATGACGCTCGGGTGGTTGTAGTCGTGCGCGACGAGGCGTGCGAGATCGTGGTCGCACCAATCGAGGAAATGGTGCGAGTAGTCGTACGCGCTCTTGCGCGTGTACCACGTGTCCCAGGTCTCGTCCATGACGTACATGCCGACTTCATCGCAGGCCTCGAGCAACGTGCTGGGGGCAGGGTTGTGGGCGACGCGCACGGCATTGAAACCCGCTTCCTTCATGATGCGCATCCGCCGCAGCTCGCTCGTCTTGAACGTGGCGGCGCCGAGAATGCCGTTGTCACAATGGATGCAACCGCCGCGCAGCAACGTTTCGCGTCCGTTGACGAACAGGCCGCTCGTGTTCCATTCAAGCGTGCGTATGCCGAATGCGCACGTTGCGGTGTCGACGACGGCGCTGTCATCGTGCAATTCGGCATCGCAACGGTAGAGGTGGGGGTGTTCGGCGCTCCAAAGCTGCGCATCGGGAATGGCAATGACGGCAGAACGGCCTTCGGATTTTGCGACGACCGTGCCGCTTTCATCGGATATGCTGATACGGGGCGCGCCCATCGTGCAATCGACGTCGACACGCACCTGGGCAGGGTCAGTGGAAAGCGTGGTGACGCGGATGCCTTCGGGGAGGATGCGCGCCTCGCCGCCCGTCCAGAGCCACACGGGCCGGTAGATGCCCGCTCCGGAATACCAGCGGCAGTCGGGTTGGTCGGCGTTCGAGCAGGCGACTTCGATGAGGTTCTCGCCTTCGTGCACAAGTCCCGTGCAATCGGCGAAGAACGGGATGAATCCGTAGGGCGGCGCATCGACAGGCGTGCCGTTCACGGTTATGCGCGCATCGCGGTACACGCCTTCGAATTCCAGGAGAACGGCGCCGGAGGCCTGTTCGGCAGTCAGCGCGAAACGTTTGCGGTAGCGATATGCCGCTCCAAAGAAGTACCCCGAGGCGCTGCCAGCGGGGGCATCGGACCCGCGGCGGTTGCCGAGCATGGCGTCGTGCGGCACGACGACTGCCTCAAACGGCCCGTCGTCTCGCGAGAATTCCCATCCTTCGCAGAACGCGTTGCGTTTCATAGCCCATCTCCTGGATTGCTTGCAATGGCTGACATGTCTATGATAGTGGAACAGATACCGGGTATGCGTTCCACCCCGTGGAACGCATACCCGGTATCTGTTCCACAACTCCCAGCAAATAACTATAATTAAACACGCCAACAAATGAAGGGTGCCGTGTTGTTGATGAGCGACTCAGTGCTTGTATCGGGCGCAACGGGTTTTCTCGGGTCGTCGATAATAGAAGAGCTGCTTGCCACGACGTCGTCGACGGTCTACGCGCTCGTGCGCGCACGAGACGGGCGCAGTCCCGCCATGAGGCTCGAGTCGCTCTGGTGCGACCGGCCTGTCCTTCGCGGCAGCATCGGCACGCGCATCGTGCCTATCGAGGGCGATATCGAATGCGAGTTGCTGGGACTTTCCCAAGACCGCTATGACGAGCTGGCTGCATGCGTTCGCACGGTGTTCCATGCTGCTGCCGAGGTGGGGGTGAACCAGACGCGCCAGCGATTCTGGGACGTGAACGTGCGCGGCACGCACAACATGCTCGAATTCGCACGGCGCGCAGTCAGCCTCGGCGGCCTCGAGCGGTTCGTGCACATTTCGACCGCGTACGTGGCAGGTCGGCAGATGGGACGTATCAGTGAAGAGCTTTTCGCAGACGGCTCGTTCAACAGCCTGTACGAGTGGAGCAAGCACGAGGCCGAGCTGCTCGTGAGCGCGTACGATGACGTTCCGTATTCCATCGTGCGCCCTGGTCAGATAGTCGGGGATTCGCGGACGGGGTTCATCACGACGTTCAATACGCTGTACTACCCGCTGAAACGGTACTTGAAGGGGCGACTGCGCGTGATCCCCGCCTCGCGAGACTTGCGTGTGAACATGGTTCCGGTCGATTACGTGGCGCACATTGCGTGCAGGGCGGCAATCGACGAATCGGCGAAGCGGAACGTGCTTCATGCGGTCGCACCGCAAGGCGCGGCGCCGACGCTTGGCGAGCTCGTGGAAACCGTGCGCTTGTGGGCGCGCGAGCAACTGCATGTCGAACTGCCGGCTCCTGTGTACGTCCCCGTGAAGGCTTTGTCTGGCGTTGGCAGGATGCGAAACCTACGTGAAAGCGACCGGCAAAAGCGCAAGGGCGCGCTGCTCAACATGGCCGTGCTCGCCCCGTATTTCTACGAGGACCGCGTGTTCGAGACATCTCGGGCAGAAGCAGTGTCCGAAACGGACTTCCCATCGTGGCGGGACTACTCCCCGCGGCTGCTCGCCTTCGCAACGCGCCGTGGGTTCCTTAATCAGACCGATCGCACAGTGTACGAGCAGATGCTCTTCCGACTGCGCCCGGGCGCATCGACGCATATCGACTATTTCGACGTGAAGGCGGACGGCATCGAGCGAACCTCCGGCGATGACGCGCATGCGCAGATCGAGCTGATTGCGCGCGCCCTCATCGGGTCGGGCGTCAAGTCCGGGGACCGCATCGCCACCATCGGCGTGAACTCGGTGCGCTACTTCGAAGTCGATGCCGCCATCGGGCTTGTCGGCGCCGTGAACGTGCCCATTTACTACACGTCTCCGGTCGACGACGTGTACGCCCTCGTTGAGGCGTCGAAAGCGCGCATGCTGTTTGCGGGGACCGATCGCATGCTCGACGGGCTCGACCTGGGGCGCCTTGATGCGCGCGTCATCGCCATGTGCGACCGCTCGGATGTGCGGGAAGGCATAGTGACGTGGTCCTCGTTCATCGCCCAGGCAGATTTCAGCGCATCGATGCCTTGGGTGGCTCCGAGCCAAACGGCGACCATCCGCTACACGTCCGGCACGACGGGCGTTCCGAAGGGAGTCGTGTTCGACCAGCAGCAGGTGCGCTGGATGGGCGAGGTCATGCCAGCTGTGCTCGACTGGCGCACTCGCAACGCGCGCACGTTGCGCTACCTTTCGTTTTTGCCGATGAGCCATGTGGTCGAGGGCATTCTCGTCGCATATGCGCCGTACTACATCCTGGCGGACATCGAAATGTACTATCTCAACGATTTCCCAAGCCTCGCCGACGTGCTGCCCAAAGTGCGGCCCAATTTGTTCTTCTCGGTTCCGCGGTTCTACGAGAAGGTGTGGAACCAGTTCGCCTCGACTAGTGCCGGCGCGTTTTGGATCGGGCTCGATGACGGCGTGATGAAGCGCTTGCTCGCCGTGCCACTGCGTTACGTCATCTTGCGCCGTGCGGGCCTCGACCGATGCCGCCAGCTTATCGTGGGGTCGGCCCCCATCGGGCTTGACCTGCTTGAATCGTTCCGCAGTCTTGGAATCGAGATTCACAACGCGTTCGGCGTGACCGAGGCGCCGCTCATAACGCTTTCTCGTCTTGGCGAAAACGAGTTGGGAAGCGTGGGCCAGCTGCTTCCCGAAACCGAAGCGCGGATCGGCGACGATGGCCAGGTGTACATACGGGGGCCGCAGGTCACGCGCCGTTACGATGGCGCCGCCGAGCTGACCGTCGACGAAGACGGCTGGTTCTGCACGGGCGACATGGGGGCATGGTCGCCGAATGGCAATCTGGTCTTGAACGGCCGCAAGAAGGAGATTCTCGTCACCTCGTACGGCAAGAACATCGCACCGCAGAAGATCGAGGTGCTGTTGAAGGGCATCGACGGCGTGAGCGAGGCCATGGTCATAGCCGATGGGCGCCCGTTCACCACGGCGCTTTTGTGGCTCGAAGACGAAGTGGTCGAGGACTTCGATTTCGACGCGCTCGACAGGTCGATTCGCCGCGTGAACGAAAAGCTGTCGCATCCCGAGCAGGTGAAGCGCTGGATCGTCGCCGCCCGTCCGCTGACCGTGGCGGCAGGCGAGCTTACTCCGAATTTGAAGGTGCGCCGTGCCATGGTGTCCGACACGCGAGCCGGCTTGGTGAGCGCGTTGTACGAGAAGTGGGGGAGCAGCCCCGAAGACATGCTGCATAGGGGCGAGGCGTCATGATCCTTTCGGCCTTCGAAACGCTGTACGACCGCACCCCGCCAGCTTGGGTACGCAAGCGCGAGACAGCAGAGCTCATGGACGTGTTCGCCCAGGCCTTCGAAGTCGAGCCGCCCAACGTGCGGCTGCTATCAGCCGACGAGGCGCTCTCCTCGTTCAGGGAGTTCACCGCCGCATGTATGGAAGCCGCCCTGGCTGACGACGCATTGGCGTTGCGGTACCGGCAGCGGTTGGGCACGGGAGCATGCGAGCTCGGAAGGAAAGTGCGCCGAATGCTTGCCGTGAGGAGCTCCAACGCGTTTGCCGTGGCGCGGTTCTTCTACCGGGGCATCGGCATCGAGCTGTCGGGTGAGATTCCAGGGCGTTTGCGTTTCGGGCCGTGTTCGTTCTCGGTTCGCTACACGCCGCAGAGCTGTTGGTTCATGTCGGCGTTCGACGAAGGGTTCATGCGCGGGCTCTCGGGTTGCGAAGGGGCAGACCTGTCGTTCTCGTGCCGCCTGACGGAAGGCTCGCCGTTTTGTTTGGCAACATTCGAAGGGAAGGGGGACGTATCGTGAAGGCGATCGTAGTGGGAAGCGGTGCCGGCGGCTGCATGGCTGCCAAGGAGCTGGCAGCTCAGGGCGTTGATGTGACGCTGCTCGAATCGGGCCGTGCGTTCAAGCCGTTTTCGTTCAAGACCGAGTCGTTCGAGCCCATGCGCCAGGCTGGCCTGTTCCTGGACGAGCGCATGATCCAGATGCTGTTCCCTGAGATGCGCATCGACAAAGCCCAAGACGGCATGGTTCATGTCATCGGCCGCTGCGTTGGCGGGACGACGGCTCTGGCCACGGGAAACGCGCTTCGATACGACCGGTTTCTAGCCGACATCGGCGTCGACCTGGATGCGGAGTTTGCCGAGCTCGAAGGCGAGGTTCCCCAATCGACTGGCCATCGCGGCAATTGGTCGCCGCTTACCGAGCGGCTTTTCAGCGTGTTCGAGGACCTGGGGCTCGAGCCGCAGGTCACCCCCAAGTTCATGGAAGATCCCGCCCGGTGCGTCGCTTGCGGGAAATGCGTGCTCGGTTGCAAGTTCGGCGCAAAGTGGACTGCCGACAAGCTCATCGAGGGCGTGCCCGGCATAACCGTCGAAACGGGAGTGACGGTGCAGCAGGTCGTCATAGAAGGCGGGCGTGCAACCGGCGTGGTCGTCAAGCGGGGTTTTGCGACTGAAATGCTGCCTGCCGATACCGTGATCGTCGCCGCAGGCGGTTTGGGCACGCCTGTCATACTCGAGGCGTCGGGCATTCCGACGAGCCCCACGCTGTTCGTCGACCCGGTTCTGTGCGTCGCCGCAAAATGGGAGGGCGCATCGCTTGACCGCCAGCTACCCATGCCGTTCGTTTCCGAACAACCCGATTACATCCTGTCGCCGTACTTCGATTGGCTAAGCTTCTTCTTCAACAAGGGTTGGCGCATGCCGCAAGGCGACATCATGAGCATCATGATAAAGATGGCCGATGCGTCAGTTGGCTCGTACGACGGCAAAACGCTCGACAAGCCCCTGCTCGATTCCGATTGGGAAATCATCGCGGGCGCCGTCGACGTGAGCCATGACATTTTGGAGGCCATGGGCATCCCACGCGAAAAGACGTTCTTCGGCACGTTGAACGCGGGTCATCCTGGTGGGTGCCTGCCGCTCACCGAGGCAGAGGCGGAAACGCTCCATAATCCTGCGTTGCCGCCGAACCTCTACGTTGCCGATGCGAGCCTGTTTCCGCGGTCGATGGGCAATCCGCCGATTCTCACGATCATGGCCCTTGCGAAGAAGGCCGCTCGTTTGGCTGTGAGCTAAGGGAAGGTTGAGTGGAACAGATACCGGGTTTGCGTTCCGCGAATCCGCGCGGAACGCAAACCCGGTATCTGTTCCACTGTTCCGCTAGCCGAGACGAGCAAATCGCCACTGGCAATATCCTGCGTAATGCGGTAGTTTTTCTATGTGCCCGAAACAAGCTCGAAACATTGGCACTCGGAGGGGAGTCGGGCGCAAGGCAACGCTTAGGATCGACGTTCGAGAGGTGGCACTATGATCAAGATTGGCATCAACGGATTCGGCCGCATCGGCTCGCTGGTTTTCCGCGCGGCTATGAAAGCCGACGACATCGAAGTCGTGGCTATCAACGCTCCGAAACACCCTGCTTCTCAGGTCGCCTATGCCACCATGTACGACACCGTGCACGGCCGCTATGACGGCGAAGTCCAGTCCGACGACGAGGCCGGCATCCTGACGGTCGACGGCAAGCAGATCAAGGTGCTGTGCGACGACAAGTACCGCGATGCGGCGCTCATTCCGTGGGGAGAACTCGGCGTCGATTACGTCATGGAATGCACGGGCAAGTACCGCGCAAGAGTCGACGCGCAAAAGCACATCGACGCTGGTGCCAAGGTCGTCGTCATCTCCGGCCCCACGAAGCTCGACGTTCCCATGTTCGTCGTCGGTGCCAACCTGTACGAGTACGAGCCCGACATGGACATCGTCTCGAATGCTTCGTGCACCACGAACTGCGTCGCGCCGCTTGCCAAGGTCATCGATGACAACTTCGGCATCGTCGAGGGCTTCCTCACCACCATTCACGCCACGACCGCTTCCCAGTCGCCGGTCGACGGCTTCCCGAAGAAGAACTGGCGTCTCGGCCGCTCGGTGTTCGGCAACATCGTTCCCACGACCACTGGCGCCGCCGATGCCGTGGGTCGCGTCGTCCCGAACCTCATGGGCAAGATGACGGGCGTCTCCATCCGCATCCCGTCAGCAGACGTGTCGCTGTCGGACCTTACGATTCGCCTCGAGAAGCCGGCAAGCTACGACGAGATTTGCGCTGCCATCAAGGCTGCGAGCGAAGGCGAACTTGCGGGCATCCTCGGGTACACCGAAGACGAGGTCGTCTCTCAGGACTTCCGTGCCGACGCGCACACCGCCATCTTCGACAAGGGTGCCGGCAAAGCTCTCAACGACCAGTTCGTGAAGCTCATGGCCTGGTACGACAACGAGTGGGGCTTCTCGAACAAGATGCTCGACCTCACCCGCTACATCGACGGTGTCCGCAACGCGTAGGCCGTAATTTGTATCCGTTGGCACAAGGGGCGGGCAAACGTTCGCCCCTTTCTTGTTGCCACGCCCTTACTGCCGTTGGCATAATGCAGGTTGGGTGATGACAGGATCATGAGACTGGCGCTTGTCGCCTTCTCCATTCGCCGCCCGATTTTTGAAACGACCTAAAGCCTCAAATCTCGTTCACTTGTCGTTGCGATTGCACAAGAACAGGCGTTTTAGGCCGTTTCCTTCGTGTTTCAGAAAGCACCACCTGGGCTTTTGTCTAAAGCGCTCCACGGAAACAGTCTAAACTGGCCAATCTCGCGCAGTGGGGCCTTGCGCAGTTCCAGGATGACCGTACGACGCGTTCCAAGCGAACAATCCGTCGCGAAGGGCTTTACGCTTGCTGGTGAGCCCTTTGTCCCGGTTTGCTATCCGCTTGCCCGTTGCGCGAGCGATCCTGAGGGCTATCAGCTCGAAGGCTTCCCAGTTGCGTACTTGCGACCAAGTGAGCTCTATCACGGTGTAGCTCATTTCGACGAGCGCGTTTGCACGCTGTCGGTCTGGCTCGAATGCTAGCTCGGATGCATGGTCGTATTTCCCCAAAAACTCAACTGCCAAACGCGGTCCTTCCCAGAGCAAATCGATGCGGCAATTCCGTTTCCGCGCAATCGCCCGGGCATTCTTGGACAATCGTATGGTCTTATTCGAAAGCGGTTTTTCAAGACCGTATCCGCCGAGTCTGTATGGAGCGCAGAGTAGCAAGCAGACGAGCGTTTCCATAGGTGATTCAGCGCCTTCGAAGATGTAATGTAATGCCCTTCGCGCTTTTAAGGTTCCGTCGAGGCCGCTTGCTGATTCGAGGAAACGCTCGAGGAGCTTTTTCGTGGTAAGGGATACCGAACGGGTGCGGAATCCGCGATCGCATCGTGGGTCAAAGGAGTATTTTCCACAGATTTCGCATCCGTATGCGATAAGCTGCCCGAGCGTGCAATCGGCCGCCATAAGAAGAAACGTGAACTCAGGTGAGGCGATAAACAGATCATCACTCAACCTATAGAACGAACAGCCTGGAAACGGGGCGGTCCACAGGCGGCTTTTCACGCGAGGGCTTTTGCGAAGGCCGGTGAACGTGCGAGCTAAGACGTGGAACGGACCTCCTTGAAGCATTTCAAAATCACAATCGGCCCAGCTTGGCAATGCATTGCGAAGGTCTCTTGCATTGCAGTTGGAGTTATCGGTTGGTGACAGGCTCTCATCTTGCAGCGGCCTGCGCTTGCAGCTGTACACCGTTCTCCAAAAGGTGGCAGCGCTTATGTGCGATAAAAAGAAAGCCATAGCCATTCCTTAGCTGACGAATCCGACGAAACAAGCGTACCTGTTCGCGGGCTCATCTTAACCAACGGCAATACCGCGCAAATGCGCGTGAAAAGCTCGAAAAGGAGATGCGAAGTACGCTAACAAACAACGCAAACACCCGTTGAATTCCGAAGAATATCGAACGCCTTTCGTTCGGAACGCAACGAAGGGCATGCACCGTTGCCGAGGAGGTGGTAAGCATGTTTTGCTCCAAGACAATGTGATAGAGCGTTTTGCGCGGAAGACAGTGGAGGATGTATGGCGCATGGAGATGACGCTCCGATTGTGTTTCACGCGCAATCGCGCCCTTGCACGACAACGCTGATATGCCGGCGGAGCGCTGACATCGCATTGCCGTCGGGCTCTTTGCGCGAGATTCGGCGATTTAGGTGGTTTTCAGAAGGCTAAGGCGGCAAAAGCCCAGGTCAGGTTCTTCCAGCGTCGTTGAAAACAGACTAAATCGTGCGATCCTGAGCGCGGAAAGCAAGTGGTGCACAGGATTGCACGGTTTAGATGGTTCAGTCCTGCAGCGTTGTCCAAACCATTCAATTCTGCACGCGGCGTCCTGAGGGCGTCCCTGCAATCGTCTTGCGCTTACCCTTGCGCAAGAGCCGAACACGGTTCGTTCATTTTCTTGTGCTTTACTACTATCGTATAGGCAAGGCGATGGGGATATCATGGAAAAGCAAACTAGTGACCTTCTGACCTCAGATCTCATACGCAAGCTTGCTTTCGAATCTGAAAGCGACGTCATCGCGTGGCGACGGCATTTCCATCAATATCCGGAACTGAGCGCCTGCGAAGTTGAGACCAGCGCGTTCGTGCGTGCGAAGCTCGACGAGTGGGGGATCGAGTACCGGCTCGTGCAAGGACCCCGTCCAGCCGAGTTCGCGGACGAGCGCGCTGATTTCATCGGCACGGGCATAATCGCCACCATTCGCGGTGAAGCTGAAGGCGCGTACGACGATGCGGGAAACCCCGCGAAGCGCATCGCGTTGCGCACTGACATGGATGCGCTGCCGGTGACCGAGCGCACGGGCTTCGAATACGCTTCCAAGAACGATGGCGTCATGCATGCGTGCGGTCACGATTGCCACATGGCCATGATGCTCGGTGCGGTTCGCGTGCTGAACCAGCTGCGCAGCCAACTGAAGGGCGAGGTGCGCATCATCTTCCAGCCCGCCGAGGAGATTTCTATCGGCGCGCGCGACATGATTGCGGCGGGCGCATTGGAAGGCGTCGACGCTATTTACGGCGCGCATATCTGGAGCGAGGTCGAAGACGGAACCATATCGTGCGAGCCCGGTCCGCGCATGGCCTACACCGACTGGTTCCGCATCGACATCGAGGGCGTGAGCGCCCATGGCTCCATGCCGCACAAGGGAGTGGATGCCATCGTCATTGCGTGCGAGATCGTCGACGCGCTTCAAGTTATCGTGTCACGGCGCACATCGCCGTTCGAGCCGGTCGTCATCACGGTTGGCGAGATACATGGCGGCACTGCTCGAAACATCATGGCGGGCTCCGCGTATATCACGGGAACTTTGCGCACGTGGAATCGGGATTTGCGGGAACGCGTCATCGACCGCATCGAGCGCGTAGCCGGCAAGACGTCCCATGCGTTCAGCGCCGATATAACGTTTTCGTTCGAGGAAGGCAATCCGGCCGTCGTGAACGATCCGGCCTGCTCTGAAGTCGCCCGGAAGGCTGTCGAGAAGGTGCTTGGCGAAGATGCAGTTGGGTCGTACCAGGGCACGCTCGCAGGCGAGGATTTCGCCGAGTACCTGCGTATCGTGCCGGGCGTGTTCGTGTTCGTTGGCTCCCACAACCCCGCAATCGGCGCCGACCATCCGCAGCACAGTTGCTATTACACCATCGACGAGGCCATGCTCGCCAAGGGCTCGATGGTTGCCGCCCAATGGGCATGCGACATGCTCGAGTGATGAGTAGCAGGACTGTCCTGTGACTCATTTTCTGGAAATCACCCGAGTTCGCAGTCCATCACGGAAAATGAGTCACAGGACAGTCCTGCTACTCATCTGTAACCTTCACGCAAAGAACCATATGATAGGCTGAGTGAACCGCTCGACGATTCAGGAGGTGCCATATGGCAAAGAACGCGTCTCCCATCCAAGAACTCGCCGCTGACGACGAGGGCATCCTGCCATTCGAGTCGCGTTTGCGCCACAACATCCTGAAGATGCCGAAGGAAATCGAGAAGGCGTCGGGCATCGTCGTGTTCGGTCGCCGCATCAAAAGCCTGCTCTTCTCAACTGACTTGGCCATCATCAAGAACTGCGATGCCGACGCGATATTCGCCGTGCATCCCTTCACCGCGCAGCGCTCAATCAGCGCGCCGATTATCCAAGCGGCTTCGGTGCCCGTGTTCTGCGGCGTGGGAGGCGGCACCACGCAAGGCATGCGGGCGGTGTACCTGGCGAACGACGCCGAAAGCCTCGGTGCGCTCGGCGTCGTGGTGAACGCGCCGCTGCCGAACAAGGACGTGCGCGCCATGGCGCGCGTGCTCGACATTCCCATCGTCGCGACGGTGGCCAACGAGCATACGAACGTCGGCTTGCGCATCCGCAACGGCGCCGCTATCATCAACGTGGCTGGCGGGGCGAAAACCCCCGAGCTCGTGGCAAAGATTCGAAAGCAGCATCCGAAGGTACCTATAATGGCCTCAGGCGGTAAGACGCCCGAGTCCATCACGGCCACCATCGAAGCGGGCGCCAACGCCATCGTGATCACGCCGCCCAGTTCCTCCGAACTATTCAGGGACCTCATGGCGAAATACCGCGAGGCATAGCGAAATTTCCTCTTGCAATCGGCGGCGCAGGGGCGCATAATGGCGCATGCGCTTTTCTGTGATGCCTTCGGAATCGAACAATGAAACCGGAGGCGGAGAAAACTCTGGAGAACTCTTAAATGAGTGCCGAAGGTGCAAGGCCCGCTGAGGGCTGAATCTCTCAGGCAAACGGACGGAGGCGACGCAAGTGGCTGATCAGCCGCGCGTTCCTTTTCCGTTTCCCCAGATGAACTGAGCGTGTAGCAAGGGCGCATCGCGTTGCGGTGCAGTGTGAAAGGGGAGACGGTGGAAGCGGCACTCGCGTCGTTCAACGATTTCTTGGGAGCGGTCGATGACCTGGTCTGGGGCATCCCGCTCATCTGCCTCATCTTGTTCGGGGGCATTTTCCTGACCATCCGCGTCGGGGGCTTGCAGTTCCGCAAGCTCGGCAAGGCGCTGCATTACATGATGAAGAACGAGAAGGGCGCCGGTGGCGAGGTCACGAGTTTCGCTGCGCTGTGCACGGCCCTTTCGGCCACCATCGGCACCGGTAACATCGTCGGCGTCGCGACCGCAGTCGTCGCAGGCGGCCCGGGCGCACTGTTCTGGATGTGGGTTGCAGCCCTGTTCGGCATGGCCACCAAGTACGCCGAGGGCATGCTGGCCGTGAAGTACCGCAGCTACGACAAGGAAACCGGCCATGCGCTCGGCGGCCCGTTCTATTACATCGAGCGCGGCATGGGCAAGAACTGGAAGTGGCTGGCTAAGCTCTTCGCGTTCTTCGGCGTGTGCGTCGGCCTGCTCGGCATCGGCACGTTCACGCAGGTGAACAGCATTTCGAGCTCCATCAACGGCTTCTTCGACCCCGATGGCCTGGCCATTGCGTTCAGCGCGTTCGGCCATGATTACACGTGGGCCACGGTCATCGGCGGCCTGCTGCTCGCCGTCATGGTGGCGCTCATCGTCATCGGCGGCTTGCGCCGCATCGCCGCCGTGGCCGAGAAGGTCATCCCGGTCATGGTCGTCATCTACGTGGTCATGGGCCTCGTCGTCATCATCTTCAACATCACGGCGCTGCCCGATGCGTTCGTGCAGATCTTCGAGGGCGCGTTCGGCCTTCGCGCTGCAGCTGGCGGCGCGCTCGGCGCCATGATCATCGCCATGCAGAAGGGCATCGCGCGCGGCATCTTCTCGAACGAAGCCGGCCTCGGCTCTGCGCCCATCGCCGCCGCCGCCGCTCAGACGAAGGAACCGGTGCGCCAGGGCCTCGTGTCCATGACCGGCACGTTCCTCGACACCATCATCGTCTGCTCGATGACCGGCCTCGCGCTCGTCATGACGGGTGCGGGCAACACCGGCCTCGAAGGCGCACAGGTGACCATGTACGCGTTTGCCGAGGGCCTGCCGTTCCTGCCGGCCGCCGTCACGAACTTCCTCGTCATGCTGTGCATGGCGCTGTTCGGCTTCACCACCATTCTCGGTTGGGACTATTATTCCGAGCGCTGCCTCGAGTACCTGACCAACGGAAACATGAAGGCTGTGAAGGTGTACCGCTGGCTTTACATCATCGCCGTGTTCATCGGCCCGTACATGACGGTTGCCGCCGTGTGGACCATCGCCGATATCTTCAACGGCCTCATGGCCATCCCGAACATGATCGCCCTGCTGGCGCTGTCGGGCGTCGTCGCAAAGGAGACCAGGGACTTCCTGAAGCGTCTCGATGCGAACGGAGGTCACGAGGAAGGCATGGTGCCGTACGTGAACGACCCGGCTACCTGGAAGAGCGGTTCGCCTGAGTAGCCCAAAGGGGATACTCCCCATTGGGCTACTAGCGTTTGACGCAGATTAAGCCGGTTCCCGAAGCGGGCCGAACGGAGCGATTCGTTCGGCCCGCTTTTGCTGTTGTAATCTTCGAAGTTTCGCGACACTTGCAGAGCGACTGTTGAATAGCCGATTTCGCGCAAATCTGTTTTCGCACTACATCGAGTTATTTACCACAATTTGAAAAAGTGGGGTTAAAATTAGTAGTCCACGGTTTCCAAGGGGATAGGAACGCGATGGACCTGAGTTTAGTTGCGATCATCGGCCAATTCGGCGCGTACCCGTCGCTGGCGGTCATCATCCTCCTTTCCCTGGTCGTCACCCTCATCTCCGGCGCAACTGACGCGCCGAACGCCATTGCAACCGCTGTTTCCACCCGATGCCTCACGCCCACGCAGGCACTCGTGCTGGCTGCGGTGTTCAACTTCGTCGGCTTGGTCGGCATGACCTACATTTCGACCGCGGTCGCGCACACCATGTTCAACATGGTCGATTTTTCAGGAGACACCCATCAGGCGCTCATGGCGCTCATGGCGGCTATGATAGGCGCCATCATATGGGGCGTGTTCTGCTGGTGGCGCGGCATTCCCGCATCGAAGTCGCATTCGCTCATCGCGGGCATCACCGGCGGCGCTATCGCCATGAACGGGTTCGGCGGCGTGGTGATAGGCGAGTGGATGAAGGTCATCTACGGCATGGTGTTCTCGCTTGTCGCGGGCTTCATCCTGGGTTGGCTTGCCGTGCGCGTCATCGAGCGCGTGTTCATAAACATTAACCGCCGCACATCCGGGAAGCTCTTCGTAGCCACGCAAGACGTGTGCGCTGCGCTGTTGTCGTTCTTGCACGGCGCGCAGGACGGACAGAAGTTCATGTCCATCGCAATCTTGGGCATTGCGCTTTCGTTCGGCATGGAATCCGCCGACTCGGCAGGATTCCCGGTTTGGCTGATGATCGCGTGCTCGCTGTGCATTTCGCTCGGCACGTTCCTCGGCGGCAAGCGCATCATCAAGTCCGTCGCCATGGACATGGTGAAGCTGGAAAAGCATCAAGGCGTCGCCGCTTCTATCAGCACCGTCATCACGTTGTTCGTCTCGAGCATCACGGGCATGCCGGTTTCGACGTCGCACTGCTCGACGGCGGCCATCATGGGCGTGGGCGCTTCCAAGAACATCAAGCACGTGAACTGGAGCATCGCCAAGGACATGGTGCTGGCGTGGGTGCTCACCTTCCCGTGCTGCGGCCTCATCGGCTTTCTGCTCGCCAAAGTCTTCATGATGTTCTAATTTGCCTCGTCCGCTCTCTCGGTTTTGGAGCTATGCGATCGCTTGTCCTCGCAGACTCGGCGGCTGATTGAACGTCACCCCAGGGGTGATGTTCAA